>DATBDZ010000222.1:0-17670 GCA_036276235.1 Humisphaera sp. | reverse complement strand
CCCGTGTTGTCGCCGCCGCGGTCGCGGGCAACAAGTGAATAAGTGCCAGTCAGCGGGGCGTTGGTCAGGTCGATCGTCGTGCCGCCGTAATAGGCGGAGTTGTAGTGGCCCTGGAGCAACGCGCCATCAGGCCCGTACAGGTCCATCTCCGGGTCGAACGCGTTGTTGAGCACTGTCATTGCCGCGCTGATGGAGTCGCCGGCACTGGCCGAGAAAGTGAACACGTCCAGGTCACCGGCGTTGATGACCGCCGAGCGGGTCAGGCCACTGACGATTGGCCCGGCATCTCCGTCGGCGCTCTGGCTCACGCCCGGTCCGAAATGGGCCATGGTGATTCCGTAGCTGCCCGTGTTGTCGCCGCCGCGGTCGCGGGCAACAAGTGAATAAGTGCCAGTCAGCGGGGCGTTGGTCAGGTCGATCGTCGTGCCGCCGTAATAGGCGGAGTTGTAGTGGCTCTGGAGCAACGCGCCATCAGGCCCGTACAGGTCCATCTCCGGGTCGAACGCGTTGTTGAGCACTGTCATTGCCGCGCTGATGGAGTCGCCGGCACTGGCATTGAAAGAGTATGCATCACTCTCACCATGAGCGCTAATACTCGCGCTAATGGTTTGCCCTGAAGTAATCGCGGTTAGCAGCACACGCGATTCAAGCGCCTCAATGAACCAGGTCTCGCGTTCGCGTCGCCTCAGATTGCGGGAGTTGTGCGTCATAATTCCGTATCTCCCGCGGTTAAGAGGCCGGGGTTGTTGGTGAACTATTGCGGCGGAAGCTCAGATAGAAATATCCGATGCTACTGCTGACCTACAGCGGGATAACCGGCGGGAACCGGAGGAACTTGGCTTGGAGCATAGGGCTGACCGCGCATCTGTTCCATCTGCTGTTGCGCCATGATGCGCTGGTATTCTTGAATCGGCATATAACCGGCACGATTTTGAGGAGCTGCGACTTCAATCGGCTGAGGCGTCATCGTGTAGTCAAAGTACCAAGTGTAATTCTGCTTCTCTGTAACGACACCCGCATCGCTTTGCTGTGTAACTACATCATACAAAAAGACCCCAATAATGCCCGACTTCGCCGGCAACTCGGACAATGGTGGTCCGACTATCGTAACCTGTTGCTGTTGCTGCGGCGGAACAATCGCCCCTTGAAGCGTACTATAGCCGCGCTGATCAACCGCCAGAACCCTGCCGCCGACGTTGAATTGGACGACGGTTCCCGCTCCGTGGAAGACCCGGGGCATCTTATTGTTAATCGTCACAAGGAAACTAAGCCGATCCGGCTTTACCTGAGCGGTTGTCTGTGTATCAATTGTGACGTAAACCTTTCCTTGATGACCCCCCATCAATTCGCCGCCCACGGTTTCTTGCGCCTGTGCAACGGTCGTCTTTGTATGGGTCGCGGGCTGGTAGCCAACCGGCGCAACGGTCATTTCCAATCCTCCTTTTTCCTGATCTTGCTTTGTCTCTGCTTGGCGCGTGATAACCGGGATGTCGACCTGCACGGAGGTCGTAGATGGGCGCGGAGGAGGTGTTGCTGCGCAACCTGAGAGAGCGACGACGAGGCATGCGAATACCAAGGCTGTAATTATTGAAGGACACACCGGCACGATGCTACGCGATCCCGCCACAACGCCAGATGTCTTAGCCACGCAAACGCTCCTTTCATTGAACCAGAATTGAATCTAGACGCGCACCTTTTCGTGTGATTGGCGCAGCCGCCAGTACTGGACCTCTTCGGCCCATCGTTTACGCCATGCTCGCTGATACACGCGCTTGCGAAATAACGAATCTGCGCCCGCCGATAAAGACAACGATGCCTAGCCCTGTGATTGCCCTGTCAACAGATTTGGCTCGTACGGGGTGCCAATGAAGGCCACGTATACTTCGAGCGTCACGGATAATAGCAGCTTGGCAAGCTCATGCAAGAGCGCTATATCGACGCCAACAATAACGGCAAGCTCGACGCCGGGGAGCGGCGGACGCTTACGGCCGCCGATGGGAGTTTTTCTTTTGATGGCTTGAGCGCGGGGAATTATGTCGTCCGGGAAGTCGCGCCAAGCGGGTGGGCGAATGTGGCGGGGGAGGACCGAATCGCCGTGCGGCTGAAGCCGGCGGTTGTGGTGGCGGGGTTGGTACTCGGGCAGCGGAAGAAATAATAATCTCACGCAGAGGCGCAGAGGCGCAGAGGCGCAGAGAAAAAGGCGGAATATCCTCAGTTCCATTCACTTTGGCGATTGCCATTCATTTTGTGTTTGATCCTTTGCGTCTTTGCGTGAGATTCAATTTGATTTCACGCGAAGAGACGAAGAAAGATCAGAACAAGCTCTTCGTCGCTTCGTCTTTGACCGGTGAATGCGCTTTGGCGGCGAGCGCTGGGTCCCATGCCCCTTGAGCATCGTGCGGTTTCCGCGTGTGCTAAAGCACACCCTACGGAAATTCCCCGCGTCCCCGCGTCCTGGTGTCGATTTCCCTACTCCTTACTTCCGGCTCCCGGCTTCTGGCTTCCGGCTTCCCCTCCTGACTCCTGGCTCCTGACTCCTGACTCCCGTCTCCTGAATTGTTACGATTGTATTAAGATTCCATTTGCCCCCTTGGATTGCGCGCCGGTCGCGGTTAATCCTTTAAGCTTCGGGCCGGCTGGTCCGATGCAACTTTGAGCCTTCCCCCGGCGCGCGTTGGTGAGGAAGCGTGGTGGCTGTGAGGGAAGACTTTCCAATGATCGTACCGCCAGTATCGCCAATAACGGGGGACGAACGCGCGAATGGGAAACCGGCGCCGACTGCGGCTGGGGCCGATAATGTTGCGCGCGCCGCAACGGCCGACGCCGCTGTGCCGGCGGCGGAGTTTCTTAATCGGGAGTTGAGCTGGCTGGAGTTTAATCGCCGTGTGCTGCACGAGGCGAAGGATGCGCGCAATCCGCTTTTGGAACGCGTGAAGTTCCTGGAGATTTTCACCTCCAATCTCGACGAATTTTTTATGAAGCGGGTGGGGGGCCTGCGGCGGCAGATCGCGGCGGGGGTGGTGTCGCAGACCGCCGATGGGCTCACGCCGCAACAGCAGTTGGCGGCGATCCGCAAGGCGGTGCTGCCGATGCTCGCGGAGCAGGCGGACATTTTCAAACGCCAGGTGCGGCCGGCCCTTACCGAAAACGGAATTCATCTTCTGGAATGGGAGCAGTTGCCCGAGGCCGGCCGCCAGGCGGCGCGGCGGTTTTTCCGCGCGAATATTTTTCCGGTCCTGACGCCGCTCGCGGTCGATCCGGGGCATCCGTTTCCGTTTATCTCGAATCTGTCTGACTCACTCGGCGTGGTGCTGATGCAGCCGGGGCGGAGCGAGCAGATGTTTGCCCGGGTGAAGGTGCCGGAGACGTTGCCGCGCTGGGTGCGGGTTGGCAGCGGGGAAACCGACGGCCAGTTCCGCTTCGTGCGGCTGGTGGACATTATCCGCAATAATCTGCAAGATCTCTTTGCCAACATGACGATCCTCGACGTCATGCCATTTAGGCTGACGCGCAACGCGGATGTGAAAAACGACGACGAGGACGCGGAGGACCTGCTGGAGCTGGTGGAATCGGAGCTTCGCCAGCGGCGATTTGCCCGAGCCGTGCGGTTGGAGCATGGGGCCAATCCCAATCCGTGGATCATTCAATTTCTCAAGCAGGAACTGGGGCTGACGGCGGACGATGTGTACGAATCGCCCGGCGAACTGGATTACGGCGATCTGCGTCCGATCAGCGATCTGAATCTGCCGAAGCTGCGTTTTGAGCCGTGGACGCCGGTGATTCCGCCGGCGCTGGCGGATGATGATGCCGACATCTTCGGCATCATCCGCGGCGGCGATCTGCTGGTGCATCATCCGTACGAAAGCTTCAACGCCAGCGTCGAGCGATTCATCAAGGCGGCGGCGGAAGACCCGAAGGTGCTGGCGATCAAGATGACCGTCTACCGCACCGGCGACGACAGCCCGTTTATCCACACGCTCATCCGCGCCGCCGAGGCGCGCAAGCAGGTGGTATGTCTTGTCGAGCTGAAGGCGCGGTTTGATGAAGAGCGGAATATTGTGTTGGCGCAGGCCTTGGAAAACGCCGGCGTTCACGTCGTCTATGGCATCGTCGGCCTTAAGACGCACACGAAGCTCGCCCTGGTGGTGCGGCAGGACCCGGACGGCATCCGCTGCTATTGCCACGTCGGCACCGGAAATTACAACGCGCAGACCGCCAAGCTTTATACTGATCTGGGCCTGTTTACCTGCGACCCCGCGATCACCGAGGAAGTGGTGGAGCTGTTCCACTATCTCACCGGCCGCTCGCTCAAGGGCGATTACAAGAAATTGCTGGTGGCCCCGGTGAACATGAAAGACCGCTTCCGCGCGATGATCGCCCGCGAGGTGGCGCATCATCAGGCGGGGCGGCCGGCGCGCATCGTCGCGAAGATGAACAGCCTGGAGGACAGCGACATCTGCCGCGACTTGTACGCGGCTTCGCGCGAGGGGCTGCCGATCGACCTGATCGTGCGCGGCTTCTGCGCGCTGCGGCCCGGTGTGCCGGGGATGAGCGAAAACATCCGCGTAATCTCCGTCATCGGGCGGTTCCTGGAGCATTCCCGCATCTTCTATTTTCGCAATGGAGCAAGCGACGCGATCGACGGGGAATTTTACATCGGTTCAGCCGACTGGATGTACCGCAACCTGCTGGCGCGGGTGGAGGCGGTGGTGCCGATCGAGCAGCGGAATCTTCGCGAGCGATTGTGGATGATATTGCAGACGATGCAGCACGATCGCCGCCAGGCGTGGGACATGCGGCCGGACGGAAGCTACGTACAGCGCGAGGCGGCGGAAGGGGAATTGGGAACGCATGGAATTTTGATGGCGCTGCACAGAGAGCCGACCGCCGCGGCGGCGATTTCGCAGGGGCGGTAGCACGTTGCGGGCGTGCGAGAGAATCTCGAAGCACGAAAGCGGCGGGCAGTGCCCGCCCTACGGGCGAATGCTCAAAGATTGAAATGACGGTTGCGGGGATCTTGTTCCCTCCTCCGGTACTCCGGGGGAGGGTTAGGGTGAGTGTCATTCGCGTGGACGATATTGATTCGACACGACCCCCTCCCCAGCCCTCCCCCGGAGTACCGGGGGAGGGAGAAGATGAAGCACCGCCGTGCCCCAGGATTGCACGGTGCGACGTAGGGCGGGGATTTATCCTGCCGATTCCGCTTTCAACGCGCACACCACTCTTGCCACATCGTTCGATTTGCCGACTCGATATCTAGCGTGCATTGTGCCGCGTTCATGAGCGGTGAGGCTCGCATGCGATCTCGCAAGGTCGCGCGCAATTCTGCGAGCCGTGCGCGATCGTTCGCCAGATCGATCGCGATGCGGATGTAGTCCGCGGTTGTCGGTGCGATGAGATCGGGGAGACCAATATTCGCCAGGATGCTCGCGCCGCCTCGGCCGACTGCGGTGGCTCCGGCGAACGTGACGACTGGCACGCCCATCCACAGCGCATCGCAACTGGTCGTGCCGCCGGCGTAGGGGAAGGTATCCAGCGCGATATCGATTGTGCGATATCGCTCCAAATACGCGCGCATCGGCAGGAAGCCGATGAACTCCATTCGATTTGGGTCAATGCCGGCAGCGGCCATTCGGTCGCCCAGCTTCTGGCGATGCGCGCCTGGATGCGCGTGCAAAACCAGGCGCGAATCGGGGAGGGTCCGCAGAATCTCCGTCCAGCAGGCGAGGACTGATTCGCTGATCTTGCAAAAATTGTTGAGGCAACCAAATGTGATCGGGCGATCGCGTTGTGAGCTACTCACGTCCGGCGCATCGTCCGGCGCGGCATAGCACCAGAAGCTCGATGCGAGCCGCATGGTTTTTTCGCAATAGCGGCGATCATCGAATCCCGGAGGATCGAGGTATGGATCGCTCAGGCGATAGTCGATCGCATCGAGGCCCGTCGTTGAGCAATACGCGAGGTATGTCGCCTGCACTGGGGCAGGCTTGCGCGCGAAGACGAGCAGGCGATTGCCGTCGGTGTGCATCGCCAGGTCGATCAGGATGTCGATTCGATCGGCGCGAGTCATCTGGCAGACCTGCTCATCGGATATGCCGGCGATGTCGCGCCAATGGTGCGCGAAGGCTTTCAATCGTGCCGTGGTGGAATCCGGCCGCGCTGTGTTTGAGTAGCAAATGATCTCGAACTGCGCGGAATCATGGTGCTGAAGCAATGGCAAGATGAACCGGCCAACCGCGTGAGCGCGAAAATCGGGCGAGACGTAGCCGATGCGCAGGCGGCGATCAGGAATTGCATCGTTGTCATGCGGCTGGATTTCACGAGCAAGCGGCGCGGCGTGCATCTGATTCCATCGCCGCGCTTCGGCGAGGATTTGCTGCGCGCTGACACCGGGCTGAAAATGCATCGAATAGAGCAGAGCGCTGTGGATATCGTGAGAAGCTGGAGATAGGGCCAGCGCCTTTCGATAGCATTCCAGCGCTTGATCGAGATCACCCGCTTCGCACGAAACATTTCCCAGGCCGTGGATCGACGGGACCAGATTCGGCTGTAGGGAGAGGGCGCGGCGGTACTGTTCTGCCGCGCGATCGAGATCGCCGGCGGCTCGAAACGCGCTGGCGAGGTTGTGGTGATAATCGGCGGCATCCGGCTTCAACTGCACGGCGTGAGTCAGCCACATGATGGCCTCGTCGGCAAGTCCCTGCCCAACCAGCGCATTGCCGAGATTGTTCATCGCTTCGTGAAAATCGGGCTGCAATGTGAGCGCCGCCCGGAACTCGGCGATGGCCTCGGCATCTCTGCGAAAGCTTTGAAGACAGTGGCCAAGGTTGTAGTGTGCGATTGGATTGTTCGGCTGAAGGCGCAGCGCGGTCTGATAGATCGTCAGCGCTTCGTCCCTTTGCCCGATGATCTCCAGCGCCCCCGCGAGATCGTTAAGGGCGTGATAGAAATTCGGCTGAGCCGCGATGGCCTTCCGCAGCAGTTCAATCGCCGGCGCGATCTGGCCGGCTTGTGCGGTCATGATCCCGAGCAAATGCAATGTCGTCGGATGATTCGGCTGCTGCGCCAGAATCTCCCGGCAGATTTGTTCCGCCCGGGCGCGTTGGGCGCTGTCATATTGTTGCCGCGCGAGATTGTACGCCTGATCGATCGTCAAGAGGGTAGCGCCTCGAGCATTTTACGAAGGTCGGCGTTGTTGGGGTCGAGCGTGAGTGCCGCCTGGAAGCAGGCACGCGCTTCGCCGAAGCGGCGCTGCGATGCGAGGATCTGGCCGAAGACGCTCAGCGGCAGCGGAGATTGGGGCGCCATCGAGAGGGCCGTCTGGCACATCGCCATCGCCTCGGGGATGCGCCCTTGCTGCGCGAGCGTTACCGCCAGATGACACATTGCGGTCACCTCGCGCGGGGCGGCTCGCAGCGCATTGCGGAAGCACGCCTCGGCTTCGGCGAATCGTCCGTAGCGCTGCAGCAGCAATCCCATTTGAATGTGAGCATCGGGAACTTGCGGGCGGACCGTCGCCGAGTGTTGAAACATGCGAAAGGCAAACTGCGGCATGCCGGTGGCGTCGGCGAGTCTCGCCAGGCCAAATGCCGCGTCGGCATTTTGCGGCTCGGTCCGCAGCACCGACATATACAGATCGCGCGCCTCCAGATGCTTCCCTTCCTCGCGATATTGATTGGCCAATTGCACATACTCGGCGGCGGACTTGCCCGCGGGCACCGCCTCTCTCCGTCGCTTGACCGCTTCGCTCACGGCGTTATCGACGCCCGCCTGTCCCTCGCGCGCATAGGCGCGGGCCAGCACCTTGTAATGACTCTTGAATTGGCTGCCGTCCGGGTTATGCCAGACGTTGTCGGCGATGTAGGACGTGGTGGCGTGAATCGAATCAGCCAGCTCGCGCCGGCGGGCCGCCAGGATTTCGTCCATCGGCGAGGCCTTGTACTCCTGTCCCTTTGGAACGAAAAGAATCTGAACGTACGGCTCACCCTTGCGAAAAATATGCCGCTGTCCGCGCGGGGGAATTTTGAAGACGACAAACTGCTGCCGCGGCCACCATTCGCTCTGCACATGCCCGATCAGCGCGGGCGGCACTGTTCCAGTCTGATCGGTGAAGAATCTGGGATGCGGCTGCGTCTGCAAAACAAATCCCGGCGGCGCCTGCAAATCGACGCCGCTCTCGAAGAGATAAAATTGATGCGGCACGGTGTCGAAGATGCCAAATTCGGCGCCGGTCAGCCCGCCGCCGGGCTCTTGTTGCCAGTTCCATTCGACCTTGATGACGCCATCGACATTCAGAACGTGGGCCTCGGTCTCATAAGGAAAAAGCATCTCGAGCCCATAATTGGCGGCGTCCACCCACGGGCGGCAATGCCAGGGCTGCGGATCGGAGCCATCCTCCATTTTCTTGGCAGGATCGCCGCCCCAGCCGGGCACTTTCATGCGAATGGGCCGGGGCGCAAGGGCCTTGCCCATGAGTCGATACTTGATGTCCAGATCATCCATTCAGGTCCTTCGTGCCACATCGGCGGCGTTCGATCCTTCGCACAATTACTTTCCAGTCTGCGCTGCAAAAGATCAACCTGCCGATACAATACGTGAGAGGACATGATCCATTGAAGATCGCGCTGGTGACGCACAACGTGGTAAGAGGCAACGGGCAGGGGCGCGTCAATTACGAGCTGGTGCGATATTGCCGAAGCGTGGGGATCGGCGTCAATATGATTTGCGAACAGCTCGCTCCCGAGGTGCTCGATACCGGGGCGATTTGGAACCGCCTGGGACTATGGATTAACAGGCCTGATCTTCTGCACGGCATGCACTTCACGCCGCGGGCGAATAAGTTGGTACGGCAGCTTCGCGGCCAGGTCGATCTGGTCGTCGCCAACGGCGCGGTCTTGGCGGAGCCCCATGCGGTGAATATCTGTCATTTCGTGCATGGCGCCTGGAGCCGCTCGAGCATGCATGATTCCAAAACCAAGCGAGGCCCCGCCGCCTGGTATCACGCGGTTTACGCCAAATGCAACGTGCGATGGGAGCGGCAGGCATTTGACGCCGCCCAGACTATCGTGGGAGTCTCGGCACAAGTGCGCGAAGAATTGATCGGCATCGGGATCGATGACGCCAAGGTGCGGGTAATCGTCAACGGAGTCGATCTTGCCGAATTCCATCCCGGCGAGGAATCGCGCGAGAAACTGGGATTGCCGGCCGCGGGCCCGCTGGCGCTATTCGTCGGCAGCATTCGCACGCCGCGCAAGAATCTGGATGGCGTGCTTCGCGCGGTGCAAAAGATTCCGCAGATGCAGCTGGCTGTGGTGGGCGATGAAGCGCAAAGCCCATTTCCCGCGATGGCGCGGAAAATGGGACTTGCCGACCGCGTGCGATTCCTCGGATTTCGGCGCGACGTGCCAAAACTGATGCGGGCATGCGATATGTTTGTTTTCCCTTCGCGTTACGAGGCCTGCTCACTGGCGCTGCTGGAAGCGCTGGCCTCGGGGCTTCCTGTGATCTCGGCAAAAACCGCCGGAGGCAGCGAGCTGATCTCGCCGGAGTGCGGGCACGTGCTGGCCGATCCGGAGGATTTGAACGGTCTGGTCGGCGCGATCACGCGCTTCCTGGATGGGGATGTCCGCGCCAAGGCGAAGATCGCCGCGCGAGCCGTTGCCGAGGAGCATGGCTGGAGCCACATGGGCCGCCAGTATGTCGAGCTGTTCGAGGAGCACCTGCGAAAGCACAAGCCTCGCGTTCCGGCCGGAGCCTCGGCATGAGCGAGCAACCCGACCAGGAGCCGCGGCTGCTGATCTTCGCCACCCAGGGGAGCGGGCACGGCGAAGAATCGCGCATCATCGATCTCACCAGCAAACTGCGCGCGGAAGTCTTTCCGTTCAACCGTGCCGGCAAGTTTGGCAGCTTTCGGCGATTGCTCTGGACGCTGAAGAAGACCCGTCCGGCTCTGGTCGTCATGGAAGGCACCGGCAGCGCCGGCGGGACCGCCCTCATGCTTGCGCGTCTGCTCTACGGCGTTCACTACGTCGTCAGCAGCGGCGACGCGGTCGCGCCGTTTCTTTCGATGAAGAAGCCTGTGCTGGGGCCGATTTTCCGCGCCTATGAGCGCTGGCTCTATCGCCTGTCAAGCGGATTTATCGGGTGGACGCCTTATCTTGTGGGCCGCGCGCTGACGATGGGCGCCCAGCGCGGGATGACCGCCGCCGGGTGGGCGCCGTGGAGCAAAAGCGAGGCGGAACTCGTCGCCGGCCGCGCGCGGGTCCGCGCGCAATGGAACATTCCAGATGATGCCATTGTCTGTGGGATTGTGGGGAGCCTGGATTGGAACAATCGCGTTCAGTTTTGTTATGGGTCGGAGCTGGTGCGGGCGGCGGTCCTGGCAAAACGGGCGGACTTGCGCGTCTTGATCGCCGGTGACGGCAGCGGCATGCAGCATCTGAAGGATTTGGCGGGCGAACAGCTCGGCCGGACAATTATTCTCACTGGCCGCGTGCCGCGCGAGCAGGTACTTGAGTATCTGGCGGCCATGGACGTGGGAAGCCTACCGCAAAGCGTGGACGGCGTCGGCAGCTTCCGGTACACGACCAAGATCAGCGAATATGTGGCGGCACGCCTGCCGACCGTGACCGGCGAAATTCCGCTGGCCTATGATCTGAACGATGGTTGGCTCTGGAGATTGCCGGGTGATTCGCCTTGGGATCCGCGATACATCCGGGCGCTGGCCGACCTGATGCGAACCATTTCGCTCCAGCAAATAAATGACAAGCGCGGCTCCATCCCGCGCGAGCTCAGTATTTTTGACAAGGCGTCCCAGATCGAACGGACGACCCAATTCATCGGCGATTTATGTGCGGCATTGCGGGCGTAATCTCACGGGAACCTGTCGATCTGCCAACCCTCACGCGCGGCGCCGATGCCATGCGCCACCGCGGACCCGATTCGCGCGGCATCGAGCAGCGCGGCAACGCATCGCTCATCTTCCAGCGGCTGGCGATCATCGACCTCTCCCCCAGCGGCAATCAGCCGATGTGCAACGAGAACGGCGATGTCTGGATCGTCTTCAACGGCGAAATCTACGACTTCAAGCATCTCCGCGCCGAGCTGGAAAAGAAGCACCAATTCCGCTCCAAATCAGACACCGAAATCCTGATTCACGGCTATGAGGAATGGGGCCTGGACGGATTGCTGCAGCGCGTGCATGGCATGTTCGCCTTTGCGATCTGGAACGAACGCACGCAGGAACTTTCAGTCGCGCGCGATCGCTTTGGGAAAAAACCACTCTACTATTCGCAATTCGATGGCGGGCTAGCCTTCGCTTCGACGCTCAACACGCTGCTCGAACTATTACCATCGCGGCCGGCCATCGATCCGATCGCGATGGATGAGTATCTGATTTATCAAGCCGTCCCCGCGCCGCGGACAATTTATCGCGGCGTCTCGATGCTGCGGCCGGCACATTGCGCAACATGGAAAATCGGCGCGGATTTATCTGAACGCCGTTACTGGCGGCTTTCTTATGCTGACAAGAAAGAGCGATCGGAGCAGGACCTGCTGGAAGAGCTGAACACACTGCTGCGCAGCGCCGTTGAGCGGCGGCTGGTGTCCGATGTGCCGCTGGGGGCGTTTCTTTCCGGCGGCGTCGATTCGAGTCTTATCGTCAGCATTATGTCGGACCTGGGGGCCGGGCCGGTGGAAGCGGTCGTTGTTGGATTTGAGAATCCAGAATTCGACGAGCGGCCCTACGCTCGCACGGTCGCGAAGAACTGGGGGGCGCATCTGCACGAGCATGTGATGCCTTCCGATGAGATTCAGCGATTGCCAAAAATCGTCTGGCATTATGGCCAGCCGCTGGCGGATGTGAGCATCGTGCCGACGTATGCGGTGGCCCGCGCGGCAAAGGAACATGTCACGGTTGTTCTTAACGGAGACGGCGGCGACGAAGCCTTCGCCGGCTACGCGCGGCCGGTGGTCGCCCGCGCCAGTCAGGCATTTCGGCGGATGGTGCCGTCGATGGTGCGGCCGGCGGCGGCGATGCTGGTCAGTCGCGCGGGCAAAAAGGGCCGCATGCTCGCAGGCGCGGCGACGCGCTCGGCGCGCGATGCATTCGTCTATGACCGCGGCCTGCGCTCGCTCCGCCGCTCGCTTTACTCCGAGCGCTTCATGAGCGAGTTGCATCAATCCGATCCCGATCGGCATTATGCCGACGTCTGGGACTCGGCTGATGGGCCGACCGATGCCGACCGCGCGCTGCATGGAGATCTCGTCAGCTATCTCCCGGATCAACTGCTGACCAAGATGGATGTTTCCACGATGGCGCATTCGCTGGAGGCGCGCTCGCCGCTGCTGGATACACATCTGGTGGAATTCGCGGCAACAATTCCCGCGTCGCAGCTCACGCGCAATTTCCGCACGAAGCATCTGCTCAAGCGGCTGGCCGAGCGATATGTGCCGCGCGAGGTGATCTATCGGCGAAAACGCGGATTTGTAATGCCCGCGAGCACCTGGCTGCGGCGCGATCTGGCCGGAACGGTTCGCACGCTGCTCACATCCAAGACATCAAACGATCGTGGACTTTTCCGGCCCGAGGGCGTTCGCACGCTGGTGGACGAGCACGAATCGGGCCGGCGCGATTGGGGAAATCAACTCTGGACGCTGATGGTGCTGGAGATCTGGCAGCGCATTTTCGTGGACAAGACGCTCGACCCGGATCAGCCGCTGGCGGCGCTTTCACCGGATGGACGATGAGCGGCGGGGCGATGACGCAAGGCGATCCAACTTCGACGCCAGCGACAGCCGCGCTCGCGACGACCAGGCGCATTCGCGCGCTGATGATCGGAATGGATTGGTTTCCCGACGTGCGCGATGGGGGGCTCAATCGCTATTTCTTCGAGCAGGTGAATGCTTCGCCGAGCAGCGGCATTGAGGGGGTCGCGCTGGTTTCTGCCTGTCAGCAGTGCGATGGTGCGCTGAGCGTGCGGCCGCTGGCCGGCGGCGGCGCATCGCTCCCCGCGCGCCTTGGTGGCGCGCGGGCGCAGATCGCGCAGGCCGTTCGTGAAGGAATCGATGTCATCGATTCGCATTTTGCGCTGTACACGTATCCGGGTCTTTTGCATCTCAAGGGATTGCCGATCGTCACGCATTTTCACGGACCGTTTGCCGCCGAGATTCGCGCCGAATCGCGCGGCTTTCGCACCTGGGCCCGCGCGACATTCGCGCGGCGGGTTGAGCTGGCGGTGCTGAAACAGGCCGCGCGCGTCATCACGCTCTCTCATGCGTTCGCACGAATCGCGCGCGAAGATTATGGCGTGCCGCGCGATCGAATCCGGGTGATTCCTGGTGGACTGAATCTGTCGGCCTATCTGAACGTCGATCGTTCGCAAGCACGCGCGCGGCTCGGTTGGCCGGAGAATCGCCCGATCCTCATCGCCATTCGGCGCCTTGCGCGGCGAATGGGCCTCGAAGGTCTTATCGACGCGATGAAAATCCTCAGCGCGCGCCATCCGGATGTCCTGCTGATGATCGGCGGCAAGGGTGAACTGGCCGGTGAGCTTGGCTCGCGCATTGCGGATGCGGGCCTGAGCGAACATGTCCGATTGCTCGGGTTCATTCCCGAGCAGGATTTGCCGTTCGCATATGCGGCCGCCAATTTCTCAATCGTGCCGACTCTCGCATTGGAAGGTTTTGGCCTCATTACCGTTGAATCGCTCGCCAGCGGCACGCCGGTACTGGGCACGTCGATCGGCGGCACGCCGGAAATTCTGCGCGGGCTGGAGCCTTCACTCATCTTCAATTCGACGGAGCCGGAGGCGATCGCCGATCGAATCATCGAAGCACTCTCGGGCCGGATTCCCGTTCCCAGCGCGCAGCAATGTCGGGAGTACGCGGCCCGATTTGATTGGGCCGCGGTGATGCCGCAGATTCGCGCGGTGTTTGATGAGGTGCTTGCCTGAACGGTGCGCCAAAGACGATCCTCTACATCGATCACACCGCCAAGCTGGGCGGCGGGGAGATCGCGCTCTTCAATCTCATTGCGAATCTGGATCGAGCTCGGTTTCTTCCGGTTGTGCTGCTCTTTTCAGAGGGTCCGCTCGCCCAAAAGCTGCGCGAGATTAAAGTCGAGCCGCACATTCTTCCCCTTTCCCGCGAGCTTCTGGATGCGCGCAAGGATTCGCTGGGCGCATCGAGCCTCGGGCGATTGCGCGAAATCTTCTCGACGCTCGGCGCCGTGCGACAAGTCGCGCGATTCATTCGCCGGCTCAAGCCTGATCTGGTTCACACCAACTCCCTCAAGTCCGATCTGATCGGCGGCTTCGCAGCGCGGCTGGCCCGCCGACCGCTCATCTGGCATGTGCGCGATCGGATCGACGAGCAATATCTGCCGAAGAAGGTCGTGAAAGTTTTCCGATTTCTCGCGCGGCATATTCCGACCTGCGTGCTGGCCAACTCGCGGTCAACACTGGAGACGCTCAAGCTACCGCCGGGCAAATGTGCGCATGTCGCGTATTCGGGAATCGATTTCACGCCGTACGAAATTCCGGAGGTTCCGCGCGGAGGCAGGGAGGATGCGCCGAAGATCGGCCTGGTCGGCCGCATCGCTCGATGGAAGGGCCAGCATATTTTCATCCAAGCGGCGGCGCTGGTTCGGCAGCAATTCCCTGCGGCGCAGTTTGATATCATCGGTGCCGCGCTCTTTGAGGAGGAAGACTACGAGCGCGAAATTCGCGCTCAAGTTGCGCGACTGGGGCTGAAGGAGGTAGTGCACTTCGACGGTTTCCGGCAGGATGTCGCCAAAGCGGTTCACGATCTGGATCTGCTCGTTCACGCATCGATCACCGGCGAGCCGTTTGGGCAGGTTGTTGTTGAAGGCATGGCCGCGCGCAAACCAGTCGTCGCCACCGCCGGCGGGGGAGTGCCGGAAATCGTCGAGGACGGAAAAACCGGCTTGCTTGTCCCCATGAACGATGCCAAAGCGATGGGAAACGCGATCTGCGGCATCCTCGAGAACCCGCAACGAGCCGATGAAATGGGACGCGCCGGGCATGCCCGAGTGCGCGAGCATTTCACGGCGCCGATCACGACGCGATCGGTCGAAGCGATTTACGATCGGATGCTGGACGCGCAATCCTCACCCAACCAAAACATCTACCTCATCCATCCACAGCGCCAGAATCCATAGCACGATCAGCGGCGCGATTCGACCAATTAGCATCAGCGTCGAAAGAGCATACGAGCCGGCGCCGACGATGGAGATAGGATCGTGCGAGAGACCGACGTTGCTCAGTGCGCTGATCGTCATGAACCAGACGCGATCTGATTGTAGCTGCGGCTCCGCGGCGCTAATCGCCAAAACCCCAACCAGTGCTGCCGCCAGGTAAAACACCAGCCAGATCGCGGCGATGCCCGCGACGCGGCTCACGGCGCGCCGGCGCAGGATATCAACAACGCCGTTTCCCAAAACCCAAAACGTCGTCACTTTGACGCCGCCCGCGGTGCCGGCGGGGCTGCCGCCGATGATCATCAGCAGCACGATCAGCCATTGCGAGACGGGAACATTCTTGATCAACCCCAAAGGCAAGCCCGCCGTGCGCGCATCCAAAATTGTTGCGGAGCTTTTCACGAGCGCCTCGCGCACGCTCGCGGGCGCGGGCGAATCCCCCTCGAGCATGCACCAGGCGAGGCCGACCACGGAGATTACGTAAAGCGCTGCGGTAGCGGTGAGCACGGTTCGCGAATGCCGCGAAAGGGGACGGATACCAAAGAGCGCATCGTACAATTCCATCAGCACCGGCAGCCCCAGCCCGCCGAGCACGGAGAGCGGGAGCAGCACGCCATGCACGCGCCAGCTTGTGAGGGCAGGCATTCCGCCGGCATTAGGGCGAAATACGACTGCGCCGCTGTTGCCGAATGCGCTGACCGCGAGTTGGATGGCTTCGTAGAACGATCGCCCTTCGCCCAGCAATCCCGCCGACCCGGCGAGAACCGCCAGCGCTTCGGCAACCACCGCCGCGATGATGATTTGGCGATCCGAGCATGGAAGCCGCAGCGCGCGCCGCGCGGCGCATCCGCCGGCGACGAGCGCCAGCAGCGTGCCGGCCATCGTCAGGGTCAGGATGATCGCCGGCCCCTGAATGCTCTCCGGATTGAATTCGTTGGGCCCTACGGCGAATTGAAAGCCCGTGAGTGTCAGCGTGCTGGAGGCGATCATGATCGCCCGCACTTCAGAGAGTTGCTGCCCCTCCACCATCACCCCCGGCCGCTGCAGCAGATTGAACCCGATCAACGTCAGCACCGGATAAGCAAGCAGCAAAAGCGGCCACAATCCCGCCGCCGGCCGCGCAGCCGCAACCGCCGGCGCAGCCAAAGGCGGCGAAACTTTCTTACGCTCCCGAGCTGTTTGCGCCGCCACTTCGCGTCCTTGTTTGGAAATAAGTTGTCAGTTGTCAGTTGCCAGTTGTCAGTGGGATCAATGAGTTGTCAGTTGTTAGTTGTCAGTGAAGAAGGCGTCGGATTCGTCTTTCCACTGACAACTGGCAACTGGCAACTTATTTCTCCCCGTACACTTTCTCCGGATCAAACACCTTTTTCCCGACCGTCTTCCAATCCCCATCCATCTGATGCTCGCGGTAGAAGCAGCTGTAATACCCATCGTGGCAAGCCGCGCCGATCTGCTCGACAAGGATCAGCAGTGTATCCTTGTCGCAATCGGTGCGGATTGCCTTCACCTGCTGCACGTGGCCGCTGCTTTCGCCCTTGAGCCAAAGCTTCCCGCGGCTGCGGCTGTAAAAGTGCGTCTTCCCGGTCGAAACGGTCTTCTCCAGCGAATCCTTGTTCATCCAAGCCATCATCAGGACCTCATGCGATTTCGCATCCTGAACGATCGCGGGGATCAAGCCATTGCCGTCAAACTTCAAACCTTCCAGTTGTACGTCCATCGCAAGTGTTCTCGGAAAAAGGGTCGGAAATGTCAATTGTAGGCTTCACGCTTCGTGTCGCGCGCGGGCTGTGGAGCTTGCCCTATTGTCCCGACCAGTATTTATTGAACAGTGCAACCACCGCCTGCAAAGTGGGTGACGCGGAAACGCGAAGAGGCACTGGATGAGTCAGTCGTCGGACTCCGTTGAGAATGTGCCGCTGGCCTTCAACGGTCACGATCACGCTTGGGGCGAAATCGACGCATGCCGCCGATGGTCCGCTGAGGCCGAGGTTTGGATCGGTGTGGTCGAGCAGCACCTGTCTTGTGGGATCAAGCGGCCGGGATTTGGTGATGGAGCTGATGCAGACAAACTGGAAAATCGTGCCGCTAACAATGAGGTCTGCGAGTGCTCGATTGTGGTAGTGGTGATAGAGGCAGATTGCGTTATGCGGCCAGGTATGTCCGCCGGCTCCTCGCGTCGGTGTGAGATGGACTGCGTCAAGCCAGACGATGTCGCCGGGCTGGACCAGATCCGGGTCCGCCATGGGCGGGCGCGGATTACGAGGCATGTTTGCGTGGCTGTTGCCGGTGAAGAAACGCGTTTCGTGCCGCAGTCGCGGCGACCGGGTTAAACAGGTCGCGCGCCACAGCCACACGCGCGGCGATATCCTGCGCCGTCGGCTGGGTTGCAGCCCGCTTTCCTGCGGTGCGGGTGCCACCGGGTCGGGCCTTCAGTTTCTTTACAACTGTCTTGC
>DATBDZ010000221.1:0-5560 GCA_036276235.1 Humisphaera sp. | reverse complement strand
AATCGGCGGGCAGTGCCCGCCCTACGATCGGGCGCCGCGCGTAGGGCGGGCACTGCCCGCCGCGCCTTCGATGAATGCCGGCTCACGTGAATTTCATCGCCTTCACCAATTCCACCTGGCTGATCTTGTCGGGCGAAACGGTCAGATATTCCGGGCCGTCCTTGCCCAATGCCGTCAGTGGCTGAAAGACAAACTTGCACGCTTCATAGTGAACCAGCCCAAAAAGCGGCGGGCGTTTTTTCTTGCCCGCCATCGCGAGAACGGTGCCGTGCAGCGGCTTGCCGGAAAGGCCGCGGTCGAGCCGCGCTTCAAAATCCAATCCGGCACTACTCATTGGCAGCGTATCAAAACCTTCCTCAGATGACTGCTTCGCGCCCGCCTCCCACTGATCGAGCACCACTTCCTCCGCCAGCTCCACATCCAGATCCAGCGGCGTGGGCTGATGGGAGATCAACCGTTGTTTGGCCGCGCTCGCATCCCATTTCCACCAGCGCGACCATTCGGTGTAATCCGCGCCGGCCGTGATCTGTGAAGCATCATTCAAAATGACGCGCGCTGTTCCACCTTGCCGCGCGATCTCGCATTTCTCGATCGTGATTGTTTTTCGTTCCAGCAGAATCGACGGTCGGAATTTCTGCTTCTGCGGCAGATGTAAAAACGCCTCGGCCGGCAAATCCAAATCCTTGCGCAGCGGAAAAACGCAAGACCAGACCAGCGATTCGCCCTCCTGCGCGCCTGTGCCGCTCTGAATCACCCGCAGGCGAAATTCAAATGTCGCGAACGCGCCCGGGACGATCCGCTTGTTGACACCCAGCACGATGACGCTCAACTTTTCCGCCGGCTGCGGCCGCGGCACAGCCATCAAGCGCGAGAGTCGCTCATCATCACCGGCGCTGATCGCCCGTTTCATCCCCGCCGCCAGCAGCCAGGTGCGGCCAAGAAAAAACGCCAGCCTTCGCGCCGAGAATTGCTGCGATCCGCTGGTAAAGCGCGTGATCTCTTCATTGGCCAATCGCAGATTGCTTCCGAGGCGAAGGAGTTTGAGCCGCGATGCTTCCTTGAAGGTGACATCCAGCCGCTCGATCGTCGATTGCGACGCCGCAGTCAGCCCCGCCAATAACAACTCTTCGACGATGCCGGATAGCTCGTCGAGCAAACGAGAGAGTTGTTTGGCGGCGGGGGCGGACATTGTCATTCCTCTCGCTGAACGCGCCATCAGCACCAAAGCAAGCAAGAAGTTGTCATGCTGAGGTACTCCGAAGCATCTGGCTGTTCATCAGTCCTCATCCAAATCCTCATCGTGTTTAACACCATCCGGATCGTCAGGGATCGTTGCATGCTCGTACAACACGCGGGCCACGCGCAACGTCAGCAGCCGCTCGAGCATGCGTACGGTGGTCTGCGCCATCAGCAGCGACTTGGCGGCATCGCGCGTTCCCGCCTCGATTTTCTTCCGCAAATCCGCCAGCGCCGACGCGGCGGCGGGGGCGCCAATTCTTTCCAGGTCTTCGATGCACATCGACAGCTTGTCGATCTCGTCGGCACCGCACGCGCGCAAGCCGCGCACGATCAGGCTCTCCAGCAGATTGCGCAGGCGATCCAAAGAGATGCGCAGCTCGTCAAACTCAGCGGGAATTGTCGGCATCGGCCTCCGTCCCCGGCGGGCAGTGCCCGCCCAAGGAGTAGGATTTTCTCGTAGGGCGGGCATTGCCCGCCGCTTTCTGCTCACTCCTGTTGGGCTGCGTTACACCACCTTCAACACACGAAATCGTCATGCTGAGGTACTCCGAAGCATCTGGCTTATTCGTGAAACGGCCAGATGCTTCGGAGTACCTCAGCATGACGGTTCACCGGATTGATGCGCTTCCCGTTAGAGTGCGTAATAATCCTCCGGCAACGTCTCCGTCGGCCGCCAATCCACTTCACCCGCCTCGGCGCCTTTGTACTTGATGAAGATTTCTCCCATCTTTTCCTTGTCCAGCTCCGGCTTGCCGGTGTGGGTTTTGGCGATCCATTCGTCGATGCTGGTGGGATCGAGCTCGCCGGCTTTTACCAGGCCGATGATCAGGACGAGAAGGTGTTTGCAGATCGATCCGCGCAGGCCGCCGCAGATGTTCAGATTTTGCGTGCAGCAGGCGTAGGTGCCACCGTTGTCGAGGCGGCAGGCGTAAACCAAGTCCGGATCCGTCTGGCTCTTCACGACACCCGCGACAAACTCTTCCGTCACATCGTTAAAGAGCTTGAAGCGCTCTGCCTTGAGCATCTTGGTGGCTTTGTCGATCTTGGCCTTCTCGACGCGAATCTCCAGCGCCTTGAGGAAGGTGGCGATGTCGGTGACTTTGCCGACGGCCTTGGCGACCTTGGTGGCGATCTTCGCCCTGGCGGCTTTCTCAGCTTTTTCCGCCTGCTTGCGCGCCGCCTCGCGACGTTCGCGATCCGCCTCCCCTTGCTCGCGCATTTCCTCGCGATGTTTGCGCGTCGCCTCGGCCAGTTCCTTTTCCGGAGGCAGCGGCTGCGCAAACGCCTCGACGATTCCCTTGATCACCAGCTCGCGAAGTTCCTTGCCTGATTTGGAGGCCTTCGTGCTACTCACATCCACCGTTTCGTATCGCACCTTGCGATGGCCGACGATGTTGGCCAGTTCGAGCATCGCATCGGAGAGTGAAACGTTGGAGCCGCGCTGATGATGAAACGATCTGGCCAGGCCGGCGGGGAGCCGAAGGCCCCAGCCATATTTGAGCGACCCCGTATCGACCCCGACGACATCCTCTTCCGCGCCGCCGGTGCCGTCGAGATGAAACTCGATGTTGATGCGCTTGGCCTTGCCGTTGATGGCGTCCAGCTCCGTCAGCGCCGGCCCGACGCTCCCTGTCGGGACGGCATTCGGGTCGTAATTCCTGGCCCTGGAGAAATCGGCCTTTTGCAGAGTAGCGCCGCGCAGGCTGCATCCGGCCAGATCGGCGCCGTCGAAGCGCGAGCCGCTCAGATCAGCGCCTGCGAAATTAGCGCCGCGCAGATTGGCGTTTGCGAAGTCGGAGTTCTTGAGCTTGCATCCAACCAGCGTGGCATTTTGAAAATTCGCGCCGCGAAAGTTGCCATCCTCAATGGTGCAGCCGCTCCAACGGCTTGCCGACAGATCGGCGCCCTCAAAGCTGGGAGATTTAAGCGAGACATCCAGGCTCGCATGGCGAAGCGTCGCCTTTGCAAAGATCAGCCCGGGAGCGAGATGCGACTTCTTTGCGCCAAACGGGATGAAGGTTCCGATTTCAGCCCTTTCAAGATCGGCCGAAGTGAAATCCGAATCCTGCAGGCTCCCCTGGAAGTTCGCGTTCTTAAGCTTCGCGCGGACGAACTTGCTTGCAGCGCAGGCGCGGAAGTGCACGCCCGTTCCGCTCGAATCCGTGAAATCGCTGTTGGTCACTGTCTCGAAGACCACGTCGTCGAAGTTACTGCCGACGAAGCTACACTGATTGAAGGCCATATCGTCGAAGGCAAAGCCCGCCAGATTCGTGCCGTCGAGTTTCTCACCTGTGAATGTGTGCGCGGGCGCCGCGCTTCGGTGCCCGAGATAGATGCGCGTGCCGCTTGCGAAGAGTTTTTCGAAGATCTTTGCTCCGGCGGGCCCGCGGCGCATGAGCGCCAGCAAATCGGCGTCGGTTGGATCAACCATCTTCTCAAACGATTCAGCATCCATCACCTGAACGCTCGCCCCTTTGGCGTTGAGCGCCAAAACCTTCTTCTGAATCGCCTGGCTCGCGGGCAATTCGGGTACGACCAGGATATCCAGGTCCTTATCGAGCTTGTCGGTGGTCAGTCCCTGCTGCGCCTCGGCTTTGGCATCCAGGCGTTCGCGCACGTGTTCCCACGAGCTGCCGAACTTGCCCTGAAACATGACCTTCTTTCCCAACAGACCCTTGAGGATTTGCGCGTTGCCCATGGCCCCTCGCCAAATTTGAGTGACGAAAGTTTTAGCTTGCGACGGCGTAAGCTTACTTGGCCAATCACAAATTCCAAGAGATCGGGCCGGTCGATGAGTTGATTCGCTTGTCTTGAGCGGTCGGCCCCAAGGATGTGATCGCTACCGCGGCTCCCACCTCTCGCTCAATTTCGGGAAGGATGCTGTGAGGTTTTGGGCTCGCAAATTCTTGGTGGATCGGCCGACATTCGCGAAGTGCGCGAGTCAGGCGCTCCCGCGCGGGGAAATCGTGCGGGGCCGACGGACGAAGATCGACAACCACTCCGTCGCGCTTGATGAGATGCTCATTGCTGCCATCGTATCGATAGGCGTTACAAATCCGCGGCGGAAGCTGAGGCGGACGGTCGAGATGGGTGATCGCCAAAGCATCAACGCCGCCGGCGACGGCGATGGCATATCGAGCCGCGACAGCATCGAACGTGCCGACGCGAAATGCGCCCTGCCAACCCGCGTCGTCATTGTGCGGCTCAAGGAGATGTCGTCGAAGCTGAGAATCTTCCGTGACAAATGGGCCGGGGCCATGTCGCGTGAAGTACGTCCGCAGAACGCCGAGCCTCGTCTGGCGGCCTTCAAATCCAGCTTCACGCAGCAGCGTATGAGCGTTGGCGAAAGTCGTCGTGCTCCACGTGGTGTGGGGATGAAATCCGAAGGACTCATCGAGCAAAACGCCTTGCGCGCCTTCGAAGAGCAGATGGGTTGTGTCGCGCAGGAGCGCGTGGGCCTTTGGTTCGTTCAGGATGTATGCGCGCGAGGCGACCTGGGCGTAATGGTCTGCTGCTGTCTCAAGCCAGGCAGGATCGAGTAACGTCTGGATGGCGAAGCTGGCCTTGGGATGCCCGCGCAGATCGCGGATGGCATCGCGCAATTGGGCGATCTTCAGGTCGCGGAGGTTCCCCAGGGTGTTGATGATCTTCGGACGATCGACAAGATCGCGCGCGAATAGCATTGCGCTTGCGGATGGCTTCTCTCCCTCCCCCGGTACTCCGAGGGAGGGCCGGGGAGGGGGTTGTGTAGAACTGGCGCCGTTCGCAAGAACCCCCTCCCTAACCCTCCCCCGGAGTACCGGGGGAGGGGATAAAACTGGAGGATTCAAATCCTGCATCACTTCGCCAACGCCCATGCCGCAGGTGCCGTGGGCATCGGCGCCGCGCGCCAGTTCGTGCAGGCGATTGGCCGCCTGATGGCACGGCGTGATGATCGGACAGTTTTCGTCAATCAAGAGCCGCGACAGGGCATCATGACTGCCGATCGAGTGCAGATGCTCCGCTTCATTGAGCATCGCATAAGGCTCGATGAGCATGAACCGAGAAAGAAACGTGCGCGAGCCGGGCACGAATGTCGCGCTGCCGAATTGCGAGAACGTGTGATGGCGGCCGTCGGCGGTAACGACGTTATGGCCCGCCTGGGGGCCGCCATTGAAGCGGACGACCAATGGAGGTTGGCCGCGCCGCGCGAGGAAATCTACGATCGATCCTTTTCCGCTATCGCCGAAGGCGAGATCGATGACGAGGATTGCGTGTTGATCAGAAGGCATTCGGGCGATTGGGCGCGCCTTCTCCCTCTCCCCTGTACTCAGGGGAGAGG
>DATBDZ010000220.1:0-3353 GCA_036276235.1 Humisphaera sp. | reverse complement strand
GGCGGGCGGATGGGTCGGCAGGCCAGCCGCGGGAATCCCAGCCGCACGTTCGCGCGCTGCAGCAGCTCGCACACCGCCTGCCGCGTGGTGCCAGTCCGCACTGCGATGCGCGCCAGCGTCCAGCCATACGTATAGCGCATGCATCGCCGTCGAGAGTCGCGCCGAGAGCTGCGGCACCTCATTGCCCGCGCCGGCCTGAAACTTGGGGTTCAGCTCGCGCGCAAGCGCCTCCATCGCCGACACATCGCGCTGCAGCTTTGGCGTCAGCTCGTCCTTGAGCTGCGCCTCCAACGCCGTCCGCTCGGCTTTCGCCAACTCGGGAATCTCGCGCGGCAGAATGCGCAGCGGCATCCCCCAAAAACTGACGACGCAGATTACCTTGCGATCGAACCCGCCCTTTGTAAGGAAATCGCGAACGACGGGAACAACCCGCGCATCATACATCGCCGGCGTGATCAGTTCCGGAAAGCTCGCCGGATCAGGCGCCGGCAGATCGACTTCGATAATGCGGCCGTCAGGAATGTGCCGCTGCTGCGCATAAAACTCGGCAAGCTTTCGGCCTTCAGGGACGTTCTTGTTGACCAGCAGGGCGATCTGATCGGGTTCAAGCGCGAGTGCGGGCGATGAAAAGAGCCCCAAAAGCAGCAAAAGAGCAAGGGCAAAACTAAACAAGCGAACGTTGCTCGCGCCCAACGTCATGCTGAGGTATTCCGAAGCATCTGGCCGTCTCGCGCGAATGGGCCAAGAGCTTGCGAGTACCTCAGCATGACGGTTTGTGAATTCCTGTAGGGTGGGCGCACTCGCCCACCGCGAGCATCGAATGGTGGGCGAGTACACCCACCCTACGGGAGAGGGAGAAGAGCCGCTCGCCGGCTTCGCGGAGTCGCCATCGCCCCATCGCCGAGCATGACAATTATTTGCAATCATGTTCCCAAAATCGCGTACCGCAACCGCATCGCGCCCTACGACGCGAACGGCGATCCCGGCGCGCGTCCGGTAGTCGCCTGGGTTCCCTCGGGAGCCGCTTGTTGCAGCTCGGCTGCGGGTATCTGCGCCTGCGATTGTTCGATCAGGTTTACCAGCGCTTTGATCTCGCGCAGCGACTCGGGGCTGCCCCACATCAGCACCCAATCGACATGCCAGTTGCAGCGCTCGAAGGTGCATTCCTGAAGATGGTAGACCGTTTCCCGCAGAATCAGCGTGCAGGCGACGAAGCTGCAGCGGATGAACGCCTGCCCGCTGATATAGACCGTTTGATTGGTAAACGTTTCCCCTTCGTGTTTGGTCAAGAGCATGCGATCTCCGTATCAGGTTATTGGTCTGTGGTCTTGCCGATGCGGGCACACTTTCGCAGGAATTGTTGGACTGTCAACGGCGCGGCTTGAGTCTTGAACGCAAACCGCCGATGGTGTTCAAACGCCGCGCGCGCGGGCGATCGATTTGCATCGCGGGCCGCACCTTGATTCACGAAATTCGTACCGCATAATGAGGCCACCCACTTTCCAAGAAGGAGCGGCGGATGAAAGGTAAGAGAATCGTAGTTTGCGGCGGGGGCGGATTTATCGGCGGCCACCTGGTGGCGGACCTGCTCGCGAAGGGCGCGGCGCAGGTGCGCTGCGTGGATGTGAAGCCGCTCGATGGGTGGTATCAGGTCCATCCCAAGGCGCAGAATATCGTGGCGGATTTGAACCTGCGCGATGCCGCTTTTGATGCCGTCAAGGGCACTGATGTAGTCATCAATCTCGCCTGCAACATGGGCGGCATGGGCTTCATCGAAAAGAACAAGGGCCTGTGCATGATCAGCGTGCTGATCAACACGCACCTGCTCATGGGCGCTCGCGAGCATGGCGTGAAGCGATTCTTCTACGCCTCCAGCGCCTGCGTCTACAACGGCGACAAACAAAAAGACAAGAAGACCGACGTCTATCTGAAGGAAGAGGACGCCTACCCCGCAATGCCCGAAGACGGGTACGGCTGGGAGAAGCTCTTCAGCGAGCGCATGTGCCGCCACTTCCGCGAAGATTTTGGCGTCGAGACGCGCGTCGCCCGATTCCATAATGTATACGGTCCGCACGGCACCTATGAGGGCGGCCGCGAGAAGGCGCCCGCCGCCATTTGCCGCAAGGTCATTCACGCCAAGCTTTCGGGCGATCACAACATCGAGATCTGGGGCGACGGCCATCAGACCCGCTCGTTCATGTACATCTCCGACTGCCTCAAGGGCATTTACAGCATCACCGACAGCGACATCCTCGAGCCGATCAACCTTGGCTCCTCGGAAGGCGTCAGCATCAATCAACTGGTCGATATCGTTGAAGATATCGCCGGCATCAAGCTCAAGCGCTCGTACAACCTCGATGCGCCCAAAGGCGTGAATGGCCGCAACAGCGACAACACGCTGATCAAAAAGCTGCTCGGCTGGGAGCCCAACACGCGGCTCCGCGACGGCATGGAGAAGACGTATCAGTGGATCTACGACCAGATCTCCGGCCGCTATTCCAAGCCCGGCCGGAAGATGGCGGCGACAATCCATTAGGCGTATGCCGACCTGAAAGTCCCAGGTCTGCTCCAAAGATGCGGCGGGCAGGGCCCGCCCTACGCCGCATCACCCGTAGGGCGGGCACTGCCCGCCGGTTGGTGCATTGCGTGTGCGGCGCAGCCGCGTGACGAGTCGAACCACCGCGACCCGTGGCACCCGCTCTGGCGCATACGCTGACCAGCTTGGCGGTGCAGAAACAGGCATGTCTCCACTCCCCCGCCGCCGACGAACGCTGCTGGTTTTGAGCCAGACGTTCGTCCCCGACCCGGCGAGCGTCGGCCAACATATGACCGACGTCGCCATCGAAATGGCGCGACGGGGATATCGTGTCCGCGTTTTCACGTCCGCCCGCGGGTACGAAGATGCATCGGTCAAATACCCATCCTATGAAATCCGCGAAGGCGTCGAGATTCGGCGGCTGCCGTTCGGATCATTCGGCAAAAAATATCTGGCCCTGCGCGTTCTGGGGACCGCAGTCTTCCAGCTCCAATGCCTTCTGGTCGGATTGTTCATTCCAAACATCGATGGGATTTTCTTCAGCACATCGCCGCCGTTAATCGGGGTGATCGCCTGCTTCATCCGGTTTTTCCGGCGCGTGCCGATCGCTTATTGGGCGATGGATCTGAATCCGGATCAATTGATCGCGCTGGGAAAGCTCAAGCTAACCGATCTGCCGGCGAGAATTCTCGAAGCCGTCAATCGACTGATCCTCCGCCAATCATCGCTGATCGTCGCGCTCGATCGCTTCATGGCGGCAAGAATCCTGCAGCGTGGGAACTTCGCCGAGAAGATGCTCATCGTGCCGCCCTGGCCG
>DATBDZ010000219.1:0-32602 GCA_036276235.1 Humisphaera sp. | reverse complement strand
CTGTCCCTGGAATTTGGGACTCTCAACGAGGTTCATTCCTGGCTGGCTGATGTGAAACTCCAATCGTGACCCTAAGCGATCAGTGAACTGCTCGCGTACGAAATTGCTTCTGAAACCAAAGGCACACTTATGCAACCGCCGCGCATGGCTCTGCAACTCGCTCTATTCCTCGCCGTCATTGCTTCGACTTCAATGCTATATGCCCAGGACCGCCCCGCCGCTCGGGCGCGGCCGCAGGATACGGAAGTCTGGAAGCCAGAGCCGCCGGTGGTGACGCCGGGGCCGGCGGTCAGTGAGGCGCCGCCTTCGGACGCCATCGTCCTCTTTGACGGAAAGAATCTGGATGAGTGGGTTGGCGCGGGAACGCAGACGCCGGCCAAGTGGGACGTCGTGGACGGCACCATGAAGGTCAACAAGAGCGGCGGCAACATCGAAACCAAACGCCGCTTCAAGGATTACCAGCTCCACGTCGAATATAAGATCCCCGAGAACATCACCGGCAGCGACCAGGCGCGCGGCAACAGCGGCGTGTTCCTCGCCTCCACCGGCCGCGGCGACGCGGGGTACGAGCTGCAAGTGCTCGACAACTACAACAACAAAACCTACGTGAACGGCATGGCGGGCAGCATGTACAAGCAGGCGATTCCGCTGGCCAACCCCTGCCGCAAGCCGGGTGAATGGCAATATTATGATATTGCTTGGACTGCCCCGCGATTCAAAGCCGACGGCACGCTGGAAAGCCCCGCCTACGTCACCATCTTTTTCAACGGCGTGCTTGTGGAAAACCATTTCGAGCTGAAGGGCGAAACCCTCTACATCGGTAAGCCCGTTTACAAGCCGTACGACACCGCCCCAATCAAACTCCAGGCCCACGGCGACGGCAGCCCGCCGATCAGCTTCCGCAATATCTGGATCCGCGACGTGAAGCCGATCGTTCCCGGGCCGGCGGGTCCGGAGGCGAAATAGCTCGTGATCAGGGGTCCGGCAGCGCGGTCTGGAAGATCGCAACGCCGAGCGAGGCTCCCGCCTTCCAGGTCGGAGGTGCGATGTGAAACGACCACGGGCGCTCGATTACGCTAACCCGCCGAACACGTCGCCGTCGAAATCGGCGGATGATGATTCGGCGGCGTTGGTGATCGCGACCTGTGCAATGGGATTGCTCTCGTGCTTCTTCGCCGCGGTGTTTTGGATACGGAATGTTGAACTGTCTTTGCCGACCCTGGTTATCATTACTGCGGTGCCCGCTGGGTCGATCATCGTGGGAAGGCAAGGGCATTGGCTGGGGACGAAGCACATCCTTGCGATAATCGGGATCGCGATCAATTCCCTTGCACTTGTGGCGTCGATTCCGCTGTTTCTTGGCGCACTTCTGAGGTCGATTTTTCATCCTTGATGAGCGAACGCGTTACGCCATCTTGCAGCGCCGCCCCCTCCCGCGTAGCATCCCGCGCCGATACGATTGTTGGCGGAATTCCGCAACTTCTTACATTAGAGCTTCCAAAAACACCCTGCCGTGACGCCTGAAAACCGCCACGGGCTACGGGTGTTTTTGGAAGCTCTTGATTAAACCAACGAGGTGCTCTCGTGATGAAAATCCGCGCGGCGGTGGATTGTCGATTTGATCTGATGAGCCTGGGCGAATGCATGATTCGCCTCTCCCCGCCGGGGCATGGGCGCATTGAATTTGCCAACGCCCTGGAAGTGTGGGTCGGCGGCGGCGAGTACAACGTCGCCTACGCGCTGGCGCGGCTTGGCTTGCGCACTGGCTTCCTCAGCCGACTCGTGGACAACCCGGTCGGAAAGATCGTTGTGAATCACGCGCGATCGGTCGGGATGGACATCAGCAACACCGTGATGGCCAAATACGACGGCGTCGGCCGCGCCGATCGCATCGGCTTGAACTTCACCGAAGTCGGCACCGGCGTTCGCGCGAGCGTCACGATGTATGATCGCGGACACTCCGCCGCCTCCAACATGAAGCCCGGGACGATCGACTTCAAGAAAGTCTTCGGCCAGCAAGGCGTCCGCTGGCTGCACACCGGCGGCATCTTCTCCGCCCTCTCCGACGGCACCGCCGCCGTGGTGAAGGAAGCCCTCGTTGCTGCCCGCGAGGCGGGGACGATCGTCAGCTACGATCTGAATTTCCGCTCCAAACTCTGGAGCAGCCAGAAGGCGCAGCAGGTCACCAAGGAGCTTGTGCCCAACATCGATTGCCTCATCGGCAACGAAGAGGATTTCCAAAAGGTGCTCGGCTTCGAAGTGGAAGGCGTCGATGAAAATCTCTCCGCCCTCGACACCAGCGCCTACAAAAAGATGGTCGAGAAAGTCGTCAAGACTTATCCCAATGTCAAAGTCGTCGGCACCACGCTCCGCGAAGTCAAGAGCGGCCTGGTCAACAACTGGTCAGCCATCCTCTGGCACGAAGGCCAATTCTACGAATCCCGCCGCTTCAACGACCTGGAAATAGAAGACCGAGTAGGCGGCGGCGACGGCTTCTCCAGTGGCTTCGCCTACGGGTTCTTGAACGGCAAAACCCCACAGGAATGCGTCGATCTGGGCGCTGCCCACGGCGCGCTCCTGCAGACAACGCGCGGCGATACCAGCCAGATGGATCTGGAGGAATTGACGCATGTGTTCAAGGGCGGGAGCGCACGAATCAAGCGATGAAGGCCGGCCTGCCGCCAATTCTGGATTTAGAGACTCAGGTTTTGATCTGCGGATCATTTCCGAGCGAAGAATCCCTCGCGCGTCAGCAGTATTATGCGAATCGCCGCAATCAGTTTTGGAAGCTTTTGGATATCGCCCTGGGCGCGAACTTATCCGGGGCCTTATACCCGCAACGACTTGAGCAACTCCGAGCCCGGAAAGTCGGGATATGGGATGTACTCAATCGTTGTGATCGTACTGGAAGCTTGGACTCGTCGATTCGGTGTAGTGAAGTAAACGATTTCGACTGCCTGAGAATACTTGCACCATCATTGCGCCTTGTACTTCTCAACGGGAAAGAGGCCGGTTCTTACGCGCCGATACTTATGGCAGTGGGATACGAGACGATTATTTTGCCGTCGTCAAGTTCGACAAATACGCACAGGACGTTGGAAGGCAAGGCGAAAGAGTGGCGGGCGGCCCTGCTTGCATGTGATGGGACGGGTTCAGGACAAGAACCCTCTCCCCTGTACTCAGGGGAGAGGGCAGGGTGAGGGGACCGACAGGCGAGTAACCGATGGAAAATCGATCATCGCGAGTCGCGCCGCAACTTCTCGACTTTGCTCGGGATATGCGGCAAAAGCCCGCGCCCGCTGAGCAGACCCTTTGGTACCGCCTGCGCGATCGAAGGCTCAACGGGTTTAAGTTCCGGCGACAGGTTGCAATTGGCAGCTACATCGCGGAGTTCCTTTGTGCTTCATGCAAGTTGATTGTCGAACTTGATGGTGACTCGCACGCTGACCGGCAGCCGTATGACGAGCAGCGGACAGCGGAGTTGAGGGAGCAAGGCTTCGAAGTTATTCGATTCCTCAACACCGACGTGCATGATCATCTCGATGCTGTCCTCCTGGCGATTTTGCGCGAGTGCGAGGCCCGCTCTACTCCGAACGCCGTCCCCTCACCCCCGCCCTCTCCCCTGAGTACAGGGGAGAGGGAGTAATGCATCGACCTCCTTTATCGTTCCAATATGAAAATTCTCCTTACCACTACCAGTTTCCAGGATACCCCCGGTAAGCATCACGACGTGCTCGCGCAATCCGGCTTCGAGGTGATCCGCGCTCGCGGCCCTCTTTCCGAATCGCAAGTGCTCGATCTCATCAAGCAGCACGGCGGCTTCGACGGCTTGCTCAATGGCGATGATCAGATCACGGCAAAAGTGATTGATGCGGGATTGCCGAAGCTGCGGGTGATCGCCAAGTATGGGATTGGGCTGGATTCGATTGATGTGAAGTATGCGACCAGCAAGCGGATTCCGGTGCTGTTTACGCCAGGCGTGAATGAGACGACGGTCGCCGAGCACGCGATTGGGTTGATGATCGCGGTGGCCAAGAATTTCTTGTTTCATATGCGCGCGGTCAAAAGCGGCAAATGGAGCCGCCAGACGGGGGCGGAACTATACGGCAAGACGCTGGGGATTCTGGGCCTTGGTCGCATCGGCAAGGAAGTCGTGAAGCGCGCCGGATCATTTGGCATGAGCTGCATCGGCCACGGCAATCACTGGGACGATGACTTCGCCCGCCAACACAACCTTCGCCGCCTGAGTACGCGCGAAGAAGTTTTGCGCGAGGCGGATATCGTCTCGCTGCACATGAACCTGACTGCCGACACGCGCGGGTTTATCAACAAAGATCGGCTGGCGATGATGAAAGATGGCGCGATCCTGATCAACACCGCCCGCGGCGGCGTGGTCGTCGAGCAGGATGTCGCCGACGCCTGCAAATCAAACAAACTGCGCGGCTACGGCGCCGATGTGCTGGAAGCCGAGCCAATGAAAACGCCGCACATTTTCCAGGAGATCGACAATATCCTGATCACGCCGCACATCGGCAGCCGCACGAATGAAAGCGTGCAGCGGCAGGGATTGCGCGCGGTGAATAATCTGGTGAATTACCTCACGGGCGGCAAAGACTTCATTCAGGCGAATTCGTTTTAGCTGATTCTCCCTCTCCCCTGTACTCAGGGGAGAGGGCCGGGGTGAGGGGACGGACGCGTCAACTTGCGAACCGCGCAGTATCGCGGCCCACTGTCCCCTCACCCTGCCCTCTCCCCTGAGTACAGGGGAGAGGGTTCCAAGAGCAAACACTTGTCGCGCGCTACTTCTTCGCCATCTTCGCCATGAACTCCGCCTGGCCCTTTTTCACTTCTTCCGGCGTTGGGTCGGCGATGTGTTGCGAGAGCGACCACTTGTGCCCGAACGGATCGGTGATCGCGCTGGTGCGATCGCCCCAGAACATGTCCATCGGCGGCATCTTGACTGTGGCGCCGGCGTCAACTGCGCGCTTGAACGCCGCGTCTACGTTTTCGACGTAGACGTAGAATCCAACGGGCGAACCGCCTGCAGCGGTCGGCGCCATGCAGCCCATTTCCGGCATCTCGTCGGCGAGCATGATCCGCGAGGAGCCGATCTTCAGCTCGGCGTGCATGATCTTTCCGCCGGGGCCGGGCATTCGCACGGTCTCTTCGGCGCCAAACGCCTTCTTGTAAAAATCGATCGCCTTGGCGGCATCCTTGATCGTCAGGTTCGGCGTGATCGTGTGATATCCATCCGGAATCGCTTTTACTTTCGCTGCCATGAGTGTCTCCTTTTCCCGATTCGTTTATCTGCCCCCATTGACTGGAATCTTGCCGGCGCGATCTACCTGGAGAACTTCGCCGCTCTCCGCGCAGACCGCCGAAAGTCGGCCATAGGTTACCAATGCCACCGCCGTATCGACAAGCACAATCCGCGGCCCGCGCAGCGGCTCGAGCGTTTCGGTCGCCAGATAATTCTGCACCGGCGTATGGCCAAAATACCCGGTGCGGCTCCAGCGCTTGGGCCGACGAATCTGCTCGGTGGTGAACCGGCCCCATAAATTCTGGTATCGCAGCGCGGGCTTTGTCTTGAGCCGCTCGGCGATGTCGGGTGACGTGTCCGTCTCATCGGGGTCCCAATAGGCATGCGTCACAAAAATGTCAGCATGCTCAACGACCGACTGTAGCTCGGAAATAAACTGCCGATGCCGCGGCGGAATGACTTCCATCGCCTTGCGAATTCTTGCGGGATTCGGATGGGTGGCCAGAAGTTCCAGCTCAGCCGCGTCAGCGCCGTACGCCACCAGGGTCTGCTCGAGACCATGCTGCATAAACCAGCAGAAGGCCATGACGCCATCCGGCACGGCGTGGTGGCGCGCGTGGCATTTGTCGTGCAGGATCAGATCGAGGATGTCGTCATGATTGCCGCGTAGGAATGTGGCGCGAGGCAGATGAAGCAGGCGGTCAATGACCTTTGGCGAATCAGGTCCGCGGTTGACATAATCGCCGACGAAGATGAACTGGGCCGCCGAATCGCGTTGCTCGATCCGGTTGATCAGCGCGTCCAGCGCGCGAAACATGCCATGAATATCGCCGATGATCCAGCGCATCGGAAATACATTGTACCGTGGTTTGGGAATATCGCAGAAGAATTCGTTTTGTAGGGGTGAACCTTGTGTTCACCCTTGTGCCGGTCGCGACCGACGCAGGGCGAACACAAGGTTCGCCCCTACACCGACCGACGGAGGGCGAAGACAAGCTTCGCCCCTACGGGGATGACGCAAAGCGCCTACAATCACCGACAACGGACGGAGGCCCAAATGAACACCGATCTTGCCAGCAAGAGTTGCCGCGCCTGTGAGGGAAAGGTGGCGGCACTGAATGACCAGCAAATCGCCGGATTCCTCTCACAAATCCCGGGCTGGGAGCGCGTCGATAAGACGATTACCCGCCAGTTCAAGTTTAAGAACTACTACGAGACGATGGCGTTCGTGAACGCGACGGCGTGGGTCTCACATCGCGAAGATCATCACCCTGATCTGGCGGTTGGGTACAATCAGTGCCGCGTTACGTACAGCACGCATTCGGTCGGCGGATTGTCGGAAAACGATTTTATCTGTGCCGCCAAAATTGAAGCGCTGATGAAGATCTAAGCGTCCCTTTTTCCATGCTGCTATCCAAGGGCGCACAGATCATCGACACCTCCGCGCAGCCCGCGCTGCGCAACGGCCCGCTGCTGCGCGAGATCATTTGGCTCTCGCTGCCGATCCTCGCGGAAAATGTGCTGCACATGGCGGTGGGGTTGAATGACACGTATCTGGCGAGCCATCTGCCGACGCACTCCGCCGCCGCCACCGCGGCGATCGGGTCGATCACTTACGTGCTCTGGCTGCTGGGATTGATCGCCGGCGCGATCGGCACTGGGAGCACGGCGATCATCGCCCGCGCCGTCGGCGGGAAGCATCAGCGATTGGCCAACAGCGTTTGCGGGCAGTCGATTACCGTTGCCGTCGTTTGCGGCGCGATCTTCGCGGCGATCATCGTCGTGCTGGCGGTGCCGCTGACTCGGCTCACGGGGCTGTCGGCCGAGTCATATCAGTACGCGCTGTATTACCTGCGGGTGCTTTCGCTGTCGGTGCCGTTCATGGTGCTGATGCTGGCGGCCAACGCGTGCCTGCGCGGTGCGGGAGATTCACTGACGCCCGCCATCGCGATGATCGTCGTCGATGTCGTGAACATGTTCTTCAGCTTCGCGCTGACGCGCGGGTGGTTTGGATTGCCGACGATGGGATTCCGCGGAATCGCCATCGGGACGGTCATCGCCTACGTATCCGGCGGCGTCATCCAATTCTGCGTGCTCGTAAAAGGGCGCGGCGGATTGCGGCTTTATCTGCACCGCCTGCGCCCGCACTGGGACACGATGCGGCGGGTGCTGCGCATCGGCATCCCCAGCGCCGCGGAGAATTTGCTCACCTGGATCGCGCAGTTTTCGATCGTCATCATCATCAACAAGCTCGATCGCACAAACGTGATGGCTGCGGCGCACATCATCACGGTGCGGATTGAGAGCCTCAGCTACATGAGCGGCCTCGCAGTGGCGATGGCCGCGGCAACTGTCGTCGGGCAAAGCCTGGGCATGCGCGACCCTCGCCGCGCCGCCCGAGCGGCGCATCTGGCCTACCTGATCGGCGGCGGTGGAATGAGCCTCGTCGGCGGATGCTTCATCCTCTTCCGCCATCAACTGGCCCATGCCCTGACGAATGATCCGCAGATCATGAGCCTGACGGCCACGTGCCTGTTCATCACCGCCTTCGCCCAGCCCGGCTTCGCGTGCTCGCTGATCTATGCCGGCGCGCTGCGCGGCGCGGGCGATACGTTTGTGGTGATGATTGTGAATCTTGCGAGCATCATCTGCCTGCGATTGGCGAGCGTGGTGGTGGTGACGCTTGGTTTGGGATATGGCCTGCCTGCGGTGTGGATGGTGCTGGCGAGCGAATTGACGCTGCGCGGATTGTTCGTTCTGGGGCGGTTTCTGCATGGGGGATGGATGCACGTGCAGGTGTGATCTTGGAACCCTCTCCCCTGTACTCAGGGGAGAGGGCAGGGTGAGGGGATAGCGATCCGCCAGTGCGCGTACTTCGCCGGGTCGCGCATCGGTCCCCTCACCCCAACCCTCTCCCCTGAGTACAGGGGAGAGGGAGAAATGCGCTAGCGCCAACCTTGGGGGATCGTGCAACGCCTCGCGTCGAACGCTTCAAATGACCGATAACCTCTGAACGACACGGAGGTCCGCACCGATGCCCATGACGCAAGACTGCATTCGCAAGCACTATGAGGAAGCCTGGAAGAACAAGAGCGACGCCGCGCCGGATGCGAGCCAGCTTTCTTATTCCAGCCCGGTGGAAGACGCCGTCCTTTATCCGGTTTACAAGCAGGCGATTGCCAATCTGAAGATCAACGCCGGCGGCGATGTGCTCGACGTTGGCGCGGGTTCCGGCCGCTGGATTCGCTTTTTCCTGGACAACTATCGCCCGCGGCGGCTCTTTGGGGCCGACTACACGCTGGCTTCGGTCGAGCTGCTCAAGAAATGGTTTGCGCCAGGCTCCGCGCCGGGGACGGAACTGGAATTCCGCCATGCGGATATCACCGATCCGTGCCTCGACTTTGGCCGGCGTTTTGATTTGATCAACATCGCCAACGTGCTGTTTCACATTCCCGAGCAGGAGCTGTTTACCCGCGCGTTGAGCAATCTGGCGCGGCATGTGGCTCGCGATGGGATGATCGTGACGACAGAGTATTTGCCGCGCACGAGCATGCGGACGGAGTGGATGCTCGTTCGCGATCGCTACAGCTTCGAGCAGTCGATCAAGCTCGCCGGCCTGCGCATCGTCGATATCAAGGCGTTCAGTATTTTCAGCAATGACCCGATGGGATTGGACGGCCCCAACACCGGCCCGCGCGGCAATTTCATGCAGGTGCGCGGGATGATCAACACGCTGAGCGGCGCCTTCCGCGATCCGCAAGGAAGCCAATTCGTTACGAGCTTTTTGTCGGAAGTCGAAAAGGCGGTGCTCGCCTTCTGCCAGGAACGAATGGCGGAGATCGATATGCCGAGTCAGAAGCTGGTCTTCCTCGCGCCGGCTTGATTTGTAGGGGCGAACCTTGTGTTCGCCCGGCGTCGATCGCGACACAGGGGTGCACACGAGGTTCACCCCTACCGGCCGCGATTGTAGGGGCGAACCTTGTGTTCGCCTGCCTTCCTCGGCGAATCGACAAGGGCGAACACAAGGTTCGCCCCTACGCATGCTCGACGACGCGCAGCGCTTCCGCGCGATTTGGGCGGATCAAAAACAATCGCTCCATGCAGCAGGTTCGGAAGATGCTGGCAAGGCGTGGGGACATGCCGCAGAGGACAATCATTCCGCCGGCGTCTTTGACGATTTGGCGGAGATTGACCATTAGGCCCAGAGCCGCGCTGCCCAGATAGGATAAACGGGACAGGTCCAATATCCATCGCCCCGCAGGCTGCTTGCTGATCAGCGAGATCAGCGAAGTATTGAGCTCATCAAACTCATCGCTGTCCATTGAGGTGGGCAATGCCAGCTCTACGATCGTTGCCTGATCGGCCTGGCTCACCTTGAAAAGATCTTGCGGCATGTGACGTGATTGGAACCGATCCGCTGGTGAAGGTGCAACAGAATTCACACACGATTCATCGGCTCATCTCCAGAGCGGTTTAGGAAATTGCCGGCTATCAGCCGTAAAAATATCAGGATTACCGGCCTTGTCACTGTGCCTGGGGAGTTTCCAACAGGTCGGCGAAGTGTTCCTGCCAATATTGCTCGGCCCTGGCGCGGCGGGAGGCGTTAAAAGCCTCAATAGCTTCCCTTGTTCCCGGCTCTGCCTCAGCCGGCTTCGGATCAAGCCGCGCCGTTATCCGCTGCACCTTCCCCTGCCGCAGGACTTGCAGGTGCACTACATCGCCGGCTTTGAATGGTTTCATCGCGTCGGATAGCTCCGAGCCCTTGTGAAACTCCAATGTCGGATGTTCAACGACCCCAAGAATCACGTCCCCTTCCCGAAGCGCGCGTTCCCCCACGAATCCGGGCATCCGACGATCGACGACGACACACTCTCCCGATTCCACCGCCGACGAGGGCATAAAGATTCCCAGGAATCCCGCGTCGGGAACAACGTCATAAGTCTCACCGGTCAGATAAACGTGCATCACGATCTGCGGCAGCGCCATCAACTGCTCGGGCGCCAGTGGCAGGCTTTGCCGAACGAGCTTTCGCAGAGCCGGCAAATCCGTCGGATTCAGCCCCATCAGCCACACAAACGCATCGTCGCGCACCTGCCCATCCGGATTGGCCAGATCGGCGAACGCCTTCTTCATCGCCGGAAATGGATTATCCGACGGCGCGGTGGTGGGTTGAGTTGCGCGGGTTTGCGGCTCTTGGGCGTGCGAATGAAAAATGAAAAATGAAAAATGAAAAATGATCAGGAACGCCACGCGCGAATGAATAGTGAAAAAGGAAAAACGAAAAATGCGACCGGCTGCCGAATCGGTGCTTAGCGTCGGTCTCTGATCCAGTTTGTACATCCTGCAACCCATTTTACATTTTTCATTTTACATTTTTCATTGGCGACAGCCTATTGCGATGCCAATTCCACCAGCTTGTCGGCCGACTTCTGCATCCAGGCGATCTTGCGCTGGACCATTTGCAGAAACGCCTGCCCTTCCATGCGGCCGAAGCTGCCGGTGGCCGCGATCGGGAAGACCGCCTCGGCGATCAGCGCTTCGATCATCAGCCACGGAATCGTCCACAGCTCGGCTTCCGACAGAAGCATCACTTCATCATAGCCGCGCAAAAAACGTTTGAAGCGGCTCTCGTCCAGATAATCGGGCCACTTGGAGACATCTTCGTCGCCGCCGAGAATTGAGAACTGCAGCGCGCCGTTGGCGGCGTCGATGATGCGCGGCAGCAGCCGCGCTGAATCGTAATCGATCACCGCGACGATAAAGTTATCGCGGAAGAGCATGTTCCCCGGATGCCAGTCGGCATGCACGATCTGCTTGGGCCAGTTCTCCAAACCATGCGCATCCGCCGTCTTGGCGGCGTGACGATAGCTATCCCGCAAATACTTGATCAGCCCTTCGACTTCCTTATCGCCGGTCGCTTGAAGCGTATGCGGAATCGCCTTGAGGCCCGTCTCGACCGATGCGGCGGCGTGATAGCTTCCGCCGGCCGGCGTCCATTCCGATTGAAAATCCGCCAGCAGCTTGTGATAGAGCGAAAGCACCTTGCCGCTCTCGAAGGTCGATTCGAGCGTCATCGGATAGGCCTGGCCGGGGATGTACTCAAACAACTCGTAGATCGCGTTGCGCCATTGCAACATCGAGTTGTTGTTCTTGCGCGTGCCGATCAGGTGCGGCAGCGGAAACTGCTTGCTCGCCAGATAAAGCTGAATCGCATGACTAAAGGCGACCTTGTACGGATCGTCTTTTCCCTTGGCGCGGCGTTTGAGCAGGAATTTCCCCTGCTCGCTGATGACCATGAGCTTGGGCGCTTTGCGCGAGCCGCGCGGATAATCGGTGATCGAATCGAGCACGCCGATGTCGAAATTGGAGAGAACGATGGCCAATTCCTCGGCGGTGAAGACCTCGCGGCCTCCCGTTTGGCGCGTCTGACCACTTCCCGAACCGGCCGATATGCTGGTCGTTGATGCGGATGGTTGCATGGCTTACCCGCCAATGGTACCGCAAGCGCGGGAATGTTACAGGCGCGGAACGAACGCACGACAGTCGGCGGGATAATCCCGCCCTACAACAAGCCCAAACTTTGAGCCGACTCGGGTCCGCTCGGCGGGAGAAGGAGTGGGTGACACGTTAGGTGGCTGCATTTCTCCCTCCTCCGGTACTCCGGGGGAGGGCTGGGGTGGGGGTTGTGTCTAATGGGCATCAATTGCGCGAACCGCCCCCACCCTAACCCTCCCCCGGAGTACCGGAGGAGGGAACAAGACCCGTCGCCGAAATTGTCTTAAACCCGCGGAGAAGAACTCCTCCGCTCACGATTTGACAACAGATCAGAACGTCTGCTCCACTTGTGATTGGTAAAAAATCTATGCCGCTGGATTACGCGAAATCCTCTGATGAAGGCACGCAACTGCTGATCGCGCAGTGGATCGCGCCCATGTCCGGGCCATTGATCCGCGACGGCGGCGTCGCTTTTTCCGACGGCATCATTCGCGCGGTCGGCCCGGCCGATCAGCTTCGCCACCAATTTTCACAGGCACAAGTTACCGATCTGGGCGAAAGCGTCCTGCTTCCCGGTCTAGTCAACGCCCACGTGCATCTGGAACTCAGCACGCTCCGGGCCGGCGCCCCTCCCGCGCGCTTTGTCGATTGGCTACTGCGAATCGCCGCATCCGCTTCGTCCGATCCGACGAAGATAAAAGAGACAACGCAAGCGGCCATCAAAGAAGGCGTCGCTCAATGCGTGCGCTTCGGCGTCACAACCGTCGGTGACATTTCTCGCCATGCGTTGCTCACGCGGCCGCTTCTGAAAGAGTCGCCGCTGCGGGTCGTCAGTTTCGGCGAAGTGCTCGCGATGGCGCAACGCCGGCATCTGCTCGAAGAGAGGTTGGTGATTGCTGCCGATCAATTAGCAAAATCTGACCGCTTGCGTATCGGAATCAGTCCGCATGCCCCCTATTCGGTTGAAGCCGAGGGTTTTCGGCGATGTCTGCAAGTTGCGCGAGAAGGATCGTTGCCGCTGACGACGCATCTTGCCGAATCCCTTGATGAAGCGCGGTTTCTTTCCGATCACAGCGGCCCCTTCCGGGATTTGTGGAACGCGCTGGGCGCATGGGATGAAAACGTCCCGCGCTTTGATGGCGGCGCGATCCGCTTCGCCAAATCGCTTGGCCTGCTCGACTATCCGACTCTCCTGGCGCATGTGAATTATTGCGACGACGGAGAGTTGGCCCTACTGGCGGCGGGCCGCGCGAGCGTTGTCTACTGCCCACGCACGCACGCCTACTTTGGCCACCCGCCCCACCGCTGGCGCGACATGCTGGCGGCGGGAATCAACGTCGCCGTCGGCACCGACAGCACCGCCAGCGCGCCGGATCTGAATGTCGTCGATGATTTGCGCCTGCTTCATCGGCTCGCGCCACACGTCCCGGCGCAGATCCTGTGGGAAATGGCGACGACCCGCCCCGCCATTGCGATGGGATTGGAATCGCAAGTCGGCTCAATTACGATCGGCAAATCCGCGGATTTCCTAGCATTCACGGCGGCCGGCGCCGATCCACTCGCGACGATTCTCGAAACCGATCATCAACCTGCACACGTCTGGATCGCCGGGCGGTCCGCTGACATTCTGGATTGATCGCGTTCATTTTCTCCCACTGGCGTCAGGTCGTCATCTTGCAATCATGTCGGAAGCATTAGAGTTGCGACCGATCGGACGGAGTCGCCGCGCTCGCGATCGAGCGGTTCGATGATCGGCGCGGCGACTTCTGTCACAACTGAAAGGATCGATCCATGCGACCGAAACTATTCGCGATTTGCGCAATGGGCGTGCTGATGTCCTTGAACGTCACCGTTGCCGTCCGCGCTGATGAAGGCGGCAAGGAAGAGAACGAGAAGAAGCTCACCTTCGCCGACGTGCCGGCGGCCGTACGCAAGACGCTCAAGCGCGAGGCGAACGGCGCCGCCATCAAATCGGTCGATCTGGAAAAGGTGGATGGGAAGACCGTTTACGAGGCGGACGTCATCATCGACGGAACCAACTACGAGATCCTGGTCAACAAGTCCGGCCTGTTGATCAGCAAGAAGATCGACAACGAGGCCGATGAAAAAGAATCTGCCCAGGCCAGCTCCAAATCAAAGAAGCCGGCGAAGCAAGAAGCCGACGAGGATGATGACAAAGCCTCCGCAAAGAGCGCCAAGTCCGGCAAAGCAACCAAGGCCAGGGAAGAGGATGAGGACGATGACAAGCCCGCCGCAGCCAAGGCAAAATCCGGCAAGTCAGGCAAGGTCGAAAAGGAGGATGAAGACGACGACAAGCCCGCTGGGGCGAAGGCCAAAGCCGGCAAGGCCAGCAAGGTTGAGAAAGAAGACGAAGATGAGGATAAGCCGGCGGCGTCGAACGCGAAGACCGGCAAGGCCAGCAAAGTCGAGAAGGAAGACGAAGACGACGACGACAAGCCCGCCGCGTCGAAGGCCAAGGCCGGCAAGGCCAGCAAAGTCGAGAAGGAAGACGAAGACGACGAGAAGGCTGGGTCTTCAAAGACCAAGTCAGCCAAGGCCAGCAAGGTTCAGAAAGAGGACAAGGACGACGATGACGATGAAAAGGCGCCAGCTAAGCCCTCCGTAAAAAAATAATTGCATCGTGATCTTCAACGGCGCGGCGTCCGCCGGGCGGGCGGCGCAACCTCTCTTGGTCCGCGCCAATTTTGTATGTAAAAGCTCGCGAATCTCCACGGCTGCGCCACGCGACTTGCCTAAGTTGGGCCGACGTGTTGTAGTGAAGGCGTCGGTTTGGAAACGAAACTCATTTCTCGTCAGGTGACGGAGCAAACATGATCAAGAGAATCCTTCCAGCCTCAGCCCTGCTCTTGCTTGCCCTCTGGTGCGGCTTGAACGCTTTGGCGCAGCGGAGTCCGACGCCCGGCAGCCAAGTGGCCGGCAACGCGACGGGTGACGTGGTTTCCGCCGCGAAGAAATTCATGGCGACGCTCGATGATGCGCAGCGCGGCAAACTGGTCTACGACTTCAAAGATGACGCCCAGCGCAGACGCTGGTCGAATCTGCCGACTTTCCCGCGCGGGGGCCTGCGTTTCGGTGATCTCACCGCGCCGCAGCGCGAAGCGGCCCTGGGTGTCGTGGCGGCGGCGCTCAGTGCGCAAGGCTACGAAAAGACCATGCAGATCGTAGAAGCCGACGAAGTCTTGAAACAAACCGGTGGCGGCCGCGGCGGACCGGGCGGACGCGGACCCGACCAACGCGGCGGACCCGGTGGTCCGCCAGATGCGCGCGGTCCGGGCGGCCCCGGCGGTCCAGGCGGACGACGCGGCGGCCCGGGTGGCCGCGGCGGCGGAGCGATGTTTGGTCGCGACAACTATTACATCTCCTTCGTCGGCCAACCCTCCGCCACCGATCCCTGGATGATCCAATTCGGCGGACATCACCTCGGCCTCAATATCACACTCACCGGCGGTCAGCGCACGCTCGCCCCCAGCCACACCGGCGCGCAGCCGGCTGTCTACCAGATCGAGGGAAAAACAATTCGCCCGCTCGGCCGCGAGGTGGACAAGGGCTTCGCACTGATCAACGCCCTCGATGAAGGACAGCGCAAGCAGGCGATTCTCGGCGTCCAGATGCGCGATCTCGTGCTCGGGCCCGGCCGCGATGGGCAGGCCATCGCGCCCGAGGGAATCAAAGGCTCCGCCCTCACCGAGGCGCAGCGGCAAATGCTGCTGGATCTGGCCAGCGAATGGACCGGCATCCTCAACGACGCCGCCGCCAACGCGAAGATGGAGGAGATGAAAAAGAACGTCGGCAAAACGTGGTTTGCCTGGGCCGGGCCAACCGAAAAGGGAAGCGCCGCCTACTTCCGCATTCAGGGCCCCACCGTCTTCATCGAATACGCCCCCCAGCAAATGGGCGGCGACGCGACTAAACACATCCACACGATTTATCGCGATCCGACCAACGACTATGGCGCGAAATGGTGGAAGCCGTGAGTTGGGCGTGCCGTTGTCTGAAGCTGCTGCTCGCGCTGGTGGTGTTGCCGTCGACAGCTTGTGCCCACGTGCTTGATGAATATCTGCAAGCAACGCTGGTGGAGATCGAGCCCAGCGACATCCGCTTGCAGATCAATCTGACACCGGGCGTCGATGTCGCTCAAAAAGTTCTCGCGCAAATCGATCGTGACGGCGACGGCGTGATCTCATCAACCGAAGCCACCGCCTATGCGCAATCGCTCAAGCGCGACCTCATCGCGCGGCTCGACGGACGCGAGATCGAGTTGAAGCTCACGGCCTCGAATTACCCCGAGCCCGCCGAGCTGCGCACCGGCTCAGGAATTATCCAGATCGAATTCTCGATTGTACCCGGCGCGCTTGCCGCCGGCCCGCACCGGCTTACGGTCGAGAACCGGCATTTTCCTACTCTTGGCGTGTATCTTTTCAACGCCGCCCAGCCGCGATCCGGGTCGGTGCAGATCACTCAACAAAAGCGCAACCTGAACCAAAGCGAAGGGGAAATCGCGTTCACGTATTCGCCGATGGCGCAAACTTCCCGCGCCGTTGCGATTGGTGCTTTGGTCGCTGTAATCGCGGTGATCGCGATCGCCGCGGTGTGGACGTCAAAGAGAAGTTCCGCTCGCGCTGCTACGAGCGTTCCACCGGCAACCCCGCCGCTTCCCACGCGGTGATCCCCCCTGCTATTTCGCTGACGCTTCCCAACCCACGGCTCTGCAACAAACTGGCCGCGATCGACGAGCGGTATCCTCCCGCGCAGTAGACCAGAATCGGGCGATTCATTGGCAATGTTGGGATGTTCTCCGCCAAATGATTCAGAGGAATTCCTACACTGCCGGAAATTCGCTTCTGCTCGCGCTCGCGCACGGCGCGAATGTCGATCAGCAGCGGCGGCTCGGATAACGCCAGCACCTCAGCGGCGAACGGTGCGCTCAATCGCTCGGTGTGAATCATCAAATCCGGCCGCGCCTCCAGCGCATGCAGGCCATCTTTCAAATACCCAGCGACATGATCGAACCCGATCCGCCCCAACCGAACGGCGGCTTCACTCTCGCGGCCGGGAGTTGCGATGATCACAATCGGATGCGCGCGATCGAGGATGGTGCCGACCCACGTCGCGAACTGCCCGCCCAGGCCGATGTTGATGCTGCCGGCCAGATGCGCTGATGCGAATTCCGACGGCTCGCGCGTGTCCAGAATCTGCGCGCCTGTTTTTTGCAGCTCGAGCAGAGTGTCCAGCGACAGCGGATTCATCTCGCGCGCCAGCGCCGCCTCGAGCGTTGGCCGCTCCTGGCTGTTGAGAACCGCATCGTAATTGAAATACGCCGGCGCATCCGGCTGATCTGCCGTCACCACGCCAATGAATGCTTCCTTGCTCATCGGCTGCAGTGCGTAATTGGAGCGGCGTTGCTCGCCGAGTGTCGAAACTGTCTGCTTGCTCAGCGCCTTGCCACAGAGTGAGCCGGCGCCATGGGCGGGATAGACCAGGCTTTCATCCGGCAATGCCAGCAGCTTCTTGTGAAGTGAATCAAACAGCATGGCCCCCAGATCAGATGCCGACCACCCCAACGCCGCCCGCAAATCGGGCCGACCCACGTCCCCAATGAAAAGCGTATCGCCCGTCAGCACCGCATGCGGCCGCGAATCGCTCTTGCTCAAATCAAAAACCAGAATCGAAATCGATTCAGGCGTATGCCCCGGCGTCTCCAACACCTTTAGCCGCACACTTCCAAGATCAAGCGCCTCGCCATCGCGAAACGGCATAAACGCATACGCGGCCTTGGCGGAAGCGCCTAAACAAATCTTCGCCCCAACCCGATCGCGCAATTCCAAATGCCCCGCCACAAAATCCGCATGAAGATGGGTCAGAAAAACGTGCGTGATGTTGAGCCGATGCTCGGCGGCAAACGCCACGTACTGATCGATATCGCGCTGCGGATCGACGACCACCGCATCGCCGCCGTCCTGGTCGGCGACGAGATATGACGCATGTGCGAGGCAGCCGAGATAGAACTGTTTGAGGATCATTTCGGCTGTGCCACAACCCGCAAATACGGCCGCAGCGTCTTAAACCCGGCGGGATATTTCTTCTTCGCGTCCTCGTCCGAAACCGATGTCGGGATGATCACATCATCGCCGGGCTTCCAATTCACCGGCGTCGCCACCGAGTGCTTGGCGGTGAGCTGCATTGAATCCAGCACGCGAAGGATCTCATCAAAATTCCGCCCGGTGCTCATCGGATAGCTGAGCATCAGCTTGATCTTCTTATCCGGCCCGACAATGAAAACCGTCCGCACCGTCGCATTGTCGGCGGCAGTGCGCCCCTCGCACGTCTCGCCGCTCTCGGCGGGCAGCATGTTGTACGCCTTGGAGACGTTGAGCGTCGGATCGCCGATCATCGGAAAATCGACCTTATGCCCCTGCGTCTGTTCGATGTCCTGTGCCCACTTCTGATGCTTGTCAATCGGATCGACGGAGAGCCCAATGATCTTGCAATTGCGCTTGGCAAACTCCGGCTGCAAGCCCGCCATATAACCCAGCTCAGTGGTGCAGACAGGCGTGAAATCCTTTGGGTGCGAGAAAAGGATGGCCCAGCCGTTGCCGATCCATTCGTGGAATTTGATTGGGCCTTGAGAAGTTTCAGCGGTGAAATCGGGCGCGACGTCGTTAATGCGCAACATGGTGTGGATGCCTTGCCGAGAGTTTTCTGGATGGAGGATCTCACGAACGCCGTGAGCTAGCAGCGAAATGATACTGCGCGGGGGGATTTGCTCAAAGAGGGGTTGAGTGGCCCACTGGGGGCGCGCCCATGTTTCACGGATTGAACCTTCCGAGCTTCGACCCGGCTAGGATTTCAACAAACGAATTGGAATCTCCGTAGCGCTCGGATCGTGTGGCAGAACAGCGACCACCCGGCGATCGACCACATCTCCATTTGCCACCGTAACCTCAACCTCGGATGATGTGAGGTGTGGCGGGTGGTCAAATATCAGTCGATCGAATAAGACTTGCGCGGGCTTCAGCAGTCGATCCCCGTCCCGCACGCTCAAGGACACATAGACCGATTGCGACTTGGCCGGTTTTGATGGACTAACGGTGGGCTGCATGAGCAATCCTCGAATTAATACGTACGAAGCGCGCCACTCATTACAGATTCTCAAACTGCTCTGGTGTTAATCCGGCCTGGCTCAAAATGCTGCGAAGCGTTCCAGTCGGAATGTCTCTGGAATGGCGAGGCACGATCGCCACGCGGACATCGTCTGCGATCGACTTGAGAAACTTCACGTGGCTGCCCCGCTGGGCAACTTCGTGGAATCCGGCGGCGTGGAGCTTGCGACGGACCTCGCGGTATGGTGTGGGCCTAAGCCGCGCCAAGCTCGACCTCGAAGCTGGTGAGTTTAGGAATGACGGTCGCTATCGGCGGTTCGAAATAGAGCTGCAGCGCCTCTTCGAGATTACGCAGCGCTTTTTGGCGGGTCGTACCGTGACTGGCGATGTCCACTTCCAAGCACTGGGCGATAAACCATCTCCCTTCCTTCCAGATTCGTGCGGTGAATGTCTGTTTCATTTGCTCTCCAACGTCCATTATACCACAACTATCCCGGTGCAACGTCCACATCATACCGTCGGCCGATAGTGGCCGACCACCTCGTGCAAGCGTTCAGTGATCTGTCCGAGCGAGCAATGCTCGACGGTTTGGATGAGCTGCGCGAAGACGTTGCCGCCGGATTGGACTACGCTTGCCAGATCGTCCAGGGCTTGTTGTGATTTTTTGCTGTGCCTGGCTTTGAACTTTGCCAGGCGCTTGAGCTGGAGCTGTTTGCGGGCTTTTGAGGTGCGGACCATTTGCACATTTTCGGCCGCGTATTTGTTGCGGTAGCGATTGAGGCCGATGATCGGGCGTGTCCCGTCGGAGATTTGGCGCTCCAGGCGGTGGGCGGCGGTTTGGATCTGGCTGCGCTGGTAGCGGGTTTCGACGGCGGCGAGCACGCCGCCCAGACGGTCGATCTCGCGGAATTCGTCGAGGATCGCGTTCTCGACGGCAGCTTCAATCGCCTCCATTCCTGGCGAGCCGGCCAGTGCGTTCATCATGTGCTTGAAGAGGCCCGACTCTTCCAGAAGAATCGCCTGCGAGTGCGACGCCAGGCGAACGTACTGCTCGCTTGGCGTTGTGAAGGCTTCATCGGCGCTATTGCTGTGGCAGGAGTTGGTGCCGTTGATGTAGGCGAGCAATAATTCGATAGCCGTGCGCGTGAGATTGTTCTGGAACTCCGCCGCCACCAGCGAGCGGCCGCTGGTTTGCGTGTGCAGCTTGAAGAGCTGCGCCCGCGAATCGGCGGCGAACACATCGCGCATGCCGATCGCCCAGATCTTGCGGCAGACACGCGCCAGCGCCAGATATTCCACATCCAATCCGCAATCCAGGAAGAAGGAGAGGCGCGGCCCGAAGTGATTGACGTCAATGCCGCGCTCGCGAAACATCTGCGCGTAGGCAAAGCCGTTGGAAAGCGTGAACGCCGCCTGCTGAATGGGCGTCGCGCCCGCCTCGGCGATGTGATACCCGCTAATCGAAATCGGATACCAGCGCGGCATATTTTGCGTCGTCCATTCGACCATGTCGGTCAGAAACCGCAGCGACGCCTCGATCGGGAAAAGCACTTCGTTCTGAGCCTGAACTTCCTTGAGGATATCCGCCTGTATCGTGCCGCGAAGCTGGGGGATGACGCCGTCACCAAAGCGCCGCTTGGCGGCGGCGATGAACATCGCAAGGATCGCCGGCGCGGGGCCGTTGATCGTCATCGAGACGGAAACATCTTCGCTGGCCAGATCAAAGCCGTCGTAAAGGCGGAGCATGTCTTCGACGGTATCGATGGCAACGCCCCCTTCGCCGATCTTTCCGAAGACGCCGTCGGCATCGCTGTCCAGGCCGTAAAGCGTGGGGCCATCGAATGCGCTGCTCAGGCGGGCGCTGCGCTGATGTTGCGTGAGATAGTGGAAGCGTGCGTTGGTGTCATCCGCCAGGCCGAGCCCAGCGAAAAGCCGCGTCGGCTCTTCGGCTTTTTTCGCGCCGTCGTTGGCTTCCAGATACATCTCGCGATACGCGCCGTTGAGGTACGGAAACTCGCCGGGAAGGCCCTGACCATAGAGATATCGCGCGATCAGAGCGGGATCATCAAACTGCGGAAGCGCCAGACGAGGGAGTTGCAGGCCGGTGGGCGTAGTTGTCTTCGCGATTCCGTCGCGGATCGATTTCCATCGCGCAAGCAGTTCATTGCCGAATTTGGCGTCGGTCTTAGCGCGCGATGTCTGCTGATCGACAAAGGATCGATACCGCTCATTGGCGAGAATGACATCGGCAAGGATGCTCATCGGCGCGCACCCCTCTTAAGTGGCACGGGCGGCCCGCCCGTGGTTTTCGCGGGCTTGGCACCAGCGCGTGTATTCTTAAGCGACACCTTTTCTCCCTCCCTCGGTATTCCGGGGGAGGGCTGGGGAGGGGGTTGTGTAGAAGGTGTGCCGGTTGCGCGAACCCCCACCCTAGCCCTCCCCCGGAGTACCGGAGGAGGGGATAATACGGGATTCCCGGCGGCGGGCAGTGCCCGCCCTACGTTGAGCGCCTGGAATAATCGATCCACGCCGCCGTCTCCATGCCGTTTGGCGATCGTGCTGATGACCTGCTGGCCGCGATGATTGAGCGCCAGCCGTTGCTCGATCTCGGCAGTAGCGGCCCGGGCGGCGGAGAGATCGGATTTGTTCACGACGATCAAATCCGCTGCGTCCAGCATCGCAATCTTCTGCAATTGTAACCGACTGCCATAATCGGGGCTCATCACCAGGATCGTCTTATCCACCAACCCTTTGCCAAAGGGCACGGCTTCCTGCCCGATGCCGACCGTTTCGATCAGGATCACGTCGAAATCTTCGCGGAAGTGGACATCGAGGCAGCGGCGCGTCTGCGGCGCTAAGCCACCGGCCTGGCCCGCCGTGGAGAGGCTGCGCATGAAGACGCGATCGTCCTGGCAGTAGAACATCGCCGCCCGATCGCCCAGGAGCGCGCCGTTGCCGACGATGCTCGGATCGTGGGAAAGAATCGCGATGCGGCCGGTCGGATTGCTTTGCAGAAATCGCAGGACCAGCTCGTCGATCAACGTCGTTTTCCCCGCGCCGCCGGGACCGGTGATGCCCAGGACCAGTCGGGGACGGCTGCTCGACACGCGCGAAGGACGAGCGCTTGCTTTCGCGCGCTCTCCCTCCGCTGCAAGCGTCAATTGCCGGCCGAGCTGGCGATCGCCTCGCTGCATTCCATTCGCGGCTCGCGGCGCAGTCGCGTATCGCGTCTTCACGTATTCCACGATTTTGTCGAGTGACGTTCCAGCGAAGAAGATTTCATCGACGCCGCCTCTTCGCATGATGCGTGCGTCGGCTGGCGTGATCGTTCCTCCGCCGCCGCCGAAGAGGCGGATATCGTCGCCGCCGCGGGTTTTAAGTTGTCGAATCACCTCGGCGAAGAACTCGACATGCCCGCCGTTGTAGCTGGAGATACCGATGGCGCGCACATCTTCCTGCACCGCCGCCCGCGCGATGTCGGCGGCGCTGCGGTGGTAGCCGAGGTAAATCACCTCGATTCCGTTTCGGATGAATTCCAGATTAATCGTGCTGATGGCGCTGTCGTGCCCGTCACAAATCGGGACGGCGGTGAGCAGTCGAATTGGCGCGGCCGGCCTAACCAATCATTCTCCCAGATCGATCTTCCATACAATCATATGCATGGCGCGAAACTGCAAAGCGGATATGTCGCGTTATGGGACCAGATCATCAATATTCACCGCCGCGAGGGTGATGCTGAGGAGCGAATTCGATCAGAACCCTCTCCCCTGTACTCAGGGGAGAGGGCAGGGTGAGGGGACAGCGATTTGCCATATGGCGCGGTTCGCAAGTCGAAGCAGTCATCCCCTCACCCCAACCCTCTCCCCTGAGTACAGGGGAGAGGGAGAAAGCGCAAGCATGCCTTCGTGGACGCAGCGAAGCTGTGTTTATTCTGCGTGACATCACGCAAGAATTGCGATCCCCCCTTCGCGTGACAATTTCGCCGTGGCCGGCTTTCGGATCGCGAAGATATAAGGAGTGGATGAGCAAGCCGCCACTGCCGAGCACGCCGGACCCCAATGAGCCGCTTCCCGAGCCGCTCCCGCAGCCGACGCCGGATCCGCCGCCGGAGCCAGGTGAGCCGCCGGGGTGCATATGAGCGTCAGATTCCTGCTCAGAACCCTCTCCCCTGTACTCAGGGGAGAGGGCAGGGTGAGGGGACAGCGATTCGCAATATGACGTCGTTCGCGATCCGACGCGTTCGTCCCCTCACCCCAGCCCTCTCCCCTGAGTACAGGGGAGAGGGAGTGTGACGCCCTCGGATTCCCACGCTTCACGTTTCATGAATGGCAATCCCATCCCGCTTCATTTCTTCCTCGCTCGCTTTATCCGCCACCGTTCCCGCCGGGTGCTTGTACCAGCCGGGGTCAGCGTAATTGGCGATCCCATCGCGCACTTTGAGGATGGTGAACATCCCGCCCATATCGATGATGCCGAACGGCCCTTGCGGGAATCGCATGGCGATGCTGTTTTTGGGGATCGCCATCTGCATGCCGCCCATGTCGCCCATGCCGGTTTCGCCCATCGTCATATATTGCGGCAACACGCGGTCGAACTTCTGATCCAGCCCCTTTGGATCAACGCCGACCATGTTGGGAAGATTGTGCCCCATCTGGTTCATCGTGTGATGCGTCATGTGGCAATGCATCGGCCAATCGCCTTCGGCGTCGGCGACAAACTCGATCGCGCGCGTGCTGCCGACGGGAACGAAGATCGTGTTGGCCAGTGATTGCGCGGTTTGCGGAATGCGGCCGCCGTCGCTTTCGGCGACGCGAAACTGATAGCCGTGCAGATGAATCGGATGATGCTCCATGGCGCTCAGATTGCCGAAGCGGATGCGCACGCGCTGGCCCTTGCGAACGACCAGCGGCTCGGTCGCGGGGTACGCCTTGCTGTTGATGGTGAGGATGTTGAAGTCGGTCATCTCGATCGGGTTGGGCCGCATCGCGCCCGGGTCCAGCCGCCATTCGCTGAGCATCAGCACAAAATCACGATCGACATGCGCGGCAGCTCGCACCTGCGGATCGCGCGGATGAATAATAAACATCCCCATCATCCCCAGCCCCTGTTGGGTCATCTCATCGAAATGCGGATGATACATGTAGGTGCCATGCTCGGTGAGCGTGAACTCGTATCGGAAGGTCTGGCCGGGCTCGATCGGCTTTTGCGTGAGGCCGTTGACGCCGTCCATTCCGTTGGGAATGCGCAGGCCATGCCAGTGAACGGTCGTCGGCGCGGGAAGTCGATTGGTGACATAGATGCGAACGCGATCTCCTTCAACGGCTTCGATCGTCGGCCCCGGCGTGCGGCCGTTGTAGCCCCAGCAGCGGGCCTTTAAGCCGCTGGCAAATTCATGCTCGACCTGCTCGGCGATCAGATGAAACACTTTCACGCCGTCCACGATCTTGAAAGGGAGCGTCGCACCGTTGGGCGTGGTGACGGGTGTGTAATCCTTGTCCGCCTCGCCCGGTGCGGACGGCGCGCTCCGAGGATTCTCCTGTGGCGCGGCTACGTTTTCCGCAGCGAGCGCCGCGACCGGTGAAAGCAGGATCGGCGCGGCAGCCAAAGTGGCGGCGCTTCGGCCGATAATTTGTCGACGGGTGATCGGAATGCGTGACATATCTCGTTGCATCTTTTCTCCCTCCCTCGGTACTGCGGGGGAGGGCTGGGGAGGGGGTTGTGTAGAACGGGCATCGTCTGCGCAAACGGCCCCCACCCTAACCCTCCCCCGGAGTACCGGAGGAGGGGACAAGACGGAATCGCTCAAAGCGTCCTTCAAACGTGTGATTGCTTCAATGGGCTTCATGATGATGTTCCTCATTCAGTGCGCCTCCTGTCGAGGCGTGTTGCGTGGTCGGAGATTGTGGCATCGCGAGCGTGAAGCCGGTCGCCCGTTCCAGCTCAGCCGCTGAAATCCAGAAATCCCGCAGCGATTCCACGTAATGCTCGTTTGCCTCCAGCTGATTTTGTTTTGCCTGGAGAAGTTGAAATGCTCCGACGATCATCGCGTTATAATGCAATTGCGTTTGATCAAGCACCTTGTCCTGCAGCGGCATCAAGTCGTCGCGATACATCCGGGCCATCGCGTTGGCATTAGTGAGCTTGTCGCAGGCAGCCCGAACTTGCGATCGGATTTGAACCACCATCGCCGTATACCGCTGGCGGCTTTGCCGCAGTTTTGCCTGGGTCTTGGGGATGGCGCCTTGTCCCTGATCGAAAAGCGGAATCGGGAAAGACAGACTGGGGCCGATGCGCCATTGGCCATCGGTTTCGCGTTCCGCGTCAACACCGACGTTGGCTTCCGAGAAGAACCGTGTCTGCTCCGTAAGTCCCAGCGCCCGCCCTTGAATCTCGATCTCCTCGCGAGCGGCAGCCAAGTCCTGCCGATACTCCAGCGCGACCTTCTGCGCGAGCGTGACCGGTGCTGTCAGCTCAAACAGATCTGGCAGCTTTGCCGCCGCCTTCCAAGTAAGCTGCGCATCGCTCACTCCCATCAGCGAATCAACGTGCTCCCGTGCTTCTTGAACCGACGCCTGGGCTGCCGCCAACTCGATCCGCGCGCGGCTCTCTTGCGCCTGCTCCGTCAGATACGCCAGATCATTAATGTTGCCGGCATCGTGCAGTCGCCTGGCGGTTTCGAGCGAGGCGGCGCTCGCCTCCGCGGCCATTTTCTTGATCTCCAGAAGCTGCGCGGCCGCCTGATATTGGATGAACGCAATCTGTGTGTCGGTCGCGATCGTCAGGACCTGCTGCGCGACGCGCGCCTTGGCCTGCGCCAGTTGCTCCTCGGCGATCTTTCGCTTCGCCGGGATAAAAAAGATATCCAGGAAATTCTGCGCGACGCCTATATCGATGTAAGTTTTGGAAGGAGCGCCATCGGGAATGCGCACGCTCAAGTCGAACACCGGATTTCGCAGCAGCCCCGCCTGCACGAGATCAGCCTGCGCGATGCCAATTTCTTCAAACGTTGCCTGGAGTTCGTGATTGTTCAGCACGGCGATTTGCGCGACAGCGCCAAAGGTCAGCTCGCTGCTTAACAACGCGTTAACCGCCGCCGCGGCCTCGGCATCTTCCGCCGAGTTGGTGTTCCAGCGGACCACCGGAACTCCCTGGCTGCGGACTCTCTTGCTCACATCGTCGAAAGCGGATTCCTTGGATTGCGCGGCACAACCTGCGATTGATGCGAGGGCCGCGAGGGCGAGCGCCCAAACTATGCGTCTCATATACTGCACCAAAATTAAGTAGTGACTTGAGAATCGACGCAGGGTCCGCCTTCGAGCTTGAGAACTCTAATTGTGGCACGGGTTTTCAACCCGTGCAGGCGGGTGCGGGATCAAATGAAATCGTTGTTTTCCGTGATCATCTTCGTTCGAGCATCGCACACATGGGTTGCAAACCCGTGCCACGATGAAAGATTCTCAAGCTCGTCCGCAACGAACGGCAGTCGTGATTTCTGACTAACAGTTCAGCGCGCAGTGCAGCCCCAGAAGTGTCGGCGATTTGTAATTGTTGGAAGGTATGTCTGTGGCGTCTCTCGAAATTCGCAACGTCCGCGGTGTGCAGCAAGCGGCATTCAGGAAGACGACCAAGTGACACGATGCAGGATCCAACGATGGCGATTTCGCAGGCGATGATTGTGCAATCCGATCTTCGCGACAACGATTGCAGTTTTCGTCCTTCGCCGGAGTTGGCTTCCCGTTGTCCCTCTTTACCTGGCAGCAGGCATGAAGCGGCATCGCATCGGCCGGCGCGATCGTCGCGACGGTGCTGGCCGCGCAGACGCACGAAAGGCTGGCCGCAAATACCGCCAAGGCGGTCATCGTGGCGATCAGTTGTGTGCGAATGCCCGCCATATTGATGATGCTAGCCAGAGGTGGAGCAACGGGTCAAGGCAGCGGCGGCGCGTTTGTGTGCGATTGCCGATTCCCCTATCTTGTTGCCCAATGAATCCGAAGCAACGGGCCGCCGAGGCGGCGTTGGAATTTGTCAAAAGTGGAATGGTCGTGGGCCTGGGAACCGGGTCCACCGCGGACTACTTTCTGCGCGCGCTGGGCGCCGCATTGAAGGAAGGCCGCATCAAAGACGTGCGCGGCGTGCCGACTTCGCGCCAATCCGAACGCCGTGCCCAGGAATTGGGAATCCCGCTGGCGACGCTGGTTCAATGCCCCCATCCGGATGTCACCATTGACGGCGCCGATGAGGTCGATCCGAACGTCGATCTGATCAAAGGCCTCGGCGGCGCGCTCCTGCGCGAAAAGATCGTCGCGCAAAACTCCGCGAAGTTGGTCATCATCGCCGACGCCAGCAAGACGGTGGCAAAGCTCGGCAGCAAATCGATGCTGCCGGTGGAGGTCGCGCCGTTTGGCCATGAACTGCACGAGCGATTCTTCCAGTCGCTGGGTGCACAGCCAGTTCTTCGTCGGCAGCCGGACAATTCCGTTTTCATCACCGACAACGCCAACTACATTTACGATTGCCGCTTCCCGCAAGGAATCGATAGTGCGGCGGCGCTGGAGCATTCGCTCAAAAGCCGCGCCGGAATCGTCGAGAGCGGCCTGTTCCTGAAGATCGCGGCAACCGCGCTGATCGCCGACGAGCGGCAAGTCGAACGCCGCCATCGAAAATAGGAGCGTCTTATGGCCATCGGACGCACGAGAATGTCCGCACGCGGGTCCGGTTCCCTCCTCCGGTACTCCGGGGGAGGGTTAGGGTGGGGGCCGATTGCGAAAGACGCTCGTTCAACACAACCCCTACCCCAGCCCTCCCCCGGAGTACCGGAGGAGGGAGAAAAACGTGCGCCCGATGGATTGCACATCTCGGCGACGCGAAGGAGTTTTCTCGCAGGTGCGGCGGCAGCCGCGCTGGTGGGCGCAACTCAAACTTCATCCGCCCAACAACAGCCTGCGACCTTACCTTCAACCCCGCGGCCCAATCGCATCGGCTTGGCCAGCTATTCGCTTTGGCAATTCCGTCATAACGAGCTGCGCAGCCTCGAGCGGAATCTCGATCTGGCCGCCGAGTGGGGTTTTGACGGCGTCGAGATCCTCCATCGTCAGATGGCCCGCGAAGACAACGCGTATCTCCAGTCATTGAAACGCCGCGCGCTGACGCTCGGGCTTGATCTGTATGGTTTCGCGACGCATCAGACGTTCCTCACGCCCGATGCGGATGAACGCCGCAAGAATGTGGAACTGACGATCCATCAAATCGAGCTGGCGTACGCGATGGGAATCCCCTCCATGCGCGTGCAGAGCGGTACCTGGGGCACCAGCAAAAACTTCGACGATCTGATGGCCCATCGTGGGATCGAACAGCCGGTCGCGGGCCACACCGATGAAGAAGGCTTCAAGTGGGTGATCGATTGCTTCCAGCAGTGCATCCCCACCGCCGAGAAGTGTGGCGTAACGATGGGATTGGAAAACCACTGGGGCCTGGGCCGCACACCCGAGGGCGTGCTGCGGATCATCAACGGCGTCAATTCACAATGGCTCCGCGTCACCTGCGATATGGGCAATTTCCTGGAAGATCCATACGACAAGCTCGCGCAAGTCGCGCCGCTGGCGACGATGGTTCACGCCAAGACCTACTTCGGCGGCGGGCTTTGGTACACGCTTGATCTCGATTACCCACGCATTGCATCGATCCTCCGCAATGTCGGATACAAAGGGTATCTCTCGCTGGAATTTGAAGGGAAGGAAGATCCGAGGACGGGGATTCCTAAGAGCCTTGCCGTTTTGCAGGGGGCGTTTGGAAAACGGTGAGGTGCTGAGAACCCTCTCCCCTGTACTCAGGGGAGAGGGCAGGGTGAGGGGACAGCGATGTGCCCGTCAGCGTATTTCGCCAACTGGCGCACCGGTCCCCTCACCCCAACCCTCTCCCCTGAGTACAGGGGAGAGGGAGAAGGCGCCCTGCATTCCTTGGGTACTACTTCCTCCCCGATGCCCGAAAGTGGCGCGTAGGGGCGGCACTGCCCGCCACGTTTCTGCTTTCTATCTCTCCCCTGTACTCGGGGGAGAGATAGCACAACTACTTCATCCCCGATTCCCGAAAGAAACCGTCCTCCAACAAATCCGCCGCTTCATCAGCCGTGACGTGCGCACCGGCTTTGATCGATTTTTCGACTGCCATCTCGATCGTGCGTCGCGATTTGCCGGAATTTTTCTTCTTTGAAGATTTGGCCGGCACCGGGCGATCGACGTTCTTGGGCGTGGGGCCGGCGTGGCCTAATGCTGGACGTAATGCGGCGATAACTTCGCCGGCGTGCGCTTCGGCTTCCACCATCGAGATCGTGTCGGCGAAATTGTCGAGCTGGCCCTTGAGGGAGCGAACCAGCCGACGCTCGGATGCGGGGGCCGTGAGCACCACGCAAGGCTTGAGCATCTCGCTGGGGTTTTCCTGAGGCGGCGCGCCGGCGGAGGCCGCGACGGCTGCGGCATCGGCGGCGGCGTCCGCCTCGCGGGCGGCCATCAGCGCCTTTTCCAGCGAGCTGTCGGTCATCGGGTCCATCGTCGCGTCATCTTCGTCGGCGATCCGTAGCGGCTGCTCCACTTCCGCGGCGCTGGCCGGAACCCATCCCTCGCGCTGGCAGGTTTCGTCCAGATCGTAATGGATGATCGTGTCGCCGATGCGGATCATGTCGCCGTAGATCAGCTCGGCGTCGCGGATGCGCTGATGATTCAGATAAGTTCCGCGCAGCGAGCTGAGGTCACGAATGCGCCGCCGGCCGTCGCAACGGTAGATCACCGCGTGCACCGACGACACCTGCGGATCATCCAGCTTCACCTCGCAGTGCTCGCGCCGGCCGATCACCAGCGTGCGCAGATGGATCGGCACGTGCTTCTCATACCCTTCGATCAGCAGGTCGGCATCCGACGGCTGGGGCGTATCCTCTTCCTCCAACTCGGAGGGAAAGCCGCTGTAGCAGATGAACTGGAAGCGGCCGATGTTGAGAATATCGCCGTTCTCGACGCGCGTTTCGCGCGTCGGAACATTGTTCAGGAAGATGCCGTTGGTGCTGGAAAGATCGCGAATGTACGACTCGTTGCGATCATTGACAATCAGCGCATGCGAGCGGCTCACGAGCTTTGATTTGAGCAGAATGTGCGCATGCGGCTGCGCGCCAAACAGCCACACCGTCCCCTGCACGGGGAACGGCGGCATGTGTCGCTGCGACCCGATCGGAAGCATGATCGGCCAAAGGGATTCTTGCGTTGGGGAAGATTGCGTCTTTGACATGACTGGGGTCTCCATACCCCGAACCGGGCAGATCGCCGACATCCATGCCGGCTTCCATGACCTGCGCCGCACAAGTCTAGCAAAGAGAATTCAAAGTAAAAGAGGTGGGAGACGATTTGGATTATGAGGGTTTGGTTGCGCCGCTTGCGGGTTCGCACTGTGTTTCGCAAAGGCACCGTGCGAAGCCGCAAGCGGCGAACTCATGGACCAATCGTGACGATCAATGACTCGATTGCTTAGACGACTCCCCAAGCGCCGGAATCGCAATCTTCCAAATCCCCCACTCCCCACCGCGATTCGATCGGAAATAGAGCGCGCGCCCGCTCGGATCCCACGCCGGCCGATCGTCCCAGCTTCCGTTTTGTGTGACTTGGATTGCATGATCGGGATGGGCCAAATCGATCACCCAAATGTCATAATTCTTGCCGGTTTCTTCGTCTTTGCCGCGATTGGACGCGAAGGCGATCTTGCCGCCGTCCATGCTCCAGACGGCGTCGTATTCGTCGGAGTCCGGATCACCCAGGCTTGCCGCGGGCCCGCCGCGATCAGGCATCATCAGGATTTGCCGCTTACCGTTTTTCTCATTCACGCTGCAGAAGACAATCTTGTCGCCCTTGGGATTGATGTGCGGCTGCATGCCGCCACTGCGGGAAAGATCGGTGCGCGTAGTCGTCCCCAGGCGCGTCATATAAAGTCGCGGCTGCGCCAGACCATCAACCAGTGCCGTGTAAAACAACCGTGGTCGCGGCTCAGAATCGACAGCGGGCCAGAGGGCATTTTCCTCGCCGCCGGTGAGTTGCGTGACGCCCGCCTCCCCCACCGCCGACATCTGCCAGATGCTCAGCCGCCGCCCGGCGCGATTGGAGGAAAAAAGAATCTGCGCGCCATCGGGCGTGAAAGTCGGCGTGAGCGAAAGCGCGTTTTCCTCGCCGAAGACGGTCGCGCCGCCGGAGCCATCCGATTTGAGCAACTGAATCTGTGATCGCAGCGCCGTCGATTCGCCCGAAAGCGTGGTGAACAAAAGCTGCGATCCATCCGGCGAAATCGCTAGCGAATCGATGATCGTTCCCTTGGGCAAATCGGTAATATGCGTCGGCTGCTCTCGGTCGGCGGGCTCGGTCACATCTTTCATCGCCAGCACATTGAGTTTGCTGGCTTCGATGCGCCATCCATCATCAGTGCGCACCGCCTTGGGCAAAATCAGTGGCACCGGCTTGGTACGAATCTCCTTGAGAATCACCGAATACTCCGCCTGCCCTGCGTCCCAAGCGATCGGCAATTCCTTTGGATACCATTCCGTATCAGCCGTTTTCTTCGTCACTGCCGCACTGAAAACCGGCAGTGTTCCCTTGTCATCGGTCGGGACAAACGCGAGCTTGGCGCTCGTGGTGCCCGAGGCATCGCGCGAAATGGCTTGCCCTGGAATCGCAACCTCGCCGCCGGGCGGATCGGTGATGATGCGCACGGTCTTCGTCTTCGGCGGAATGTTGACCACGTAATCGCTCTTCCCCTCATCCCAGTTCACCGTTGCGTTCAGCGGATCGTAGCCCGGCTTGCTGATCACTACACGTTGCGGGATGAACTTCCCGCTGGACGGATCAACCGGAAACGCCACATCTTTTAGTTTCACCGGACTCGGCCCCACCGATTGCCCGTTCAGCATGACCTGCGCGCCGGCGGGATTTGTGACGATCGATAAATCTTTATGCAGCGTCCCCAGCGCCAGCGAATATTCGGGCGAAGGATCGGTCCAGTTCACCGTCCGCTCGATCGACTGCCAGTTGGGCGCATCTGCCGACACCGTGTGATGCGTCCAAGTTCCCTTCGCATCGGCGGTAAACTCCAGTTCGACCGACAGCCGCGACGAGGGAACCGGACTAAGCGCCTTCCCATCGACGCGAATAACCGCCGGCACCGGATTCACAATAAACGTGACGCGCCGGCTTTGTGGCCGCATTTCCAACAGCAACGATGATTCTGCGAAAGACCGGGTGAGCGGAACAGACTGATCCTTATATCCAACACGCGTGGCGGCGACGACGTGCTGCTCCTGATCGCCATGAAACTCAAACTTATGCGTGATCGGCCCCGGCCCCTGGTTTTGGCCATCGATGGAAATGAGCGCATCATCGGGCCGCGCGGTGATGGTGATCTCCCGCGTCGTCACGCAGCCAACCGCGAACAACGCCAGGCAAACGACGGCCAGCAGCCGCGACAATGAACGGACGTACATCAGCCTCCCATGCTACCCACGATCGCCGATCATCATACCGGACACGGCGCGGCGGCAAAAGTTGGCCGGCAAAGAAGGGCAGACGGGAACCGAAAGTAGCGCGGGCGCATCGTCATCCCCTCCCCCGGTACGCCGGGGGAGGGCTAGGGAGGGGGTTCGCGCGAAAGACGCGTGTTCTACACAACCCCCTCCCCAGCCCTCCCCCGGAGTACCGGGGGA
>DATBDZ010000218.1:0-6042 GCA_036276235.1 Humisphaera sp. | reverse complement strand
CCGGAGGAGGGAGAAATACCAGCCGCCTGAGGTGTCAAACACTCTCGCGCAATGAAACGCCACGGGCATGCTGTCGCAAGCCCATGCCACCCCGCCTTGCGGTGATCCGTAAGTTTGGGTGGCATGGGCTCGCGATAGCGTGCCCGTGGCGTATTTTGAGCCGACGCTTTACGCATTCACGCGTTTCGCAACCTTCGCCGGAAGCTCGCCATCCTTCATCCCAATCGGCGGCGGCACGTCGCTGCCTGCCGACTGCATGGCTTCCAGCGCCTGGCGGCTCAGCCGCTCGGCCAATTCCTTGATCGCCGGTGATTGTCCGTTTCCATCGAAATGGAATCCGGATTTCTCGGCGACCATCAAGCCGATCAGCGTGCCGAGTAATCCCTGGCCCGAACCAGCGGATCCATTTCCATCCGATGCACCGCCGGCGACGAACATCTGCTGCGGGACCAGCGGCTGCTGGCTCTTGGACAGATGCTCGGCGACCAGCGCCAATGCATATAGCCGCGGATCGCCGTAGCTGCTGACTTTTTGCATCAGCACCGACGACTCGGCCATGCCGATCTGCAAGAGCCGCTGGCCTTCGCCCTTACCGGCCAGCACGCGTTGCTGGCTTTCGGCTTGCGCGGTGACGACGGTCTGCTCGGCCTGTCGGCGGCTGCGCTCCAGGTCTGCTTCGGACATCACGATCTGCTGCTGCGCCTGTTTGCGGGCGCGGGCCAGGTCGGCGTCGCCCTGGTTCTGGGCGATCTGAATCTGCACCTGCGAAGCAGTCAGCTCGGTCTGCTTCTGCGCCAAAGCCTGTGCTTCGGAGAGCGTGCGCTGCTTCTCGGCGGCTTGGCGCTGGCGCTCGAAGGTTTCGAGCTGCTCGATCGAAAGCTGCCGCGTGCGAAGCTGCTCGAGCAGCGTTTCGATCTTGCCGCCGCTCTCGGCGGTGTCGGGTTTGCCGATCAGCACGTCAACGCATTCGATGTCGAACTCGCGGAATCGCCGCTGCAGTTCCGCACGCGCTTCCACCTGGATCACATCGCGCTGGTGGAGCAACTCGAGCATCGTCTTCTTGTGGGCCACGTCGCGGAAGTAGGCGCTGAGCATCGGGTCCAGCGTCTGCGTGATGAGCTTCTTCACATCGCCAAACCGCTGAATGACGCTGGGCGCCTTCATGTAGTCGATGTGCACGACGACGCTCAGCGGCAGCATCGGCTCGTACGCGTCCTTCGTGACAAGATCGATCGAAGCGAGGCTGTCATCGTAATGATGCGACTCGGTCTTGCCGGTGATCCAGTGCAGCACGAAGTTGGTCGTCGGCACGAGAATGATCTGGCCGGCATAGGTGTTGAACGGATATTTGCCGGGGCCAAAGGGTTTGTCCCACACGCCGCGCTCGCCGCGCGTGACGCGTTCGCCGTGACGGAAGGCGTCGCCGGAAACATCCTTGCCGGCCGGGCCGCAATAGCTCACGACCACGCCGACATATCCGATCGGCACCACGCTCTTGGCGATCACTTCGATCGTGGCAAACCAGCGGTTGATAAAGTACGTGCCGTCGGTGAGCGGCACATATTGCCGACCGCGCCGCCCACCTGCGGCAAGAAACGCCTCGGGGTCCTGGAAGTTGTTGTGATAGTTTCCTTCATTGGCGTCGTTGCCGACCGACGGCGCGATAATCTCGCCGGGGCTGAGCGACGGGCCATCGTGTACGGTGATGATGCCGATGCTATCGACGATGGTCTTCTTGCCCGGAATGAGCGGATCGGGCGCATCGACCGGCCCGCCGATGACCACCGGGTCAAACCCGGTGATCTGCTTAAGCTCCGTCTGCCAGCCGATCAGCTTTTCCAGCTCATGCTTGCCCTGGAAATTCAAGTGATAGGCGACGTCTTCGGTGATGACGACGAAGACGGCCAGGTTAATCGCATAAACGCCTTCGCGCAGAATCGCGCGTTGGCGGCCGCGCTGGCCCGCCGCCAGGAACTTGCGGGCGTCCTGGAAGTTATTGGAATCGACGACGCGCGAGAGCGTTTGGCTCGGCATGAGCGGCTCGCCGTCGCGGGCGTACACATAGCCGATCTTTCCCTGCGGAATGGTGACCAGCGGCGTCTTATGAATCCGATATTGCCAGCGGCCCAGCCCAAGGTGCAAACCGCCGCGCAGAATGTCGGCCTGATAACCGGCTTCGCCGTTGAGCGCGATGAGGTGGCCTTCTGTGACCGAACCCTTGCGGGACCAGAGCTTTTCCACGATGCCGACGCGATCGTTGGGGATATAGCGCACGCCAAAGACCGCGCCGATCACGAAGAGGACGGCGCAGAAAACAATGAGGCCGATCAACCAACTGCTGTTGGAATCGACTGAGTTGGGAAACGACACCGCCTGAACATTGACCGCCGATAGAAGTGTGCCCCAGAACATAGTTGGCTCCTTTCCGAAGCCCCGGGAGATATGTCGCCCGGGCAATTCCCCTGATGCGCCCCCGACGGAAAAATCATACGGGATTTTCGCAATGAAGGCGAGAAAACGGCCGCTCGGGCGATCAGCGTTAACCCGTTATGTTGTCGGCAATTGCAGAGCGATTATACGAATAAATCGCGATTATAAGAGCGGCTGACTGATAACCTCAAATCCGCCGGGCGATTGCTGCATTTGCAATATCCACTGCGGCGTCTGCTCCACATACGCGCGGAGATATTTCTCGCGCGAGAAGTAGTAAAGAGCCGTCCCACCTTGCGCGAGGATGGCGAACAAAATCAGGCTCCCGTACAGCGCGTAGGATACTTGCTCGGTGAGCGATCGCACGGAGCTTGCCATCCCCGGATCGACGTCAGCAACCTGGGAAATCATTTGGCCTTCGCTGCTGTCCGCGCTGCCCGAGGCGTGCATGCGCCATAACGAATAGAGAATAATCAAGGCGGCCAGGGCGAGCTGGTTGAATCCCAGAATGCGCGCGGAGCGCACATCAAGCCGGCGAAGATTCTTGGCGGTGCGAAGTTCAACAAGGGCAATCCCCGCCAGCACGAGTCCGACGATGATATCGCTGACGGAGATGCCGCCGATCATTCCAAACATGAGGCTCAACCCGCCGAAGATGCCGATCGTCCACCCATCAAAGTTGGCAACAGAAATCGCGCGGCGAATCTTCTTCAGCTTCTTCTGCGCCTCGGCAATCTGCTGAAAATGCGCATAAGTGAGCACCGGAGAAGAAGCCTGCGGCAGCGGCGGGGGACCATTCACGCGTTGAATTATAGAGAATGTCCGCTAAATAGCGCTCGAGGCGCCGGCGTCCTTGGGTGTGTGGCAATTTCGGCGACGCGCCTTGTTCCCTCCTCCGGTACTCCGGGGGAGGGTTAGGGTGGGGGCGGTTCGCGCAGTTGGCGCGTCTTCTACACAACCCCCACCCCAGCCCTCCCCCGGAGTACCGGAGGAGGGAGAAATGCCAGCCGCCTAAAGCGTCATGCACACTTGTTCTTTTCTCATCTCGGGCGGACACGGAGAAATCTCGACGCGCCGGTTCCACTTTCAAACCGCTCGGCCTCATCGCGAATCAATAAGGACTTGTAGCGACCGCAATGAATTCCCCTCGACCGCGTAATCCCACGCTGTCCTTCCCTTGGCATCGACGGCTTTGGCATTGGCTCCGCGCGACACGAGCAACGCCACGGCGTCGGTTTTGCCATAATACGCGGCGGCCATGAGCGGCGTGGCGCCAACACTATTGGCCGCGTCGATGCTGGCACCGCGATCAAGAAGAACACGCATCACTTCCGTCGTGCCGTAATAAACGGCGGCGTGAAGCGCCGTCGCCCCGCGCTTGTCTCGTTGATTCACGTCGGCTCGATGAGTCAGCAGAATTTTCGCGGTGGAAGGATCGGACGATGCGCAGGCCAGCATCAGCGGCGTCTGGCCCAGGTGATTCGTCGCATTTGGATCTGCGCCGAGTTCGAGTAACACTTGCACGACTTCGGGATAATCGGCCTCGCAAGCGGCATGCAACGGCTCGAGGCCGCGCTCATCGGCATCATTCAAGTTCGCTCCGGCTGCCGCCAGAGCGCGGACAATATGGACATTGCCACGGGTCGCCGCGGCCCCCAAGGGCGACATCACTCTCTGCTGCGGGTCGGCCTCTGGCTTGGCCCCGCGCGACAGCAGGAGATCAACAATGGCTTCTTGGTGCCACCCAACAGCTGAAAGCAGGGCGCAGTGGCCGTCCTTGCCGCGCGCGTTGGGATTATCGCCCCGGTCCAGCAGGGCCCGCACGATGCTTGCTCGACCAGCGATCGTCGCTCGCAAGAGCGGCGTCCACGAGATAAGGTCCGTCTTGCTCAGCCGCTCGATCTGTTCGAGCAACTGTTGATCCGTTTGTGGCTCCTGCCAGTCGATCCAAAGGTTCCGGTTCTGATAATCCAACGTCAGTTTCCCGTCCGCGAAGACCGGCGCGCCAAGATCGCCGGCCTCCGCGGTAACCCGGTTCACCATTGCCTCGGCCTGATCAAAAAGTGCGTCTGCCCGCCTGACCGAGTGGCTTCCGATCGTCAGGGCATTAAGCTCCGTGGATCCTCCATAGCCGCTGCCTGCGACCGTGAATTGCTTCTGGGCGATTGAATGACGGCGAGGCAAAAATCCCTCATGTGCCCGCACAAAGGTCGCATTCAGCTCCACGTCACCATTGGCGCCGGTGTCGATCGACAGGAGCGCGCGGTAGCGCCCCTCCACCATCGCCTCAATTGCGGGGATTCCAAGACCGGCAAAAGACAAGGGGATCGCCTGCTCTTTCGGCGGCACAAAATGCGCCCGGTCGTGCAGGACTAAATTGGCTTGGCGCATATCGAGCGTGCATGGAAGGAGCTCAAGAAGATCGCTGCCCAGCACGCCCGACAACTCCATCCCGGAACTCTTGTTGACCTCTGAAAGATCTGCCGCGAAAGCGACCGTGTGTCCCATCCAGACCGGGCCTATGTCGATTCGATCTATTTCGTAAGCGGCTGCCCGTGTTTCGCCAGTATTCGTGTTGACGGATACCTCGCCCATCGACGGCAGCGCCAGCTTCTGTGCGAGTTTCTTATCCAGGGCGATTCCCGTGCAACCGGTGTCGAGCAAAAACCAGCCGCCCTCCCTACCGTTGACCGTGGCGCGGACCAGCAGCAATGACCCCGCGGTAGTCAGCGGAATAGTCGCAGACACACTTCCGGTCGGTAGGTGGAGCGGCGTTGTGGTCGGCTGGGTTGTCGCAGGCGCGGGGCGCGTGGTCGAATTGTACAACGCAAAAAGTTTCAGCATCTGCGGCGTTTCGGTCGCGAGCGCGTAATCCCACGCCGTGCCCCCTCGCGCATCGCGAGCCTTTGCGTTGGCGCCGCGCGACAGCAATAGGGACACCACATCCAGGCGTTTCATGGCTATCGCGGCCATGAGCGGCGTCACATCGCCGCTCCCCGCTTGGTCAATCGCCGCGCCGTGATCGAGGAGAATTGCCACGGACTGCGCATTCCCGAGCAAGGCGGCGCCGTACAGCGCCGTTGACCCGTCTTGGGCCCGCTCGCTGGTTTTCGCCCCATGGCCGAGCAACAGGTCGATGATTGCCGGTTGGCCGGCGGCGCGGAGCAGAGGCGTGTTCCCGCTCGCGTTCGGGGCGCTTGGATCGGCGCCCGCCTTGAGAAGGATATCGGCAATCTGTTGATAGCCGACGGTCGCGGCCAAATGAAGCGCGGTATTTCCCAGATCATCCGATTCTTTCAGGTCAGCGCCGCTGGCAATCAGCGCGGACACGATCTCTACATTGTCAAAATTTGCCGCCATCAGCAGCGGCGGCATAAAGCGCTGCTGCGGATCGGCAACCGGCTTTGCTCCGCGCGCGAGGAGCAGCTTCACGCTCTGCAGGTCGCCGCGCTCCACTGCCGCATATAGCGGCGATTCACCGAGCTTGTCGCGCGCGTTTGGGTCGTCACCGCGCTCGAGCAGCGCGCCCAGCGCATCCGCACGCCCTGCCCTCACCGCAAGTAGCAGCGCCGGCGTCGCCAGCAGATCAGCGCGCCTGATCTGCTCGATCTG
>DATBDZ010000217.1:0-31179 GCA_036276235.1 Humisphaera sp. | reverse complement strand
TGGCGAATGGCCGCAGTGGCGGGGGCCTCATCGCGATGATGTTTCGGGTGAAACCGGATTGCTCAAGCAATGGCCGGCGGCTGGCCCGCCGCTGGCGTGGAAAACGACCCAAATGGGCGAAGGGTTTTCCAGCGTGTCGGTCGCGGATGGGCATATCTACACGCTCGGATCCAGCGGCGGCTCTACCTTTCTCATCGCGCTCGATTTGAATGGCAAACATCTTTGGAAGACGCGGATCGGCTCAGGTGACGTCGGCAGCGGCAGTCGTCCGGGTCCGCGCGCCACGCCTACCGTCGATGGGGATCGTGTCTATGCGATGGACGAAATGGGAAATCTCGCCTGCCTCATGACCGCCGATGGGAAGGAAGTTTGGCGCTTCAACATGCAGCGCGAGCTGGGCGGCCGCGTGATGTCCGGATGGGGATTTGCCGAATCGGTTTTGATCGATGGCGACAAGCTCCTCTGCACGCCCGGCGGCACTCAGGGAAGCGTCGCCGCCCTTAATAAGATGACCGGCAAAGTAATCTGGCGGTGCAAACAACTGACCGAGCCGACGACCTATGCCTCGCTCGTTCCCGCTGATTTTGGCGGAACGCATCAGTACGTTGTCCTGCTGCCCGATCACGTCGCTGGTGTCGGTACCGATGGGTCCCTGCTCTGGCAGGCAACTCGTCACGGTGTTACCGCGATCATCCCGACGCCGATCGTTCATGATAATCTGGTCTATGTCACCAGCGGGTACGGCGTCGGCTGCAACTGCTTCCGCATCAGCGGATCGGGCAGCGCGTTCAAGGCCCAGCAACTTTACGCCAACAACGACATGGTCGTACACCACGGCGGCGTGGTGCAACTGGGCGGCTACGTCTACGGGTTCAGCGACGTGCATCGCGGCGTCCTCACCTGCATGGACCTCAAAACCGGCAAGGTTGTCTGGACAGACCGCAGCGTTCTTCGCGACAGCGGCAACGGCAACAAAGCCTCCCTGACCTGTGCCGAGGGCAAGCTCTACGTCCGCAGCGAAGGAAGCGAAAATGGCGCGCCCTGCACCATCGGCCTTATCGAGGCAACGCCGGCCGGCTATCACGAACTGGGCAAATTCAATCAGCCGGATCGAAGCCAGAAGGCGGCATGGTCGCATCCGGTCGTCGCGGATGGGAAACTCTTTCTGCGCGATCAGGATGTATTGCTTTGTTACGATATTAAACAGAAATAGGGAGGCACGGAGGTAGGAAGGCACGGAGGCACGAAGGCACAAAGGCACGTAGGGAAAAGCGAGGACCTGCATTCCCCTCCGTCCCTTCGTCCCTTCGTCCCTTCGTGCCTGCTTCCCTTCGTCCCTACGTCCCTCCCTCCCTTCGTGCCTCTTCTTCCACTTTTTTCCGCAGCGCCAAAAACACCTCATCAAATCCTCGATCGCGTGCGATATCCATTGCCGAGCGCCCGCGCGGCGTTTTTGCGTTCGCGACGGCGTTGCTCGCCAGCAGCACTTTCGCCACATCCAGATACCCATACTCGGCGGCAAACATCAGCGGCGTCCAATAGCGCTCGTCCAGTGCATTCGCGTTAGCGCCGCCATCCAGCAATAATTTCACAGCCTGCGCGTGATCGAAATCGACCGCAACAAACAACGGCGTGCGATAAGCTTCGTTTCGAGCCTCGATCGAAGCGCCATGAGTGAGGAGCAGCGCCGCCACGCGTAATGAGTTGGCGCGCGCGGCCAGATGCAGCGGCGTGTTGCCGTCCTTGTCGCGAATGTCGAGCTTCGCGCCATGCGCGATCAAGACATCGGCTGCATCGACGTTGTCCGCGAGTGCCGCCTCGTGGAGTGGCGAATGGCCCTTGGGGCCGCGCCTGTTCGCATCGCTACGAGCCAGCATGGCTTCCATTTGCTGGCGGCTTCCTTCGCGTGCAACACGGTTGACGGCGTCTGGCGTCGTGCAGCCCCAGAGAAGCAGACATGTGCAAATGACGGTGGCGTTGAGAAAGCAGAACGAGTATCGCGCCATCCTGTTCCCTCCTCCGGTACTCCGGGGGAGGGTTAGGGTGGGGGCCGATTGCGAAGGCGACTCGTTCGACATAACCCCCGCCCCCACCCTCCCCCGGTACATCCAACTTTTCGCATGAAGATAACTGTCATGCTGAGGTACTCCGAAGCATCTGCGTGCTCGCGCGAATCCGCCAGATGCTTCGGAGTACCTCAGCATGACGGCTCTTTTGAATTCTGAATCGGGATTGCGGACGGCGATGCGCGTTCGAGCGTTTATGAGAAATGTTGGGAGTACCCGAGAAGGAAGCCATCCATCGAGTGCCCGGCGGGCAGTGCCCGCCCTACGGCCCGAAGTTCCATCGTAGGGCGGGCATTGCCCGCCGCTCGTGTTTTTCGCTGCAACCATGTTCGGCAGAATACCGCAGCGGTGGGTCAGTTTGAATCTGCTCACCGGGTGCGAGGTCGGAGTGCTCACCAAAGCTGTGCCGTGCCGCACAAGGGGGAACACAGGTCTGCGAGTACGCCGACCTGTGGCACCAGATTTGAACGCACTACCGATATTACAGTGCCGGCGTCACCGCCCACTTCGCGTGAGATAAACAACTGCCCCAATGATCGCAAGCTGCAAAACGATGATCCCCCAAAACCATCGCCTAAAGGATCGTTTGATCGTCTTATGTCGAAACGCCGCCTGACTGAGCAGGGCGGCGGGGGAGCCGCCGAAGAGCGCCATGCCGTGCAGCAGCTTCTCGGGCACGCGCAACATCTCCCGGCTCGATGCGCCTTTGTCGTAGAGATAGATGCAGATTGTTGCGATGTTCAAGCCGATCAGATACGCGATCCACCAGGCGAGGCGCAGCTTGATGTAAGTCAGCAGCGCAATCCCGATCGCAAGGATCACCGCGATCCAGAGAAAGAGCTTGAACGCCGCCCCGGGTTTATGGTGGCTGCGGGTCATACAACGTTGATGGTGAAATCATTGAGCGTCAGCCCCGCCGACTGCGCGGTGACGTCGGCGGCGGTGTGAATGTCGTCGAAGACCAGCGGCGGCTGCTTGATCGATTTGTCCTTGAGCGCCAAATGCGTCAGCGAAGAAGTCGCGATGCCGAACGGCGTGCCGTTATTGATCGTCGCGGTTGCGCCAAGAGTTAGCGTTCCCAGCGACGAGGCGGCGATGTCGGAATTGATGAACGTCGCGCCGCCGCCGCTCAGATGGATCGCGGCGATCGCGCCGGGCGCGGTGAAGGTCGATGAATCGAAATCCGCGACAGTGGAAGGCAAGCTTGCGCCGCCGGTCGGGAACGCGACGCCGGCATAAACGATGCTGTTGAGCAGCGACGGCGCCGAGATTGTGCCGATGCCGCCGGCCGCGTCGATTAGCGTGTCGGAGATTCCTTTGCGCGCCGAGAGGCTGGCGAGCTCCAGTCCGGGCGCGGTAAGGATGATCGCTGCGCCGCTCATCGAGCCGCGCACACTCATCGTCCCAATCGATGGTGCCGTGAGCTTCCCGGCGAAATTGCCTTTGACGCTCAGCGAATGGATCGGCGTCGGAAAAGTCCCATCAAAATCGCTGGCGACCGACCCGACTCTCAGCGACGAAACGCCGCCCGCCACATTCCACGTTCCGCCGATCGCGCCAAGGATTTGAACCTGTCCGCCCAGCGCCGCGAACCCCGCCGCGCCGCTCAGTTGCAGGCCCGGCGTAAAATTCCCAAGCGACACCAGCTTGCTGAGAACCGGCGCCTGCACGCTTTCGCTCAGTTCGTCGGTGTTAAACCAGTTGAACGCGTGAATCTCGCTGATGCGCGCGGTGGTGGTCAGATTCTCGTCGATGATGGTCGAGACGGTCAGGCTGGTGGAACGGCCCGGCGCGACCGGCGTTCCAAGGTCGATGGTGCCGCCGCGGGCCAGATCGCAATAAAAACTTCCGACGCCGCCCGGGACGGTAATGTCGCCCTGCACAAATGTACGCACGAATTTGAGCGCGCCGAACGCGCCGTCGGTGACAACGCTGCCGAAGTCGATCCTGCTATCCTTGCCGACGTGCGCCCGCGTCGTGAGCGACGACTGCGCCGTGGTCCCGGTTGCATCGATGCCGAGCACCTGCAGGTTCTGCCCCGTGACGCGCGATCCGCCGTCTACCAACGCGATTCCATCGCCGGCAAAATGAACCACCATCGTTCCAGGGCCCTGGAAGTTAATCTGGCCGCGGCTCCTGTCTCCTTCGCGATACGTTACGATCTGCGCATGGCCGGCGCCCAGTGTCACATCCAGCGCCCGAGGCGCGGCCGGTGCCACTTCGACCTTGAAAACATCGCTGACCTGATGGCCCACCAAATCCGTCGCCGTCACTCGCACAAACGTGATCCCCGACTTTCCCGCGATCGGCGAAAGGGTCAAATCCGAGCCGGAGATTTCGGGAGTCACGAGCGTCGGGTCTTCGGATGTTGCCGCCAGTGAAATTTGCGGCAAAACCGTCACCGACGTAACACCCACCAAATCACTCGGCACCGGCGGCGATGAAGCACTCGTCGGGTCCATCACCGGCAGAGAATTATCAAACTGAGGATTGAGCGCCGTGCCGTCAACCGTTGTCAGCCCGGTGATTTCATCCACGACATCCATACCGCTGATGACCGTTCCAAAGACGGTGAATCCGCCATCGGATGTATCCAGGCCGGTATTGTCCTGATCGTTGATGAACCACTGGCTGGTGGCACTATTCGGATCGCCCGGAAGCTTAGCCATCGCGATCGTGCCGCGCAGATTGGACAGGCTGAATTCGTTTTGCAGATTTCCAAATGGCGTTGCGATCGGCGCACCGCTGGCCTGGAACCCGCCGCCTTGGATGATCTTGATGCCGCCGGGCGAAGAGTCATCGACAACACGATGGATGATCGTGTTGTCGTAAAGCCCGGAGTTGGCGTAGTTCAGGAAATTGGCGACCGTCAGCGGCGCGACGCTGTTGTTTAACTCAAGATCGATGTTCCCCAGCGTTGTCTGGATCTCTACCAGCGTGCCGGTGAACGTCGGATCGGTGAAGTTTGAAGATAGATCGATCGATTGAGGCGTATCTTGCGCGAGCACAACCGGAGGCACGGGCTGCGCGATCGTCGCCGACAATAGAGTTCGACGTTCCAGGGCTTCAACGGTCAGGGCGGCGGCATGCCGCGCTCGATTGTGTACGCGCACCAGCGATCTCCTCATAAGAGCCAATCCAGATAGCTCATCGTCTCAGGAGCATGGGTAACTTGGATGGACTGTGCAATAAAAGAGGCCTGACAGGGGCCGATAACCAGCCGCCGTCAGGCTCTCTTTGCTCATCGGTCAACATCGATCAGAAAATCTTGATCACGAAATCCTCCAGGCTAAAGCCCAGCTTCGCTTCAAGAGCGGTCAGGATCGCCGGGCTGTTGACGGCATGCATCGAGATCTTCTTTCCATTAGTGTTGTCAACCGCGGTGAACGACGCCATTCTCGTTCCCGCCACGCCAAAGCTGACGCCGCCGTTTGTCATCAGCATGCGACCCAGATTGATCGAACCCAGAACCTCAGCGGCAATGTCGGTGTTGCCAAATGTGGGCCCAACGCCGCTCTTCACCTTCACCGATTTGATCGTCTGCGCGCTGGCAAAATCGGTGGGGAAGTTCGGCAGCGGCTGCCCGACCGGCAGCGTATTCACGCCGGCGAAAATGTGATCGCTCACCATCGTCGCGGCTGACACCGCGCCGATGTCGCCGACCGTATCGACCGTCGAGTTGGTCATGTCGCCCTTGATCGACAGCTTGGCCAGATCCAGCCCGCCGCCCAGCGTGAACTTAAACGCGGAATTTAATACGGAGCCCTTTACGGTGATGGATCCGGCGGCAGGAGCAAGTACGCCCGAACTGGTGGTATTGCTTCCCACAAATCCGGGTGTCGTGATCGACTTGATCAACGAGCTGCTGGTGATCAACTCATCGTTGAACGCAGTGTTGCTCTTGAGTGTCAGCGACTGCACGCCGGCACCGATGGTGATCGTCCCGTGATTGGCGCCGTTCAGAGTGATGGATTTGACCGAAGCGGCAGCGGTCAGATCGCCGTCCAGGTTCGCCGACTTGGCGTTGATCGTCCCAAAAGCGGCGTCGGTCGTGATGTCGCCGATATTGGCAATCTTGCCGCCATCTTTGGCGGTGATGGTCAGCGTGGTGGCATCAGTTGCGCCGGTGATCGTGATATTGGGATCCGTGTTGGTGCCGCTGATGTCCACGCCTTTGGACGTATCGGTCGTGGTTACCGCGCCAGAAAAGCTAAGCGCTGCGCTTCCCGGGCCCTTTAGGCTCACGGTGACCGATGACCCGTCGGCCTGATGGAAGGTCGCCGATTTTGCGCCGCCGGTCCCTACGGTTACGGGGGCACCGCCGGCGCCATTCACGCGCACGCGGAATGTTTGCGAAACCTGGTTGCCGCCCAGATCCGTGCCGACGACTGTGACCAGCGCGATGCCCGAAGCGCCGGGCGCATAAGCGAGCGAAAGCTGATTGTTCCCGCCAATGGTCGGCGTCACCAGTGCCGGATTGCTGCTGGTTGCGGTCAGGAAGACGTGCGGCGTGACGGTAATCGTCGTGGTGACTAGATTGTTGACGCCAGTGCCGCCGCCGGCGGATTCGACCGGCAACGGGAAGCTGGACGGAAGCGCCGAACTAAAGGTATCTCCCGTAACGGTCGGCAGATTGGCAATCGCATCGACGACGGTCATGCCGTTGTACAGCACATCTCCAAAGACAGTAAATGGGCCGCCATTGACAGTTCCGTCCAATGATGCCGAGTTGTCGGCCGTGTTGATGTAATATTCGGTGCTGCCGCTATTCGGGCCATTGCTGAGCGCCATCGCGATGGTGCCGCGCACGTTGGATTGGCCCGGCTCTCCCTGGACCGTCGGGAATTGCGAAACATCCACGCCCGCCCCGTCGGTCTTCACCTGATCTCCGCCTTGCAGAACGAAGCCGGCCGCGGAACGATAGAAGAGCGTGTTGTTGTAAACACCATTATTCAGGTTGGTGAGGAAGTTCTGGACGGTGAGCGGCGTGCTCGAGTTGGTCAGCTCAATCGGAATGCTCCCGTTGGGCGTCTGGATGACGATGGTCGTTCCAGATACCGACGGGTCATCAATATGTGCACCGAGCGGGATCACGGTGGGGGCGGCATCCTGCGCTACCGATACGCTCGTAAAAGGGGCCAGCAGCGTGACGGATAAAAGCTGTCTGTTCTCGAGTGACTCGACCACATTCCGCGTTGACGCCTGCAGCTTTTGATATGACTTGGCCGCGGCTTTCGATAACTGCCTCATTGCGCAAACCTCCAAAGACCCACCTCAAAATCACGATTCCTCGATCGTGCCGGCCACAAGCCCGCACAATCTGCATGGTCGGTCAAACTTAACCGCCGCCATGAAGTCTTGTCTATGCCAGATCACACGCGCTCACGACCTCTGGCGGGTTTTCTGTTATGCTCATCAGTCCAACTTAATCCAAGGGAACAACATGACGCCGATGCGCACTTTCCTCGCTCTTTGTCTGGTTTCCGTTTCGATGGCCGCCTTTGCCAATGCACAGCGACGCGGTCCGGAGAATGCGGAAACCTATATCGACCCAAAAAACGCAGGGCCTGACTTTGCCCTTCAGGGTGAGTACGTCGGAGAGTATGGCTCAGATCGCCGAAAAATGGCCGCTCAGGTCATTGCCCTTGGCGACGGCGAATTTCAGGCCGTTCTGCTCGAAGGCGGCCTGCCCGGCGCCGGCTGGGACGGAAAATCCCGCCGCGAAGTCAAAGGCAAACGCGACGGCGACAAAGTCGTCTTCGACGGAGATTTCAAAGGCACCATCTCTAATGGAACGATGGAAGGCCAATCCGCCGGAGCGGCAGTGAATCTCAAACGCGTGACCCGCGTCAGCCCCGATGAAGGGGAGAAACCGCCCGCCGGCGCGATCGTTCTTTTCGACGGAACCAACGCCGACGCCTGGGACGCCACCGCCAAGATTGACGACCGCCATCTGCTCGGCTCCGGCACCAAAACCAAACAGAAGTTCCAGGACTTCATGCTTCATGTCGAATTTATCCTCCCGTTCAAGCCCAAGGCCCGCGACCAGGAGCGCGGCAACAGCGGCATCTACATGCAGGACCGCTACGAAATCCAGGTCCTCGACACCTTCGGCCATCCCCCCGAATTCAACGGCGCCGCCTCCACCTATCGCCAGACCGCGCCGAAGATCAACATGTGCTACCCGCCGCTGCAATGGCAAACTTATGACATCGAGTTCACCGCCGCCAAATTCGACGCGCAGGGCAAGAAGACCAAGAACGCGGTCGTCACGGTAAGGCACAACGGCGTGATTGTTCAGGATCACACCGAGCTAAAAGACAAGACCGGCGCAGGCGCGAAAGAGGGACCGGAGCCCGGGTCAATTCAGCTTCAGGGGCATAATAATCCGGTGTTTTATCGAAATATTTGGATAGTGGATCGGAAATAGTTGCCAGTTGCCAGTTGTCAGTTGCCAGATGAGAAGAGTTGCGACTTGCCAGTTGCCAGTAATGCCAAAGACACATGAGGTTTGTGTTCACTGGCAACTGACAACTGGCAACTGGCAACTTTTTCCACGCACTGGTAACTGGCAACTGCCAACTGCCAACTCCCGACCCAAATGCCAATCACCATCACCCACATCCTCATCCGCGACATCCGCTTTCCGACTTCCGGCGATCTGGATGGCTCGGACGCCATGAATCCGGATCCGGATTACTCGGCCGCTTACGTTGTCCTCCAAACCGATCATCCCGCCGGCCTTGAAGGGCATGGCTTTGGATTCACTATCGGCCGCGGAAATGAAATCGTCGTTAGCGCGATTCGCGCGCTGATTCCACTCGTGATCGGCCGCACGCTCGAATCGTTCACCAGCGACATGGCCGGCTTCTGGCGGCACATCACCGGCGACAGCCAGCTCCGCTGGATCGGCCCGGACAAAGGCGCGATTCACCTGGCCACGGCGGCAATCGTCAACGCCGTTTGGGATCTCTGGGCGAAAGTGCAAGGCAAGCCGCTTTGGAAATTGCTGGCGGATATGTCGCCGCGCCAGCTCGTTGGATGTGTCGATTTTCGATATATCACCGATGCGCTCACGCCCGATGAAGCGATCGCCATGCTCGAAGCGGCCGCGCCCGCGAAGCGCGATCGCGAACAGGAGATGCATCGCGTCGGCTATCCCGCCTACACCACTTCCGCCGGCTGGCTTGGGTATTCCGATGACAAGATCGTGCGCCTCTGCCGCGAGGCGATCACCGAAGGGTTTACACACATCAAGATCAAAGTGGGGCGCGATCTGGATGATGACATTCGCCGCTGCCGCATCATCCGCCGCGAGATCGGCCCGCAGCGCAAGCTGATGATGGATGCGAATCAAGTGTGGGAAGTCGGCCAGGCGATGGACCACATGACCAAGCTTGCGGAGTTCAATCCCTACTGGATCGAAGAGCCGACCAGCCCGGATGATGTGCTCGGCCACGTCGCGGTTGCCCGCGCGCTGGCGAAGTTCAACATCGGCGTCGCCACCGGCGAGCACTGCCAGAACCGGATCATCTTCAAGCAATTGATGACGGCCAATGCCATCCGCTTCTGCCAGATCGACGCCTGCCGCCTCGGCGGCGTCAACGAGTGCCTCGCGGTCTACCTGCTGGCCAAAAAGTTCAACATCCCCGTCTGCCCCCACGCCGGCGGCGTCGGCCTGTGCGAACTCGTGCAGCATTTATCCATCTGGGATTACATTGCCTGCAGCGCTTCGCTGGAAGATCGCATCATCGAGTATGTCGATCATCTCCACGAGCATTTCGTCGATCCGGTAAAGATGAAGGCCGGCAGATACCTACCCCCCAGCGCGCCCGGCTACAGCACGCAGATTCTTTCGCCTTCGCTGGACAAATTTGAGTTTCCAAACGGGCCTGCCTGGCGCGAAAGCTAATGGCTATGCGCGATCACGAAGATGTTTCCCGCTTAAACGTAAATGTAAGCACCCGTCTGCCCGGCTCACCGACGCAGGCAAACGCCATGACCCAATTGTTTTCCCCGTCAGCGGACATTTCGGCCGACCCGTTTAAGTCGGCGGTGTGACATGCAAGTTGAGCAGCCTGCAAAAGCGACGCGAAGGACGCGGGACGCGGCGAATCCTCCAGTTCGGGCAAGCCCGCCTGCTCGTCTATCACTGCTTGGCCATCGCTGCGCTTCAGCTTCAAAAGCAGCGACTGTAGATACTTTTGTGGCGGAGCGGGATTGCCAAGTTCCTTGAGCATCTCGAGAGTGATCGGGTCGCCCACTTTCCACGGCGGCTTCTGGCTCTCATAGTCCTGCCGGGGAATATCGTGAAGGATTTGGAGTTGCCTCTTCCGATAAATGGCCGCCGCCCAGTATTCGATATCTGATGAATCGCGATATCGGATTGTGCATGTTCCTCTTGGAGCGGCCAGACGCCGACGCTCATCAGCGCTCATCGTTTCAGGCCCGCGCGTAATGACACCACGGCTTTTGAAATGCTCCTGCATCTTCATCTGGGTCTTCACTGTGGACGGCAAAAACATGGCCCCAACCGCGAGCAATGCCAGCGCCCATGGCGCATGCTTCCCCAGAAAATAAATCAGCAGGCCGATGGCGACACACAGCAACGCGAGTGGGAGAAGCGTCCAAAGCACGGACAAGATCCAGTGATTGCGCTTCTTCTTTGACACGATGCTCACCAAGTGTTTTTTCAGAACTGTACTGGCGTTCATTGTCCCTTCGGCGGATCGTTGTGCAACGCATTTCCCGGATCGCGGTGGCTCCGCCGCGCATGGCCGTTTCCCGCAGTGGGGTCCGCCGCAGTTTGCCCTCGCGGCGCAATCGCCATAATGCGGCTCAATGTCCGCCGTCCTTTCATCGCACTCGTTGAAGATCGCCTTGCTGCAGCCGCAGATCGCGCCTAATACGGGGAACATCGGGCGGCTGTGCGTCGCCAGCGGGGCAGAGCTGCATCTGGTGCGGCCGTTCGGATTTGTGCTCACCGATTCATCGCTGAAGCGGAGCGGCATGGACTACTGGCCGCGGCTCAAGCTGACGGTTCACGATGACGATGCCGCATTCTTCAAAACGATCGATCCGGCACGGCTGTGGCTTTTCACCAGCAAAGCCGCGCGGCCGCACTGGGATGCGCAGTTCACAGCGAATGATTGCCTCGTATTCGGCAGCGAAACCCACGGCCTGAGCGACGCGATCCTTTCGCGATTTGCCGATCGACAGCTTCGCATTCCGCAAGTGGAAGGGGAGCGATGCCTGAATCTTGCGACAGCCGTCGGCATCGGGCTGTATGAGGCGCTGCGGAAGATACACGGCCGCCAGTGACCGCTAGGGCGCTGTCGGCATCATCGACAAAAGATGCCTAGCGTCTCAAGCCCTGCGGAAATCTCCGCGCATCCAGCAAAATAAATATCTTGCGTCCAAATCGCTGATCCCTTATCGATAAGGCACACGTCCACCGGGATATGGGTGTTGAAGCATCCCGTGATTTCAGATTTATGGCGCGCTCAGCCGAGCCGTCGCCAAGGAGCAGTCATGATTTGCGAGGCTATTTTTCGTCGCTTACAAAATCACTTCCGCGCCACCCGGCCAGCCGGTCGAGGCAGGTCCGGCAGGGAGCGGCTTCGGATTGCCATCGAGTCGGTGGAGAATCGTTTGCTCATGTCGGTGACGACAACGACGCCGGTGCCGTTCTCGGTGATTGAAGGACAGGCATTCAATGGGGCGGTGATGGACTTCACTGCCAACGACGCCGGTCCATTTGCCACATTGATCAACTGGGGCGACGGCACGCCGCTCGCGGGCGGCACCGTCACATCGCAGGGTGGCGGATCTTTTGAGGTGTCCGCCTCCGGCTTCCCACACACCTATGCGGAGGATGGCACCTATACCGTGACAGTGGCCATTTTTGACACTGTTGACGTCACTACGACATCGAATACGACGACCGCAACTATCTTTGAAAGTGTCCTCTCGGCAACTGGCGCGAATTTCAGTATGCCGGAAGGGAGTTCCTCATCCGTTTTGACCGCCACGTTCCATGATCCCGGAAGCGCCGATCCATCGTCGGATTTCACCGCATCAATCGACTGGGGCGACGGCACGACGACCGCTGGCACTATTACTGGATCGGCCGGCAACTACACCGTCAGCGGAACGCATCCCTATGCGGACGAAGGCTCGTTTACGGTGACGACCACGTTCTTTGAGAATAACGATTCAGGCTTCAGCATCTCGGTCAGTGGCACCGCGACGATCACCGAGGCAGACAGCTTCAGCAACGGCGCCATCACGCTCGCGCCGGGCGCGGTGGGAGTGCCATTGACCGACGCCCAGGTGGCGACGTTCAGTGATGCCGGATATCCGACCAACGCCGCCAGTGATTTCGCGGCCACCATCAACTGGGGCGACGGCGCGACCACCGCCGGCACCGTAGTTGCCCTCGGCGGCGGCAACTTCGGCGTACACGGAACCCACACCTATAACAAGGAAGGCGTCTACCCCGTCTCCGTGAATGTTGCCGACGATGCGCCGGGCACCGCGACGATCACCATCAACGACAACGTGGCCGTCGCCGATGCAGCGCTGACAGCCAGTCCCGTCTCTATTGACGGCATCGAAGGCTCGCCGCTGACGAATATCGATGTCGCGACGTTCACCGACGCCGATCCATTCGGCGCCGCCCCCGATTTTCTTGCGACCGTCAACTGGGGCGACGGGACAAGCACGGCAGGCCATATCGTGGAGGACAGCACCGGCACATTCCACGTTGAGGGAAGCCACACGTATGTGACGGGAAGCGCGGCTCCGTGGGCAGTGAATGTGAGCATCACCGACCGTGCTGGCCGCGCCGTCAACGATCCGAGCAACAGCACCGCCACGACAGTCAGCAGCGCCAACATTTTGGACCTGCCGATTTCCGCCAGCGGAAAGAGCCTCACCGGGTTTGAAGGCCGCGTGCTCAGCAACACGGTCGCATCGTTCACCGATGCCAACCTCCTGGCCCCGGCCAGCGATTTCACCGCCAGCATCAACTGGGGCGATGGCCACACCACCGCCGGCACGGTTGTGAAGGACGGCGCTGGCAGGTTCCATGTCACCGGCAATCATGCCTACGCCGCGGACAAGAAATATGTCGTGAAAGTGACGATCAACGACCCGGGCGGGTCCGACGCCGTCGCAACCAGTTCGGCATCGATTGCCGAGTCCCCGCTTGATTCGGCGCACGGCCTGACACTCAATAAGACCAAGAACATCGCGTTCACCAACAGCTCGCTGGGCACCTTCCGTGACCAGGATTCGCTCAACACCCTCCCCGGCACCTATCACGGCACGATCGCCTGGGGCGACGGCTCAGCAAAATCCGCGGCAAGCTTCGTCTTCACCGGCGCCACATTCAACGTCGGCAGCTTCTGGACGGTGCGCGGCTCACACAAATACACGAAGACCGGAACCTTCACCGTGACAATCACGCTGCTCGACGGCGCGGTGCCGCTGACTATCTTCGCGAAGATCACGGTAACCTGAAGCGGCCGCCGGCAGACGCAGAACCCTCTCCCCTGACTTCGACAAGCTCAGTCGAGTCGTACTCAGGGGAGAGGGCAGGGTGAGGGGAAGAACGCTTCGATTTCCGAACTGGGCCGACGTGCGCGCCTCGTCGCCCGCCCTCCTCGCGGTTCCCACCGCTCGCGTAACGCCGCTCTCACCGATACCATTGCACGCCAGACGCACCAATCGGGAGACGCGGCTTTGGCGGGATCGATCACATCGCAGGATGAATCAGCGCGGGAGTTTATCCGCCGCTGGGAGAACTCGGGGGCGGCCGAGCGGGCCAACTACTCGATGTTTCTGACTGAGCTTTGCGCGCTACTTCAAGTTCCCGGCCCGCAGCCGGCGCGGCCGGATGATCGCGACAACGCCTACGTCTTTGAACGCTCCGTTCCCATGTCCGATGGGGACGGCAAAGTCACCATCGGCCGCATCGATCTTTACAAGCGCGGGTGCTTCGTGATCGAAGCCAAGCAAGGCTCCGCCGCCGAGGAGGCGGGCGGGCTGTTCGCCCCCGAGCCCGCTGCGCGGCTGCGCCGCGGAACCGCCGTCCGCGGGACAGATCATTGGGACGCCGAGATGAAAAAGGCCAAGGGGCAGGCCGAACGCTACGTCCGCTCGCTCCCGGTCGAGGAAGGAAATCCGCCGTTCGTGCTCGTCGTTGATGTGGGGCATGTCATCGAGCTCTATGCCGATTTCTCGCGGCTGGGGAAAACCTACACGCCCTTTCCCGATGTGCAGAGCTATCGCATTCTGCTGGAGCAGCTTGCCGATGCGGAAGTGCGCAAGCGCCTGGCGCTGATTTGGAACGATCCGCTGAGCCTCGACCCGGCGCGGCACAGCGCGAAGGTTACCCGGCAGATCGCCGAGAAGCTGGCGCGGCTCGCCAAGAGCTTCGAGGCCGCCGGCCATCATCCTGAAGTTGTCGCCTCGTTTCTGATGCGATGCCTCTTCACCTTCTTTGCCGAGGATGTGGGGCTGATCGATCGCGAGCGCTCGGCCGAGGAGCCGTTCACGGAATTGCTCAAGAGCCTCAAGGGCCACGTCGATCGCTTCGTGCCGATGGTGCAGGATGTCTGGTCGCGGATGGACTCGGGCGGCTTTTCCCCGGCGATGCGCCGACAGCTCAAACGCTTCAACGGAAAGCTCTTCAAGGAATGCCAGGCGCTGGCGGTGAATGCCGCCCAGCTTGATCTGCTGGTCGAGGCGGGCGAAAGCGATTGGTCGGATGTCGAGCCGGCGATCTTCGGCACATTGCTGGAGCGGGCATTGGAGCCGCGCGAGCGGCATAAGCTCGGCGCGCATTACACGCCGCGCGCGTACGTCGAGCGGCTGGTGATGCCGACGGTGATCGAGCCGTTGCGCGAGAAGTGGGACGCGGCCAAAGCCGCCGCGTTTACGCTGCAATTTCAGGGTAAGCCTGAAGAGGCCCGCAAGGCCGTCCGCGAATATCTGGCGGAGCTATGCAACACCATCGTGCTCGATCCCGCCTGCGGGTCGGCCAACTTCCTCTATGTCACGATGGAGCACATGAAGAAGCTGGAAGGCGAAGTTCGTGAAGAGCTTCGCCAGCTTGGAGAAGATCAGCAATTGCTTGAGCGCGGCGGGCTGACGGTCGATCCGCATCAGTTCCTGGGTTTGGAGGTCAACCCGCGCGCGGTTGCCATCGCCGAGCTGGTGCTCTGGATCGGCTATCTGAAATGGCACCTTCGCACGCTCGGCCACGCGCCCGCCGAGCCGCTGCTCAAGGCGTTTGAGAATATCAAACAGCAGGACGCCGTGCTGGCGTACGATCGCAAGGAACTGGTAACCGATGATTCCGGCAAACCCGTCAGCCGCTGGGACGGCCACACGATGAAAATCTCGCCAGTCACCGGCGAAGAAATCCCCGACGAAAATGCGCGCGTGCCCGTGTATCGATACGTGAATCCCCGAAAAGCCGAATGGCCGAAGGCGGATTATGTAGTGGGAAATCCGCCGTTTATTGGGAATAAGCGGATGAAACTCGCATTGGGCGAGGGCTATGTCGCGGCTCTTCGCGATGCACACGAAGAAGTTGGAGGATCAGCGGATTTCGTGATGTACTGGTGGAATCACGGTGCAGAAATCGCAATAGCCGGTGACCTGAAACGCTTCGGCTTTATCACCACCAACAGCATTACGCAGTCTTTCAACCGCAGCGTCGTTGAAAGAAACCTGTCGCTTGGCGCCTCGATAATATTTGCGGTTGCAGACCATCCGTGGGTCGACTGCCTCGATGGGGCCGCTGTCCGTGTCGCCCTCACAGCGGGGCAACGGGGGCCGCGTCCGGGCCGTGTTTTAACGATCGAAACGGAGCGAGAAGGAGAAGACGGCGCGGTGGATGTCGAGTTGTCGGACGTCGCAGGCGTGATCAACGCGGATCTGACGACTGGTGCCGACCGAACCGCAGTGATGCCACTTGAGGCGAATGAGGGCCTAGCTTTTACGGGAATGTATCCGCTCGGCCAAGGTTTCATCTTATCAAAGGAAGACGAGCCGAGGGCTGTAGGGACGGACATCGACGCTAAGGAAGTGGTCAAGCCGTATTTGACTGCCCGCGACCTCGCGCAGCAAAGCCGCAACTCCTGCATTATTGATTTTTATCCGCGCCCCGCGAACGATGTCCGTGCGCAATACCCGTCCCTGTACCAGTGGGTTTTGGAACGCGTCAAGCCCGAGCGAGATCAAAATCCCGTTCCCGAGCGCAGGCGGAATTGGTGGCTCTTCACTCGACCGATACCCGCACTCCGAAGAGCACTGTCGAACCTCCACCGATTTATTGCTGTCCCACGCACCGCGAAATTCTTCACATTCCAATTCGTCAAATCGAACACAATTGTTGACACAACGGTGGTCGCCATCGTCACCGCAGATGCTTACCACCTCGGTGTCTTCTCTTCTCGCATCCACCGCACGTGGGCACTGAGCACCGGCGGCACTCTTGAGGACCGCCCGCGATATCAGCATGAAAGAACGTTCGATCCCTTCCCCTTCCCCGACTGCACCGCATCCCAAAAATCCCGCATCCGCGAACTCGGCGAATCGCTCGACGCGCATCGCAAGCGGCAGCAGGCGCTGCATCCCGCGCTGACGATCACCGACATGTACAACGTGCTGGAAAAACTTCGCCACGGCGAGGAACTGACGGCGTGGGATCGGCAGGTGCATGAGCAGGGGCTCATCTCCGTCCTGCGGCAAATCCATGACGACCTGGACGCGGCGGCCGCCGACGCGTACGGCTGGCCTCACGATCTGCCCGACGAGCAGATTCTTCAGCGCCTCGTCGCGCTCAATGCGGAGCGTGCCGAGGAGGAGCGGCGGGGAATCATCCGCTGGCTGCGCCCCGAATTCCAAAACCCCGGCGGCACGTCCGCTGCCCAGGGCTCGCTGGGACTGGTGGCGGAAGAAAAACCGGGCAAGGCAAAGAAGACCCAAAAGCTCCCCTGGCCCAAATCGCTGGCGGAGCAGGCGCACGCCGTCCGCGCCGCGCTGGCGGCGGGCACGAAACCCGCGACGCCGGCGGAAGTCGCCCGACTGTTCAAAGGCGCCAAGTCGGATCGAATTTCAGAGTTATTGGAAACCCTCACCGCGCTGGGACAGGCGCGGTTGGTGGGAGAAGAACGGTTTGTGGCGTAGGAGGAGTTTGCCTAAACGCCTCCGCCCGAGCATCCCTTGCCGCGCGGGGGGCGAACATCGACGCCAAAGTCCTGGCCAACCTCCAGCGGCTCAATCAGGAACGCGGCGAAAGAATAATGCGCTGACAGACAGAAAGTCACAGCGATTTATGCGCGACCGCCGAAAATTCTTTTTCTGTAAACCCTGTATGGGCAATAAGATCGGCGCGACGAAAGATTTTTGGATTTTCATAACTTTTTGGTCGATCTCACAACTACGACAGAGTCGCAAGTACTGAATTGATAAATATTTACAGCTCGAAAAATCGCCAAGGGGGTCATGATTTGTAACTCGTGCGCCGGCGGGCAGTTATGGAACAAAATGATAACTTTTTGCTCTATAGTAGAGAAGCATGTTTTGGACGCGGATAAAAAAAATCTGCAATCTGAAGATTTTTCTTCGCCGAGGGTGTGCGCGAGCTCAGAGCGAGGTGCGCAAGTCGTTGGTTGGTGGGTATTTATCGCGCGGGAAATCGAAAAGAGGGGTCATCATTTGTAATTCATGCGGGCGCAGCAGGTTACAACCGGAAAAGGAAACATTTTGCTATATAGTGAAGACCTCACTTTTCCTGTGACCTCTGATCGCTGACGCCCGCTCGTTAGCTCCTGGCTCCTGGTTCCTCCGACACTATATATAATGTATGGGTTTTGTTTGCACCCCTTTTTGGCTGCATTTTCGTGGCATGGGTTTTCAACCCATGGCCGCGGTACACCGGGGCATTGTTTGTCTCAAGGGTTACTGCGCTGCGCTCTTGCTGATTTGGCCGGGGTACCGGCCAATGTCCTGGAGTACCAGGACGCATGGGTTGGAAACCCGTGCCACGGGAAGAGTGCCCGTGATGCGAAGGAAATGGTGCGCAAAACGTTGCGCGATGGTGCGCTGGCTCTCACTAGCCGGCGTCGGCGGATGCGATGAAACATGCAACCGGTGTAGATGCAACGAAATGATTAAAAAAACGTTTCAAAAGGTTTCATGAAGGGGTTTCTGGTTTCTGGTTTCGGGTTTCAGGTTGTGGGCCGTGGCTTCGCCCTTCACCTGAAACTTGAAACCCGAAACCGGAAACTTCCTCCAATGCAACGTGCAACGTCGCAGATGCAACCGATTGGTGCAAAATTTGATGCAAAAGGTGCAAAAGGTTACATCGCCGGTTTCAGCTGCGACCACGAAGCACGCCCACGGAGCACGGAGGCGCTCTTCGACAGACTCAAAGCAGGGCGCTCGAACCGGAGGCGGCATGAATTTGATGTCGATAATAAAATTGACTTACGGCGATTTCCGCCCGCTGCGCGACTGAGTGCAATCGCGCCAGGAGTCGCGCGGAGTCGCGCGGGACCCTGATGGCTGCTGAAAAATCGGGTCGAGCCGCGCGACTGTCGCGCGGCGGAAAGCTCGCCGAAATTGATGTAAGTCATCGGAAGATCGCCATCCTCGATCCTCCATCTTCCATCCTCGTTTTTGTATTGCATTTTGGGCAAGGCGCACGGGAAGTCTCATGTCTGCAGCGCGAGCAAACACACGCCGGCCCAGGGGCGTTTGCCCTGGCGGCCTTTGGATTCGGGGAGCAGGGAGATCAGCCGCATCTTCAGCGAGAGCCTTTTGAGACTGGCGGCGGTTTTCAAGAGTGACCGTACGCCGACGGGCTTCCAGCCGTGTGGTTGGAAGAATCCGGGGCCTTCGGCCGGGCCGAATTGCAGCCTGGAGCCGCTCTGCTCCAGTTGCTGATTCATGTTCTTCTGCAAAAGCTCCAGCAAACCGGGCGACGCCAGATCGAGCACCCAGTGCGTGAACCCCGCTGCAGCGGCCAGGTCTTTGGCGAGCTGCGCGACTTGGTCCGCCGACAGATACGTGATGAAACCTTCGGTGATGATCAGCGCGTTACGCGCCCTGCCGCCCAAATCCGCGAAGAGCGAGCGGCGGCAGCTTTCGTTGGACAGATCGATCGAAATCCGCTCGACGACGCACGCCGGCTTTTCATCGCGCAAGATTTCGCGCTTGTACTCCAGGATTTCCGGCAGATCGACCTCGATCCACTTGAGCGTCGGCGGCAGCTTCATTCGATACGGTCGCGAATCCAAGCCAGCGCCGAGGTTCACCACCATGTCCGTGCCATGCGTGACCTGTTGCGCGACGTATTGGTCGAACAGATAGGTGCGTGCGATCCAGGACCAGGCGTTCTGATCGCTGAAGGCCATCGTGGAAGCGATCCGCTCGCCGCGCTCTCCGGCGAGCTTGCGGGCCAACGGATCGAGAAAGACGGCATCCGCGCGTTCGGTTTCGCGGGCGCGATAGACCGCCGCCCATCGGGCGGTGTCGGAGATGTTGCGGATTGGGTTGTCGGCGTCGCTCATGGAATTTCTGTAGTGGTGCCACAGGTCGCGGTACTCCGAGACCTGTGCTTTTCCTGCACCAGCAACGCACAGGTCTGCGATTACGCCGACCTGTGGCACCCACACTGATCCAACAGCGGATTCTGAAAAGCCGCTATCTCGCGGACTCCGCGACCACAGGCGCATCCTTTATCGCCTGCCGCAACGCAGCGGACGCCTTGGCGTCTTTTTGCACGGCGGCGATCCAGTCGATTTTGCCGAGTTGCTTTTCCAATTGGTCGCGCGCGGTCGGATCGCGCATCGCGAAGCGATAGGTGATCGACACCACGAGCTTGTTCATCGTCGCCTTGGAGTCGGCTTCGGTGAAATCCTGCACCTTCATCTGGGCTGCAAGCAATTGGCGCGTGGGGAAGCGGAAAGCCTGCGGATCAACGGGCAACTTGGCCTCGATTTTGTCGAGCGCGAACGCGGGATGAAGCGGATCTTCCTTCGGAAAGATCTTTAACTCGCTGAAGGCCGGCGAGCGGGCGGGATCAACCAGTGCGCGGTAGACGCTCCCGCGCGGCGTCGCGCCGCTCAACTCGAAAACGCCGTTCGCGACAGGTTTGACGGCTGGATTTAACGACGCCATCGCGAGGATGGACTTGATGTCGATGACAATTGACTCGGGAACCTTGGCGCGTGAGCCGGCGCGAAATCCGAAGTTGAAATTGAGCTTGTCGGAGACACCGTCGATCTGGAAATCGGCGGACGTGTTGTCGGTGACTTCGATCGCATCGTCGAGCGGGCTGTAAAAGAGCGCATGCCCGTCAACGATCCAAAAGAGCGGCGTCTGATCGGCGGCGTCGAGGATGCGGATCGCGTAGCGGCCGGCCTTGAGCCATGTGACCTCGAATGCGAGCTTCGCCTGCCCGGGCGCGAGCAGGCCGGTCACATGAAATGATTTGGCCTTAGCATCATCGCTGGAAAGCCGCGGGGCGCTGGCGGACAGCTCCGCGGGTGTCGGCGGGGCGGCGCGGAGCGTTTGCATCGGACCGCAACAGATTGCGGCCAGAAGGATCGCGCGAAACCACTTGCACAATGAAGTCACCAGAGCCTCCGATTTTTTCAGAACCGGCGGATCATCCTAACGTAGCGATCAAGAAGCGACCATACGAAGACAGGTATAGAAGGACCGGGCAGTTTGCATTTTGCGGTTTGCGCCCGCGGTACATCGGAACAGAAGTTTGGGCACTAAATCCAGCCGTTGCCTCACGCATATTCTAATGCCGAAGCGGCCTCTGCTGTTTTAAATCTAGTTGCTCTGCGTCATACTGAAAGGACGTTCATCGGAAAACTGCGGTGACGATCACGAAGGCATCGTGACCGGCATTGGGCGAAGGGAGCCGCCATTCTGGGAATCTCGGATCAATCATCCAGTGATCAAAAGTTGCGGGCGGTGGTGGGAGCAGTTCTCGCCGTCGGCCTGGGTTTGCTCACCCGCGCCTTACTCTGGCGCGTCTATGGGATTCACGCGCCGTATCTGCCGTTCGTGCCCTGGATTCTGGTAGCGGCATTTTTCTGCGGCGGAATGAGCGGATTGATTGCGCTGATCGCGTTTGCGGTGATCGGCGCATTATCGCCGACGCCGACGATGTTTGTGCCGACGCGCAGCCCCACGGCGGGGCTGATTTTGTTTGTTTCACTCTGCTTGCTCGGCATCGCCATCATCGAATGGACCAACCGGCTTCGCGCGGGGACGCTCAAGGCAATCTCGATTCTCCGCGAAAGCGAAACGACGCTTCGCCTCGCACTCGAGGCCGGCGGAATGGGGACATTCGATTGGACGATGGCCAGCGACGCCGTTGTCTGGTCGCCGAGCCTGGCGAGGCTTCGCGGCCGCGCGCCGGGCGCCGATACGAGAACGCGCGAAGCCGCGCTTTCGGATGTTCATCCGGGTGATCTGCCGCGGCTGCAGGCGGCGATTCAGGGCGCAATTGCCAGCAAATCCGATTATCAAATCGAGTATCGCGTGGTGACCGCTTCTGGCGATTTGCGCTGGGTGGAATCGCGCGGGCGCGTCATCTGCGACGATCGCGGAACTCCGATGCGAGTCACCGGCGTCTGCATGGACATTACCGAGCGCAAGCGCGCCGAAGAGACGCTGCATCGTGAGCGCGAGTTGCTCCAGGCGATCTTCGATCGCATTCCGGTGATGCTCACGATCTACGAAGCCGAGGCCAAAAAGATCCGACTCAATCCGTTTTTTCAGCAGACGACCGGCTGGACCGCCCAGGACGGCGTCGATGGCGCACTGATGGAAAAGTGCTACCCCAACCCGGAGGAGCGCAAGCAGGCGGCGCAATTCATGGCGGCGTGCCAGGGTTGGATGGATTTCCGCATGCGCACGCGCGAAGGGCGGGACATCGAAACATCGTGGGCCAACATCCGCCTTTCCGATCAATCGCAGGTCGGCATCGGCATCGACATCACCGAGCGAAAACGCGCCGAAGAAGCGCTTCGCGATGCCGATCGGCGCAAGGACGAATTCCTCGCGACGCTCGCCCATGAGCTGCGCAATCCATTGGCGCCCGTGCAAAACGCACTGGAGACGTTGAAACGCGCCGGCAGCGATACCGCGCTGGCGGAAGACGCCCGCGCCATGATGGAACGCCAGGTGCGGCACATGGCGCGGCTCATCGATGATCTCATGGACATCAGCCGCATCACGCGCGGAAAGCTTTCGCTGCGCCGACAGAAAACGGATGTTGCCGCGGTGATCCGCGCGGCGGCGGATTCCACGCGAACCGCATTTGCCGATAAGAGCCAGGAGCTGCGGATCGAGCTGCCGGATGAGCCATTGAATATCGATGCAGATCCAGTTCGCCTGGAACAGGCGATCGGCAATCTCCTCAACAACGCCTCCAAATACACGGATGCTGGCGGGCAGATTCATGTCAGTGCCGCGCGCGACGGGCAGGACGCGGTGATTCGCGTCAAAGACAACGGCATCGGCATCGCGCCAGACATGCTGCCCAGAGTGTTCGATCTCTTCACGCAAGCCGAGCGTTCGCTCGAGCGCGCGGCAGGGGGCCTGGGTATCGGGCTTTCGCTCGTCAAAGGCTTGGTCGAACTACATGGCGGAACTGTCAATGCCCACAGCGACGGAGAAGGGCGGGGCAGTGAATTCGTCATCCGTCTGGCGGCCTTGGCGCCGGCTTCGGACGAATCGCCCGAAGCGCCGCCGACACGCAGCGGATCGATTCCAAAAACGAGCGGGCACGGACGAAGAATCCTGGTGGTGGACGACAACCGCGACGCGGCCCGCAGCATGGCCGTGCTCCTGAAACTCGCCGGCCACGAAACACAAATCGCCACGGATGGCGAAGAAGCACTCGCGGGCGTGCAAAGTTTTGCTCCCGACGCGGTGTTGCTCGATATCGGTTTGCCAAAGTTGAATGGCTACGACGCCTGCCGCGCCATTCGCCAGATGCAGTGGCCCGCGCAGCCGATCATCATCGCCCTCACCGGCTGGGGCCAGGAAGAAGATCGCCGAAGGTCCACCGAAGCGGGGTTTGATGCACATGTAGTCAAGCCGGTGGAATTGCCGGATCTGCTGAAGTTGCTGGAGACGCTGTTTGCGAAAACGGATGCGGCAGTCGCCGTGGATGGCGCAACGGTCTGAAGCCAGTGGCATCGCGCTCGAGGACAAAGCAGAGCCAACCGCACCCACAACTCCCTTTTTTGGATGAAGACCGCGGCTGTCGGATTTCGATTTGTCCGCCCCCACAGCACATCGTCATGCTGACCGAGGTACTCCGAAGCATTTGGACCGTTCGCGCAATTCAGCCAGATGCTTCGGAGTACCTCAGCTCAGCATGACGGCTGTTGCGAATTCAAATCGGGCGGGCAAGCCTCGAATCCCTTGGCTCTTGACCGCTGGCCGCAGGCCCACTATCATTTCAATAGTCGTTGAAATATTGAACCACTAGACCCAAATGAACACCGTCTTCAAAGCCCTCGCCGACCCCAATCGCCGCGCTGTTCTGGCGGCTTTGCGGGAAGGGCCGTTGTCGGCCGGAGAGCTGGCCGAGCGGCTGGGGATCGCGCCCAATGCCCTCACCTTCCATCTCAACGCCCTCAAGGCGGCGGAATTGGTGAGCGACACGCGGCGGGGGCAGTTCATCCTCTACTCGCTGAACACCAGCGTGGTCGAAGATCTCATCACTTTCGTACTGGAGAATTTTTCCGCCTCGGGCGGCAAGACGACCTCGCGGCCCACCACAGCCGCCGCTCGTCGAAAGAAAGGCTCTAAACAGGTGCAGCCATGATTCCTCGTGTACATGTTTACATCATTGCGGCGATTATTCTCACCGGCTTTGCCATCAGCGCGGCGGCATATTCGTTTTTGCCGAATCCGACTCCGATCCACTGGAATATCCACGGCCAGGCGGATCGCTACGGCTCGCCGTGGGTGAATATCCTGGCCACGCCGCTGGCGTCCGCGTTTGTCGCGGCGCTGTGTGCGTGGCTTCCGAAATTGGGGCCGCGGAAATCGAGCTTCGAACAATTCTCGAAAATCTACGGCCGCATGATCGTCGCGCTCGTCGGCATGCTGCTCTGCATTCATATCGCGATCTTGCTCAAATCCGCCGGGCGTCATGTCGCCATCGAGCGCGTGTTTCCGATCATGATCGGCGTGCTGCTGGCGATCCTGGGCAACTGGATGGGAAAAATCCGCCGCAATTTCTACGTCGGCATCCGCACACCCTGGACGCTGGCCAGCGATCTGGTGTGGGAAAGGACTCACCGCGTCGGCGGGCATCTGATGGTGGCAATAGGCCTGGCGGCGGCGCTGGCCACACTGTTGCCGCATCCGCTCGCTGGGTTCGCAGTGCTCATCGGCGGCGTGCTTCTCTTCACGATCTGGGCGCTGGTTTATTCATGCCTGCTGTATCAGCGGGTAGGTCACGCCGATGAGACGGCGGGCGGGTAATGCGCGGGCGGCGAACTGGATCACTGCGAGCGGCGCGGTGCACGCTTCACCAGGCGACTTCCTTGCGCCGCCGGATTCGCGGCATTACTTTGCCCCTTTGGAGGGTTTTCGAGGGCGCCGTCCGTTGTGGGATTTGGAATCGGCCTTCACACGCCGAAGAAAGTCCCGGCGAATCCGTTCCCAATCCGCGTCATCAACTTCAATGCCTTCACCGTTCAGCCGCGCAAGCAGCATGGCCTCCAGGCGATCGCGGGCGATGCGATCCTGATCTTCGCGAATGAGATTGCGCACGTAGTCGCTGTGCGTCGAGTAACGACCACTGGCTACTTGCTCTTCAACAAGTGCCCGCAGATCGGCTGGCAGTGAGATATTCAAGGTGCTCATCGCGGAAACTCCTCAGCAGGAGTTTACGACGCAATGACAAAGATTGCCAACCCCTACCCCGACCCATTCCCATTCGCCTGCGGGCCGATGCTGTAATGTCCTTCCAAGACCGCGCCAGCGCCGGCGGCCAATGACGGAGCCGTCACATCTCCTTTGATTTCGGCTTCGGGGCCGACGAGTACCGGCCCGCGGCTCACGATTGTGCCTTTGACTTTGCCGCGGACGACCATGCCGCCGCAATGGATTTTATCGGCGACGACGTACCCCTTTTTTTCCACGGTGACGATGCCGCAGGTTTCGACTGTGCGCCGCGCGCGGTAGTCGGCGATTCGTTCATCTTCGAGCTTGTTCGGTTTGTTGCAGAACTTGCAAGTGATGGACATCGCCCTGCGGCCCACCTCCTGCGGCTTGCCGCAATGCAGGCAGACTATCGTGGCGCGATCTTCGCTCGGCTGAAGATTTTGCTGCGGGCCAGCCATTAGGAGAACAATAAGTTGTCAGTTGCCAGTTGTCAGTTGCCAGTCAATACAGAATTGAAGCCTTGCACGTGCTGGCAACTGACAACTTGCAATCGGCAACCTACTTTTCCCAATCGTCAGCTTATTCCTAAGCCTTCGCGGGTTGTGGTTGGCCGGCGGGATGTTGCGGGTTTGGACGATTGATATTCTGCTGCTGCGGCGGCGTCGGGCGGCCGGTGCCCTTGGTGACATCGGGGCCGACGCTGACGTGCCCGTTGAAAACGGCGCCTTCATCCACGACCAGCTTGGCGGCTTTGAGATCGCCTTCATATCGCGCGGATTGCTTGAGCTCGATGCGGTCGCTGGCGGAGAGATTCCCCTGCACATCTCCCTCGACAATGATCGCGCCGGCATCGACATCCGCCTGCATTTTCGCCTCCTTGGCGATCTGCAGGCGTCCGGGCGTGTTAATTTTGCCCTCGAAGCGGCCCATCAGCCGCATCCCTTTGTCGAAGCTCAGCTCGCCCTTAAAGCTGGCGTCCGGGCCAAGGATAGTGGGGAACTCTTGTTGATTGCCATCTGCCATTGCATCTCCCGAAGATCGTCCCTGATCTGCGGGCCGCTTCGGCGTACCCACAGGCGGCTGCCCGACCTCCGCCGCCGGAAATTCAAGCAAACACCGCTGGCCCGATTATACGGGCAACACTACAGGCCGCCAGCATTATTGGCCCTTGCGCCAAATCATTTTGTGAGGAATTCCATCGAACCGCGGACGGCCGAGGCTCCTAATTCTTATCTTAATCCTGCTCTTAATCATCTTCCTAGTCATAATCTTGCTCTTAATCCCACGCGGTCGCGCATGACGATTAGGATTAGGAGTGGGATTAGGAGCAGGATAAGGATTAAGAGCAGGAAATGCGCGCGGGGATGAAATTGCGGTTACGCCGCAGCAGGCGAGTTACCGCCGACGCCCACGCCGCGCCCCTGCGCCTCGAAGCTCGCGCCAAGTCCGAAACAGCCGCCAGAGAGGTCATCACAATTGCGGACGATGCACATCAGTGACAGTGGTGGGTCCCCTGCGCCGCGGGGCAGCAGGAGGATGAATCGCTCACCGGCTTCGATGCGTTTTGAGCTGATGATCCCGATGCCACTGCGAGAGATATCGCGCGTCCAGACGTCCATGCTGGCGCCGAGCCCCCGCCCGTTCACCTGGACGATCTTCATGCGACATCGAAGCCCAAGGCGGGGGTGATTCCGGTTGCGATGCCCCCCATACGGAGCCTGCCCCTTGAGGCGGCGGATCGTTTCCTCAAATAGTTCGGTCGAAAGTTCCATGTCAAGCCGCCTCCACGTACCCGCGGCATGATTTATATCGACGAGTGAAGTGGAGAGGGTTAACGCCTGGAACCCCCCAAACCTCGTGAAAACCCCAAGTTTCGCCGTAATCTGGGCAAATGATCCGCTTTAGACGCCTATCGCCGGAATGGGCAGCAAGATCGAAGGCAAAATTCGTTAACGACTGATAAGATCTGCAGGAAATCGCTTGACGCTGCCTATGCCGCCCGGCTAGATTAGTGGCCTCGGCAGCGGGGTCGAGGGCTCTATTTGTGTGGGAACCAGGGTTTTGTGCACCTTAAAATGCCCCGCTTGGAGTGTTTTCAGTTCTTTTACTGTTCGGGGAGTTATTGCGATGAAAAGTTTCGGTAGGTTTTTCGTGGGCGTATTGGGGGTTTTCTTGCTCGGGAGCGTTGCGCTCGCCGATCCGGTGCTCTATTTGGCGCCGCCGCCCAACGGGTACACCCAAGTGTTCGCGATGGGTTTGAGCGTCAAGTATTCCAACATTGGCGGCGGCATCGGGCAGCTTGTGGTGTCCAACGCCAGCACTGTCGGAGTCCTCGAAGGCGGTGACCCTGCGGCAGGCGGCGGCGTTGGAATCAGCCCACTGTCATTTTCGTTGACGGCTGATTTCAATTTGTCCGATGGATCGTTGCGAACCGCTGATGCGGCGAACAACCTTGCCGTTTCGGGTTCGATCACCAGCGTGCCTAGCGATCTCACCGCATTCCTTTCCATTGGCGCAAACAACTTCTATCAAAGTGGTGTGGCTGCCCGGTATGGTGATAATGCATCGGCAGGCCAGATTCCCATTTTTAATTTCACCTTCATGAATAACGCGGGCAAGATCTGGCCCGGGCAGTCGGTTTATGTCATTTTGAATCCAGGGACGTTGACTCCCGCTTCAGGGCTGTCTCCGTCGAGCGCGCTTGTGGATGGGTACACGTCCGGCATCAGCGGGAATGCCTCGGTTGGTTCGCCGCAACTGCTTTGGTCGAACAATGGAACGTCGGGGACGGCGGACGTGTTTACGCCGCTACCTCGCTCGATCTACATGGGGTTTGCGCTGTTGTGCGGACTGGGTGCGATGCGATATCGCCGCGTATTACAACATTGCTGAACATGTCGAGAGGCCGTTGGGGTCGTCTTGAGGGATAAGTAGGGTAGTTTGAGCCGCGGCAACGCGGAAGGGTGAGAATATGTCAGTCGTTTCGCACATGAAAAAGTATCAAGGGAAGTCCGCGTCGTCGCGCCGAGCCGCTTTGACGAGCGCGGTCGAATCGCTTGAAGTTCGACAGCTCTTCTCTGGGTTGTTGAACCTACCCCTGTTGCCGTCGCCTCCTTCGCCAAGCCTGGGGATCGATGGCGGAACTGCTTCCGCTGTGGGACCAGTCGGCGGAACAAAAGAAGTCACCGTCAACAGCCCCAACAACTTCACCGCGAACCTCGGTGGCAGCCCGACCCTCATCCTTCCCCCATTCCTTGTCCAGATCGATGTGCAGGTGGACAGCGGCGGGAACTTGGCCGGCGGAAATCCGCACGGCGGCGCGGACCTTTTGGTCTATCAAGACATCAATGGCAACGCCGTGTTTGACGCCGGTGACACATTATTGCTGCAAGGGAATGTCGCGAACTTTGGCGCAGGGGGGCTTCGGGAAGAATTCGTCTTCACGCCGACGGCGGGTACCTTGCTCCCGTACTTCACACTGCCAGCCGGTATTGAGCCGGTCGGCGTTCAGCTTGACCTGCTCCCGACTAATCCGGCGATCACGAGCCTTGATTTCAATAACGGCTTCTCCGGCGACCAGCCAAAGGGACTCCTTGGCGCTCTTCCGCTGCCCGGCGGAGGCCCGACGATCCCGAAGATTACCACAGTTCCCGGTGGGACCGTGGTCATCGGCAGCGGTGTAAAATTGACAGACACGGCGACGCTCAGCGGTGGAGTCAACATTGCATCAACTGACACGATTACTTTCAACTTATACGATCCCAGCAACAATCTGGTGGACACCGAGACGGTGCCTGCGACAGCTAACGGCAATTACACCACCCCGACGGGCTACTTGCCGACGACTGTCGGGACGTACCAGTGGGTGGCGACTTTCAGTGGTGACGCCAACAACAACTCGGTTGTGAGCCCACTGGGCGACGAGCCCGAAAGAGTCATTTCCCGTAGCCCGTCGATTAACACTGTTCCGGTCATTACCACAACCACCGGCTCGGGCGGCATGTTTGCCACAATCGGCTTCTGGCATAACCAAAATGGCCAGGCCGTCATCAAGAACTTTGACACTGGACCCAGTTCCACCTTGCTTGGCAATTCGCTGGCAAGCCACTACCCGCACCTGTTTGGTGCATCCAATCCCTACACCGGCACAAGCCTAGCTGGCCTGACCAATGCCCAGGTGGCTGCGGTTTATCTAAACATGTGGACGCCCAGCGGGCTTCAAAAGAACACCTACGTACAGGCATTCGCCGTCGCACTCGGCTCTTATGCTTCGGGCGGCCAGGGCAGCTTCAACGTCGGAAACAACGGCGTCGCCTTTGGCGTCTCCGACGGCACAATCCTGTCGATCACGCAGATCCTCGCGGTCGCCGATGGCGCGTTCAGTCCTGTCACAGGTCTGTTCTTCAGCGGCGATTCAACCAAGACCAGCGCGCTCAACAATGTGCTGAACAACATCAACGTCGCCGGCGAACAGCCCGGCGGCATTCCTGTCGTCAGCATCGCGACGATCAACGATACGGCAACGCTTTCCGGCGGCTTCGCGGAAACCGGAACCATCACCTTCTATCTGATGGGTCCAGGTTCCACCGCTGCCACGCCGCTGACCAACGCCGTCTACACTGACGTCGTGACGATCAACGGCAACGGCACCTATGCCGACGCGACAATGGGCAACAATCCCGGCGGCTACGTTCCTCTGGTCACCGGCACCTATCAGTGGGTTGCGGTCTACAGCGGCGACGGAAATAACAACGGCGTGATCAGCCCCTTCGGATCAGAACCGGTTGTCGTCGGCCAGCAAAGCCCCACGGTTCTCAAGACGACACCAAATCTGACCACTGTTACCCTCGGCACTTCCAAGGTGAAGCTGACCGACGCTGCCGATCTTGAAATGGGCAACAATCCCACAGGTACGCTCACTTGGACGCTTTACCTGGGCAACACGCTGGTGGACACCGAAACCCTCGCCGTCAACCACGGCAACGGCCTGTACACCACACCGACCGGCTATACGCTGCCGACCACCGGGATAGTCATCGGTACCTACCAGTGGAACCTCAGCTACAGCGGCGACGCCAATAATGTTGCGGACACTTTCAACAACGATCCGACCGAGCGCACGGTCGTCACCCCCGCCAAGCCGGGCATTGTCACAACTCCGAGCACGACATCGTGCACGCAAGGCTCGACCCTGAAGGACACCGCCGCGCTTTCGGGCGGGTACTTCGAAACCGGCTCGATTACCTTCACGCTGGTAGCACCCGGCGGCGGCACAGTGGATACCGAAACCGTTACCGTCGCTGGAAATGGCTCCTACTCAACGCCAGTGGGTTATGTTCTGCCCATCAACGCGGCTACCGGCACCTACCAGTGGAATGCGGTGTTCACCGACACCGACGGCAACAACCTCAACGCCAACGATCAGAATAACGCCAACGAGCGCGTGACCGTCAATGCGCTGCCCGGCTCGATCACCGGCACAATTTTCTGCGATAATGATCTGAACAACACCTACGGGTCGGGCGACATCGTCGAACCCGGAGCAATTGTCACCCTCTACAACAGCGCGAACGTCGCTATCGCAACGGCAACCAGTAATTCCAGCGGCGTTTTCAGCTTCCCGAATCTCGCGCCCGGCACTTACACGCTGAAGCTCACGACGCCTTCCTCGGGCCACACCGCGGAATTGAGTCATGGCGCCGTCGTTATCGCCAGCAGCATCACTGCAAACGTCGTTTCCAACGGGACTGTTACCGGGGAGAACTTCGCGGAAATCGACTTCGGCTCAATCAGCGGCCTGGTCTTCCACGACATCAACGACAGCGGCGTCTTCGATTCCGGTGACACCGGACTTCCAGGGGCCGTCGTTACCCTGACCGGCAACGATTACTTAGGACACTCCGTCTCGACATCGATCACAACAGGATCGAATGGCACGTTCTCCTTCACGGGCCTCCTGCCAAGCAGTTCGGCCGGATATATCACGACCGTAACGCCGCCGGCCAGCTTCTCCAACGGCAGCAACTCGGTTGGCACGCTGAATGGCAACACCGATGGAACGGGGGCATCCAACTCGGGATTGATCTCGAATATTGTGCTACCCGGCTGCAACAACGACGCCATCCATTACAACTTCGGCGAACTAGGTGTCTTCCACGGCTTAACA
>DATBDZ010000216.1:0-11999 GCA_036276235.1 Humisphaera sp. | reverse complement strand
TGTCGATCATGATGACTTTGATTTCGGGCAGGGCGCGGGTCGCCATGTGGAGCAGGACCGCGGACTCGGCGCCGAAGGAGCTGGTCATGACCAGCTCCGACCCAAACGTGCTGGCGGCCCACGACACGATCTTCTGCGGGTCGGCGGCGGCGAAGGCGCTGTTGAGGCCCTCCAGATCAAATTGCTCGGCGGCTAGTGTCATTATACTTTGCTCATCCTTCCGACACGCTCGATCAGTCGATCAAAAAACTCACGCGGGATACGCCGACCGTTGGCGGTGCCGAGGTCGATGTCCTTCTTGTTCATGCCATGAAAATCGCTGCCGCCGGTTTTCAGCAGCTTGTAGCGATCTGCCAGGGCGGAATACTTTTCGACAAGGGCTGCATCATGATCGCTGTGGATCACTTCCAATCCGGCCAGGCCAAGATCGAGCAGATCCTTCACGATGCGATCAAGCTGGGCGTCGTTTTCGGTTCGCAGTTGCACGGGATGCGCCAGCACGGGAAGGCCGCCGGACTCGCGGATCATTTCCAGAGCCTGGCGCGGCGTCAGCCGTTCTTTATCAAAATAGGCCAGGCCACCGGGCGCGAGATATTTATCAAAAGCCTGCTTGATCGAGGAGACATATCCCTTGCGCATCAGGATGGCGGCAATATGCGGCCGCCCCACCACCAGCGGCTTGGCCTCGGCTCCGGGCTCGGCGGTTTTTCCCTTGCTCGCCTCCTGCTCGACTTCCTCCATCGTAATGGCGACGTTGTGCTCCTGGAGCTTTTTGATGATGCGCGGATTGCGGTTATCGCGGCCTTCGAGAAGTTGCCGCGTGAGATTGCGGAGCGAATCGCTGTTGGGATCGACGCCGTACCCGAGGATGTGCATCGTCCCCGGATGCGGAAACTCGGCGGAGATTTCGATGCCGGGGATGAAGTCGATGCCCGCCGCCGAAGCTGCAGCGGAGGCTTCGGCGATGCCGCCGATCGTGTCATGATCGGTCAGAGACATCGCACTGAGCCCGCGCTTCTGCGCGAGACCGACGACATCCGCCGGCGCGAAGGTGCCGTCGGAGGCGGTCGAGTGACAATGGAGATCGATGTAGGTCATGCGCGGAGGTAGCCGCCTTCTTCCAAGTACGCGAGAATCCTGCCAGCCGATTGCTCGGCGGTGTTGCGCTCGGTGTCGAGCAGAATCTGCGGTTGCTGCGGCTCCTCATAAGGATCGTCGATTCCGGTGAAACCCTTGATCTGCCCTTGCCGCGCCTTGCGATATAGACCCTTTGGATCGCGCAGCTCGGCGGCGTCGATCGACACCTTCACATAAACCTCGACGAAATCCGTATCACCCAGGCTCGCGCGGACAAGCTCGCGATCCTTGCGATACGGGCTGATGAAGCTCGCGATCACGATGGCACCGGCATCCACAAACAGCTTGGCGACCTCGCCAATGCGGCGAATATTTTCAGCACGATCCTCGGCGGAGAAGCCAAGATTCTGATTGAGGCCATGGCGGATGTTGTCGCCATCAAGGCGGTACGCGAGCTTGCCGCGCTCAACGAGTTGGCGCTCGACGATGCAGGCGATCGTCGATTTGCCCGAGGCCGAAAGCCCCGTGAGCCAGAGGCAAACGCCCTTCTGGTTCAGCAGGCGCTGGCGATCCTGGCGCGAGATCGCGCCCTGGTGCCAGGTGATGTTGGTGGCGAGACGGTCGGTCATGTGCGGTGGCCAAAACTTGCCATTGACTCCACGTTGTCAGGGAACGCTGTCATTAGTTTGCCATCCTCGGTCACCAGCTGCGCGCTGTGTTCCATTGCCAAGCGGACAAACTCCAAGTCATAGGGTGAACAGCCAGACGAATGACAGAGGTTTAGAATCGTAATCGGATCGGCAGGAAGATCTTCGAGCGTCACGAGTGATAAACCCCTTCGATAGATTCTAGCTGCATCATCACGATCAACTTGGCCCTGACGAAAAGCCTGCGCCACGACGTTCATCAATTCGTATCGCAGTAGTGGAGGGGCAATCCATTCCGAATCTTTCGCGCGAACGCGTTCCGCAGCCGGCGTGTTCGTGCCGGGAATGATCACGTACGCGACAAGATTGGTATCGGCGACAATCACTCTCGTCCCCAGTTTCGTGCCTGCTGAATCACATCATCCGTTAAAAACACTCCGCGACGCGCAAGCTCTTCGCGCTCCTTGCGGATTTCAGACATCAACTGCGACTCACGTTTATCTCGGTCAAGCGCCTTGGCGAGCAGCTCGGCAGCTTCTCCATCAACGGTGATGCCGTGCGCGCGGGCGCGCTCTTCGAGTTCTTTGAAGAGTCCTTCGGGAACCGTTAGAGTTGAGTTGGCGGCCATGGCTACTCCTCATCAAACAGCGGCGTACTCAAATATCGCTCGCCGAAGCTCGGCAGGATGACGACGATCAGCTTGCCGGCATTATCCGGCCGGGCGGCGACCTTTGCGGCGGCGGCGACGTTGCCGCCGGAGCTGATCCCGCCGAACAGGCCCTCCTCGCGGTGCAGGCGGCGGGCCCAATCGAATGCCTCTTCGTCGGTGATCTGCACGACTTCATCGACGATGCTCGTGTGAAGATTCCCCGGCACGAAGCCGGCGCCGATGCCCTGGACTTTATGACGGCCGGGCTTGAGCGGCTCGCCTTTCATCGTCTGCGTGATCACCGCGGATGACACCGGCTCGACGGCGATTGCCTTGAAGGATGGCTTGCGCTGTTTGATGACTTCGGCGACGCCGGTGATTGTGCCGCCAGTGCCGACGCCCGCGACGAGGATATCGACGCGGCCTTCGGTGTCCTGCCAGATTTCTTCTGCAGTCGTGGTGCGATGGATCTGCGGATTCGCGGGATTCTCAAATTGTTGCGGCATGAAGCTGCTCGCGTGCTCCGCGAGAATCTCCTGCGCCTTGTTGATCGACCCGCGCATCCCCTCGGCGGCAGGTGTCAGCACGACTTGCGCGCCCAGCGCCTTAAGCAACCGCCGGCGCTCGATGCTCATCGATTCGGGCATCGTGAGAATGAGCTTGTACCCCTTGGCGGCACAGACAAACGCCAGCGCGATGCCGGTGTTGCCGCTGGTCGGCTCGACGATGACGGTGGACTTATTGATGCGTCCCGCCTTCTCGGCGGCATCGATCATCGCCACGCCGATGCGGTCCTTCACGCTGGCCAGCGGATTGAAGAACTCGCACTTGGCCAGGACGGTCGCCTGGCCCGGCGGGATCAAACGGTTAATCCGCACCAGCGGCGTGCCGCCAATGGTTTCGGTGATGTCGTTGAAGATTCGGCCTTGGGGTTTTAGTGGCATAGTTTTCTCGGCGTTTATTAACTGGATGCTCGCATGCTTTTGAAGGAGACGATCATTCCCGAATCGATTAACTCTTTGCGGCCTTTGTCGTCAAAAATCCTGATGGCCGCGCCATATCGTTCAAGCTCCACCATTTCTGGATGTCGCACCCGTCGAGTGCGGCCGTCCGCCAGGTAAACCCTGTACGGCACGAATGGCCGCTCTTCGATGATTCTGATCACAAACTCGCTGTTCATGCCTTCTTCTTCCAGTCCCAGTTGGTATCCAACGTCTCATCGACAACGGCGTCAGCGATGTCCTTCATCCTAATTGACTTAAAGCCTCCCTCGACCGGCGAGTAACTGACCTCAGTTCCCAACGGCGAGATCGCGAGAAAAACGGCGCGCTCGACGGGTAGCCGCGTTCCATCCGTCATCACCAGATAGAACGGCTTGTACGGGTCTGCCCGTCGTAGCTCTCGAAGTCGTTTCACGTCCATTGGCGCCTCCCTGACTCATTATTCAGCGACGATTCGCTGAGCCTGAAACTGCGAGGTTGCATCGTCCAACACCCAACTGGTCATATCCGCCGGCTTTCCCTTCGCGATCGCGACGATCACGTAGCTGTAGAACGGCCACGCGTGCTCGCGATCATATTCGCTTGGCCGCGCGGGATGGTCGGGGTGGCTGTGATAATAGCCCAGCAACGAAAGGCCTTTTTTCTCCGCTTCGCGCTCCACCTTCATCTGCTGCAGCGGATCAATCGAAAAGCGATGATACTGCTCATCGGCGGCAAAGGTGTTGGAGCCGGCCACAAGCCGATCGAGGATGCGGCGCTTCGCGCCATGATCCGCAATGTCGCGGCCGAGGAGCATGCCGCAGCATTCGTTCGGATAGGCGGCGACGCCTTCCGCCTCGATCTGCCGGTGCAGTTCGGCCGAGATCACCAGGTCGCTGACCGTCTGTTTGTTTGCGATTGGATCCACTGTTCAACACCTGTTCGATCACGGCCAGTTTTCGGCTTCGTAGTACGCATCGGTCCAAAAACTTTCGGAAAGATACTTGGCCGCCGAGTCGCAGAAAATTGTGACGACGACGGCGTCCTTTTTCCGGCGGGCCACATTGAGGGCGGCAACCAAATTCGCGCCGGATGAAACGCCAACCAAATACCCTTCTTCCCGCGCCAATCGCAGCACCATGCGATGGGCATCTTCCGTTCCGACTTCGATCTGCTCGTCGGCAATCTCCGGATCGTAAATGCCGGGAACCAGCGCCGTCGGCATGTGCTTGAGGCCTTCGAGGCCATGCAGCGGACCATCGGGCTGCATGCTCATGCACTGGATGAGCGGATTGAGTTCCTTAAGGCGGCGGGTGACGCCCATGAATGTGCCGCTCGTGCCCAGGCCGGTGACGAAATGTGTGACGCGGCCTTCGGTCTGCCGCCAGATTTCCATGGCGGTGGTTTCGTAATGAGCGCGCCAGTTGAAATCGTTGTTGTACTGATCCGGGTAGAAGTAGCGATCGGGATCGGAATCGACCAAAGCCTTGACATATCGCTGCGCGCCATCGGTGCCTTCGCTCGGATCGGTGTGAATCAATTCGGCGCCATAGGCGAGCAGACTTTGCTTTCGCTCGATGCTGGCGTTTTTGGGAAGCGCGAGTTTGCACTTGTACCCGCGCTCGGCGCAGATCATGGCATAGGCGATGCCCGTGTTGCCGCTGGTCGCATCTACTAGAATCTTGCTTTTGTTGAGAAGCCCGCGCCGCTCTCCTTCGAGGATCATGTTGAGAGCGGCGCGGTCTTTGACGCTTCCGCCGGGGTTGTACCATTCGGCCTTGGCGTAGACCTCCGCCGGCGCGACATCGGCAGCTACGCGCTTGAACGAAACCAGCGGCGTGTTGCCGATCAATTGCAACACCGATTTGCCCTGCGAAGATAGTTGCTGCGATAACTCAACCACGGCTAATTCCTACAAATCCTAGTGGAGTATATGACGTAAGGCAATCCCCGACGGAATTTGCCATAAACCCATGTTCTACATAGGCCTACAGCCCAACATACCGGGCGTAGATCGACTTTGCACGCTCAAAATCGCTTGTTCCGTGAACGATGAGCCTGCCGTCAGGGAACACCGTTAGGCGGATCGATTGCGGCTCCGGCATTTGGCAGCGAACCAAATGCTCAGTTCGCTCGATTTGCCCGACGCGCGACAGCTTTACTGCGAGCTGGCCGAGATCTACCCTGGCGAAACCGGATGGCCGTACTTGCACGGCATTTCGGCCGCACAGGTTAGTGGATGTGGCCGCCGTAATACAATCAAGAAACTCAAAGCGCCGGCGTCCGCAGGCGATGCAATCGGGCCGCTTCGCATCCTCGGTACACGATGAGCGAAAACGTCCGGTCCAGACATCTACAATTGTCAGTATCGACTCATGATGCGCTTGTGGCTCGACGAGCAGCTTGATCGCAGCCGCCACCTGGAGTGACGCGACAATCGCCGCCGCCGGCGCGAAAACGCCGGCGGTATCGCACGTTGGCAATTCCCCCGGCCCCGGCGGCTGCGGAAAGATGCAGCGCAGGCAAGGCGTAATGCCGGGCCGAATGCTCATCACCCGCCCTTCCATGCTGACACAGGCCGCGTAGATCCACGGAATGCCGAACTTCACCGCCGCGTCGTTAATCAGATAGCGCGTCTCGGCGTTGTCGGTTCCATCGAGAATGAGATCGACTGCCGCATGAGCCAGTGTTGGCGACGAGTTTTGTCCCCTCCTCCGGTACTCCGGGGGAGGGTTAGGGTGGGGGCCCATTCGCGCGGTTGATGCCCGTTCGACACAACCGCTACCCCAGCCCTCCCCCGGAGTACCGGAGGAGGGAGAAGCGGCGCTGCCCGAAGAGGAATGCATGCGGTCAACGGCCCTGTGCTCCCGCGCCGCGATGAGTTCCTCGATGTTCCCCGCATGGCAATCCGTCACATTTGGCTCGATTGTGATCGATGAATTGATTCGCGCCAGACGATTCGCCGCCGCGATGGCTTTGGGCACTTCGCTGTGCGCATCCGCTTCGTCGAACAAAACCTGCCGCTGCAGATTGGTCATCTCGACCACATCGCGATCGACGATCCGCAGAAATCCGATGCCCGCCCGCGCGAGTTGCTCAGCGATCACCGTTCCCAACGCGCCGCAGCCGATTAAGAGCACGCGGGCAGCGGCGAGCTGCGCCTGGCCCTGGGCGCCGATCTGTGGAAGCAGAGTTTGTCGGTGATAGCGCTGCATCTTCAGTCGTAAACTTTCGCCGCTTGCCCGAAAATCCCGGCGGACTATAGTAGCGGCTCTAACAAGGATTCGCATGCCAGTTGATACTCAACAGATCATGGACGAGGCGGCCAAGGTGGGCCAGCTCGTTGCTCAACATCCCGCGGTGACGCGCTACAAGGATGCCCGCCGCGCCGTCGATCAGGACGCCGAGGCCAGCCGCATGCTCGCGGAGCTGGATCGCCAGATCGAGGGCCTGACGCGTCAAGCCCAATCCGGCATGCCCGTCACCGATGCCCAGCAGCAGCAGCTCGAAGCGCTGCAAGGGCGCATCGTTTCGCACATCAAAATCAAAGCGCTGAACATGGCCCAGGTCGAGTTTGTCGATTTGCTGCGAAAAGTTTCGCAAACCATCCAGCGCCAGGTAGCGGACAACCCGGTCGCCGCCGGAGCGGCACCGACGGGCGCGGGGCCGAAGCTAACAGGTCTTTCGCGGTAGTTTCCAAAACGAGGATGGAAGATGGAGGATCGAGGATAGCGAGCGACCGAATTGCCATCCTCTATCCTCAATCCTCCGTCCTCAAATTAACTCCCATGTTCAAGTGGCTATTAAAGACAGAACCCGACTGCTACTCCTGGGACGATCTGGTCCGCGATAAGAAGGCCACGTGGGACGGCATTTCAAATGCGCTGGCGCTCAAGCATCTCCGCACCATGCAAAAAGGCGATGAGGCACTCATCTACCACACCGGCGATGTGCGCTCCGCCATCGGCATCGCAAAGATAACGTCCAAACCATATCCCAATCCTGAGGAAGATGACGATCGGCTGGTCGTTGTTGATCTGAAGCCGCTTAAGAAGCTGGATAATCCGGTCAACATCTCCGACATCAAGGCAGACAAGTCATTCGCCGGCTGGGATTTTCTGCGAATCAGCCGACTGAGTGTTGTGCCGGTGCCGGATGCCATGTGGAAACGGTTGCTGGAATTGGGAGAATCGGAATTGGAATAAGTTGTCAGTTGCCAGTTGCCAGTTGTCAGTGGGAAAAAGGCATTTGTAGTTACTGACAGCCGGCAACTTATTTTTCTTGCCACTGACAACTCACAACTGGCAACTTATTCAGATTATTTGGAGCCAACATGAGCGACCTCGAGCCGCACGAACCTGAATCGACGCATCCGATCTCGGCGGCGCAGCCGCATCGGCCGGCGGATGATAGCGAGCAAGTCTACTTTGAAGGCTCGCCCGTTATTCGCGGGGCCGTCGCCAAGGGGTTGATGTTTGAGGCCATCGGCCTGTTGTTGATTGCGATACCGCTGGTGATTCACTTCGGGTTTCACCGGCAGGTTCCCCTCGCAGCTTTTGCCGCGCTCATTGTGGCGGGGCTGATGGTACTGGCGATCCCCATTTTGCGCGCGCTGACGATTCGCTATCGCATCACCAACTACCGCATCGACTACGAGCGCGGCCTGATCGGCAAAGACATCGACACGCTGGAGCTTTGGCACGTCGAGGACATCCAATTCCATCAATCGATTCTCGAGCGCATCCTGGGCATCGGCTCCATCTCGATCATGTCGCACGACGACACAACGCCGAAGCTGGTAATGCACTCGCTGCCCAACTGCCGCCATCTGTTTGAACAGCTCAAGCAACGCATCATCGCCGTCAAGCGCCAGCGCGGGGTGCTGAAGATGGATACGGGAACTTAGGAAATGCTGAATGCTGATTGCTGAATGCTGAATGCTGAATTAGGAGACAGGCGGTATCCTCTTGCCTCGCTGCGACCCTGCTGGCTACCATGAAATCTGGTGCCGAGAGAGACCATGAAGTGCAGGGAAGTGATTCGGATGATTGAGCGCGACGGATGGTTTCGTGTGACTGCCAAGGGAGGTCACCGACAGTTCAAGCATCCGACCAAACCAGGGCGCGTCACTATCCCCGGCAACCTAGGCAAGGACGTCCCCCTCGGTACACTCAACAGCATCCTGAAACAGGCCGGCCTGAGATAGCCGGCGGGCAGACGCAATTATGGCACACGCACGAAACTATCTGGCGGTCATTGAGCGGGCGGCGGATGGCAGCTACAGCGCCTACGTGCCCGACTTGCCAGGATGCGTGGCGGTTGGGCAGAACACGCCCGAGGCGGCCAAGCGACTGATCACTGCGGCAATCGAAACCCACATCCGGGGCATGATCCAGGATGGGCTTGCGATTCCCGAGCCCAGCAGCCGAGGCGAGTATGTTCAGGCGGTTGCCTGAACAAATGGGCCAAAAGGTCAAAAGGCTTTCAACAACACTCTCGCCACCCGATTCAATCCGCTTTTTGCGTTGCCCACGAATTGCTGGAAGATTGTGTTGGTTACTTCGACGAACTCTTCCATCCCGGCCAGGCGTTGCCGCGTGGCGGCGACGTCCTCCTGCCGCGCGGCGGATTTGCCTAGCGTCGATTCATCCAGCATCTTGCGGCACTGCTTGATCGTCTCCAACACAGGGTCCATCTCGCGGCGCTTGCGCTCGGCGGCGATAATTGAAAACATTTCCCACACATCCGAAAGGCTCTCGAAGAATTCGCGCCGCTCGCCGCGCTTGTGCATGCGGCGGATGATGCCCCAGTCGCACAACGCCCGCAGGCTCATCGACGCATTCCCGCGGCTGATGTTCAGCCGCTCCATCACGTCATCCGTACATTGCGGCTGGGCGGTGATGTAGAGAAACGCGTGAATCTCCGCCATCGTGCGGTTGATCCCCCAGATCTGCCCCATCTCGCCCCAGCGGCGGATAAACAGATCCTGTGCCGTCCGCAATTGCTTCTGCGCATCGCCGGCCGCGCGGTTGCCCGCCGTTGGCGCGGGCGGGATTGCCATGGAAGGAAATGATGTCGTGCTCATATCGTGCTCCTTGGAACTTTCAGTATCTACTGAAAGTATAGCAGGTCGAGAAACGCTGTGATCGTTTTCACGAAGTTTGAAAGAAAGGGGCAGGTGCTTCAGTATCGCGGGCCGCGCTCCGCTGCGCGTCGCGGCTTACCGGGATGTGATCGACGACACCTCCGCGCCCGGTTAGCCGCGACGCGCAGCGGAGCGCGATTCCGTGGCGCAGACAAAGCATCTCGTGCGCGCTGATAGACGTACATTGGACGAGTAATCGACCAGCGCCGATTGCACATCCGCACGGCAATAGGGATCAGCTCGATTTACATAACCCCTGTCATTGGAGTGGTTTATACGGTTCCACCCGATTGGCACTGATCCTGCTTTGGCTCCCGTGTCTGAGCGACAGGTCCTTTGCGCGATTTGTGCGAATGACAACTTCCATCAACGAATTCGCCGCATGGTTTGGCATCCTCGCCGGTGTGCTATCCGGCTCGATCGCTGGCCTTCGGTTCAACGAGGAACATTGGCTCGGCGGCTACGGATCGTGGCGGCGGCGTTTGATGCGCCTGGGCCATATCTCATTCTTCGGCATCGCGCTTCTGAATCTGTCGCTGGCTTTGACCGTCCGGGGCTTGCATTGGCCGGCCCCGCCGTTCCCGTGCGCGGTGGCCATGGCGGCGGCGATCGTCCTCATGCCGGCGATCTGCTTTCTGTCGGCGTGGCGAAGACTGCTTCGCCATCTTTTTGTGCTGCCGGTTGGGTGTGTGCTGGCGGGTGTGATCGGGCTGCTTTGGCGAAGGGTGATGTCATGAAAATCGGATTGATCGCGATGTCCGGAATTCGCGCTTGCGACCAGGAACTCTTACGGCTCGGCCTCACGCTGCCTGGATTTGTCGAGCGGAGCAAAACGATCGCGTCGCTGCCGAGTCTGGGATTGCTGACGCTTGCGGGAATGACGCCGGCCGAGCATGAAATCTCCTACATCGAAGTCGCGGATTTGGCGGCGGCCGAAAACCTGCCGACCAATTTCGATCTGGTTGCAATTTCTACATTCAGCGCGCAAGTAAACGAAGGCTATGAGCTGGCCAGCCGATACCGCGCGGCGGGCATTCCCGTCGTCATCGGCGGATTGCATGTGACGAGCGTGCCGGGTGAGCCGGCAGACCACGGCTTGATCGCCGCCGTCGGGGAGGGCGAGATCATCTGGCCGCAAATCGTTGCCGATGCGCAGGCTGGCACGCTCAAGAATCTCTACGACGCGCGCGGCAATGAACTTGATCTTGCCGACGCGCCGATGCCAGCGTTCGAGCTGCTGGATATCAGCAAATACAATCGGCTGACGGTGCAAACCAGCCGTGGGTGCCCCTGGAGATGTTCCTTCTGTGCCTCCTCGATTCTGCTCACCGCGCGCTACAAGCAGAAGCCGATCGCGAAGGTGCTCGCCGAGATCGACAAGATCCGCGAGCTTTGGCGGCGACCGTTTATCGAGTTCGCGGATGACAACGCGTTCGTCCGCCGCGACTGGTGGCGGGAATTCTTGCCGCAACTCCGCAGCCGCCGCGTGAAATGGTTTGCCGAGACGGATCTGTCGGTCGCCGACGATCCGCTGCTGCTGGCCGACATGCGCGATGCGGGATGCGCGGAAGTTTTGATCGGCTTTGAAAGCCCGACGTCGGCTGGTCTGAATGATCTGGAACTTCGCCGCAACTGGAAGCTGCGGCAATATCCGCGCTACAAGCAGGCAATCGAGCGCATCCAATCGCACGGCATCCGCGTCAACGCCTGCTTCGTCCTCGGCCTCGACGGTCACGGCCCTGAGATCTTCGACGCGGTTTATCAGTTCGTCGAAGATGCGTTGCCATTTGATGTGCAGATCACCTATCCAACGCCATTTCCGAATACGCCGATGTATCAGCAGTTAAAACGCGAAGGCCGCCTCTTGCACGATGGCCAATGGGAACGCTGCACGCTCTTCGACATCAACTTCCGTCCGGCGAAGATGAGCGTCGACGAACTGCGCCAAGGATTTTACGACCTGGCCGGCCGGCTTTATTCCGACGCGTTCACGCAACATCGCCGGGCGGAGTTCAACAAGTGGCGGGCGGGCGCGAAGGCGACCCCGTCTTGCGGTTGATTTGACGATCGAGCCACTCAACGTAAATGAAGCCGGCGGGATTTATCCCGCCCTACATGAAGGAGCAACGTAGGGCGGGATTTATCCGCCGCTCAGAACCCTCTCCCCTGTACTCAGGGGAGAGGGCAGGGTGAGGGGACGGCGGCTCGCAATACGGCGCGGCTCGCAAGATTCACGCTTTGTCCCCTCACCCCAACCCTCTCCCCTGAGTAGGGCCTGTCGATTTATTTGGCGCGGCCCTTGCAGTTTTGGTGGCGTGGCGCTTCAATGCACGCCGCCACCAACGACAGGGAGGTCGGCGATGTCTCACTGGGCCACGGCTCCGATCGATCGAACGCAGTTCACACTCTATTCGCCGACGCTGGACGACAGCCTGGCGGCGGATCATCCGGTGCGGCTCTTTGACGAGATTCTCCGCGGCGTCGATTTCGCCGACTGGGAA
>DATBDZ010000215.1:0-8807 GCA_036276235.1 Humisphaera sp. | reverse complement strand
GAGCGCCTCGTTTGCCTGAATCAAGCAGATGGCAAAACGATCTGGATCCAGGAATATCCGGCCGACTATACGATGAGCTACAACGCCGGCCCGCGCGCCGCGCCGATTGTCGATGGAACCCGCGTTTATACCTTCGGCGCGGAAGGCGATCTGCAATGCCGCGAAGTCGCCGACGGAAAATTAGTCTGGCAGCAAAAGCTCGGCGGCGAGCACACGCCGATGTGGGGATTTGCCGCCAGCCCGCTCATCGACGATGTCAAAATAATTACGCTCGGCGCCGATCCGGCCGGCGTCGCAGTCGCATTCGACAAAAACACCGGCAAGCAAATCTGGCAGGCGCTGCCGGCGAAGGAGCCGGGTTATTCATCTCCGATTATCATCGAAGCCGGCGGCACGCGCCAGCTCATCATCTGGCATCCGCAATCGCTTAATTCACTCGATCCCGCGACAGGAAAGGTTTATTGGTCGGAGCCTTTCGAGAGCAAGCAGGGAATGAGCCTCGCGACGCCGCGCAAATCGGGCGATCTGCTGCTGATCACGGCGTTCTACAACGGCGCGATGATGATGCGGCTCGATCCGGCCAAACCCGCCGCCAAACAAATCTGGAAGATCGGCGGCAAGAGCGAACGAGCCACAGCATCACTGCATGCGGTCATGTGCACGCCGGTCATCCGCGATGATTTCATTTACGGCGTCTGCAGCTACGGCCAACTCCGCGGCCTGCGCGCGCTCACCGGCGAGCGCGTCTGGGAAACGTTTGCCGCGACAACGCCCGACGTCGGCGAAACACGCTGGGCGAACGCCTTCATCGTCTCCAACGGCGACCGCTATATCCTGTTCAACGAGCGCGGCGATCTGATCATCGCCAACCTCACTCCCGCCGGCTACCAGGAAATCAGCCGCGCGCACCTGATCGAGCCGACCAACACAGATCCGGGAAGACCCGTCGTCTGGACCCAACCGGCGTTTGCCAATCGGTGCGTGTTTGTGAGGAATGATCGGGAGGTTGTGTGCGTGTCGCTGGCGAACGAGACGGCGCGGTGAGGTTTGACGAAGGAACCCGGCACTATCGAGCACCGTCATGCTGAGGTATTCCGAAGCATCTGGCCCATTCGCGCGAGCCGGCCAGATGCTTCGGAGTACCTCAGCATGACAGTTTCTTGTGGTTGAAGTCCAAAACCGTGGTAGAAGGTTCGGAAGTGGTAAGCGAGTTCCCTGGCTTCCGCGCATCGATTGCCCTACTTAATCGGCGAATAATCCGTCGGCGTCATCAGGGTCGATTCGACCTTATCCACCAGCTTCCCATCTTTCTCCGAATCCGCCTTCACCTTCACCCATTCCGGATCCTTCTGGAAATCCGCCCAGGATTTCTTCTGCGCGTCGGCGCTGGGGAAGGCCAGGATATAGATCAGCGCCTTGTTGGCATCGGGGCCGTTGGTCGGGACCCAGTACCCGATGATCTGCATACCATGTCGTGCAAAGATCGTGTTGGTGTGATCACGGAAGCGCGCGTGCAACGCCTCCAGCTTGCCGGGGGCCGCATAATATTTGCGAAGCTCAAACACCCGCTGACCGCCCGGCGCGCTATCGGCTGCGATCACGTTCGACGCGGTCATGCAAAGGGTGAGCAGCAAGAGTGCAATCGACAGAATTCGGACATGATTCATGAGGTTCTCTCCTTTGGTTCTGGGTTCGTAGTATTTATTCGGTGAGGACGGTGCTGTTGTCGTGGGCAACTCACCGGGACGCCATTACGATTATGATTAGGAATGAGATTAAGACGAAGAGTAAGATTAAGAGCAGGAAAGCGCTAGCGGCTCCTCAGAGCGCGCTCCCAATCTTAATCTGAATCTTGCTCCTAATCACATTCCTAATCGTAATCTTAATCCTAATCCCGTCTTACCGTCGCGCTGCCTGAACGAGTCGCCTCATCCCGCACGCGGCGTAATCCTTATCGCGTATCCATTAATATCAAAACTAATCCCCTCCGATTCGGATACACTCACCCCCCCGCTCAGCGAATAGAAGACCTGCTTTCCCGTTCGCCGATTGTTGATGAGATTCTGCATCCTCAGCAGCCCCAGGTGATGGCTCACCGTCGGCTGCGGCAGCCCCAGTTCCTGACACAGGCTGCCGACGTTGCGCTCGCCGGCGGCGAGCAGCATCAGGATGTTCAGGCGAGTTTTATCCGTCAACGAACGAAACAAACCGATCAGCGGATCGAGGCCATGCTCGACCGCCACGCTGCCAACTTTCATTTTGCGCTCACTCCCGAGGCGTTACGCGTTCGTCGGCGGTTCCTGCCAACCTCAGCGGCCCTCAAGCCCGCAGGTTGGAATGGTCAATCAAGGATAATCGCAAGCGGGCCGTTACTCAAATCATTGCGCCGTCAGAGCCACTTGGATTTGATCCAGGCGATACACGGCGCAAGATCGGCATCATTGGCCATTTTAAGCAGCGCGTCGATGCCGTTCGGATCGTCAATTGCGACGTGCTGCGTATAGACCGGATCCACTCGGCAGTAGCGATCGCAAAGGATCTGCGAGCACTGATAGTCCGGCAGCCCGACGCCGCCCGCCGCGATCAGGTCAAACAACCGCAGGCCCCATCGGGCAAATCCAAAATTCCCGTAGAGCGACGAGATCGTTGCGGGCGTGAGACCCGTGCCGAGGGAAAGAAGCACGAGACTGCCCAGCGACTGGCCGCCGCCGTTAGGATGCACCGCCTGTGCCACGCCGCACATCGCCGGATTATTCGCCACGACTCCGCCGTCGATGAATCCCTGATAGATCGGAAAATACGTCGGCGCGGCACTGGATCGCATGACTACATCGACCGCGTTTGCGGCGGCGTCCGAATCGCGCCCGGGATAGTTGTGAAAGAACTTTGCCTTCCACATTCGCGGGACCGTATCCGACGGGGCGAACTTGTTCTTGCTGTCGAGCTGAAATGTGGAGAGAACCACCCGCTTCTGCAGTTCGCCAAGCGTTATATCGCCAAACGCTTCCGCAAGTGTCTCGCGCCGCGGACCGGCTCCATACTTGGCCGAAAACACACCCATCAAGCCCAGCACCGTTCGCATGAACGTCCGCCGAAAAATGATTGGTCCACTTCGGACGAAATTGGAGACAACCTGCGAAAGAGGCAATCCTTTTGCAACCCCGACCGCAATCATCGCCCCGCTGGACGTGCCGGCGATCAAGTCGATCTTCGATACGAAGCCCGGGCAGGCGGTCTCGATCCGTTCGAGAATGCGCGTGGTCAACACTCCTCGAATTCCCCCGCCGTCCAGCGAGAGAATGCGATAGGGACGGGACACACTTTCGTGCGGGATCGAAGGCACCGTCATTCATTCACCATGCAATTGATGGAATCCCGGCCCGTTCATGACACCACGTTTTGGAGCAACATTTGGATCAAACAAATATTGTGAGGTGATCCACGGATCCGCGTCAAACATTACATGATCTTGCAACACCCCTTGCGAACCAAATCCCTGCAGTGTTAAGCTTCAACTCAGTTTGGGGCAGTTGAGTCAAGTAAGTGGGCGGCCCGTGCGGCGAATCTTCACGTTGGGATAACGTAGCGATGACCGACTTTCGAACACTTACTGTCGTCGTTGATGTCAAACGCGGCGCCGAATCCTCGCTGCGCACCCTGGTGGATGGTTTTGGCGACACCATTCAGAATGACGACGCCGTCATCCGTTTTGGGCGGAGCGAAACGATCCATTTCGCGCGCTGGGTGCTGATCGATCCTCCGGCCAACGAGCCCTCCGTTCCTTCTCGACTCGTCTTCTCCTGCAATCACGACGGCCCGCAGGACGCACAGCTCAAGCAGATCATTGGCCTCGCCTCGGCCGCGCTCGATGCGATCTACGCAATGTGCGAAGAATATCCCGCGCCCGGCGCGCGGAACGATGAGAGCCGGCTGCAGTACTTGAGGACGCACGCGGCTCCCGTGAATTCGATCTTTATCGGCGCCCCAGACCGCACACTGCTTCAGATTCGTGACGAAGCGCGTCTTCGCGAAGGCATCGAGTCGTTCCTGGATTCCCATGACTTCACTGGCCGCCCCGCGCGCGATGTCGTGAAGGCAATTCGCGACTTTGTCTTCAACGAGTCTGCTTTGAGCTGGGCCCGCGAGCCAGCTCCACCGCGTGCAGTCACGCTGCCGCAGTTGATCCTCTTTTGCATTATCGCCCTGCCGCTGGTTCCTGTAGTGTTGATCTGGCTGTTGATTCTTCGAATCTGCTATGAACGTGTAGAAAAGCCGTCGAACCTGTTGCCCAGCCGGCTTGATCCTGCCCTCCTTAAAATCCTCGAACGTCGAGAGGACATCTACGTTCAGAACCAGTTCAGTCAGTTAATGGATATCAAGGCGGGGCAATTTCGCTTGCTAACGCTTAGAGCAGTCCTCTGGACCGCCAACTTCATGGGGCATAATTTATTCAAGAACGGCACGATCAATTCCATCCCATCGATTCACTTTTATAGCTGGCGAATCATGGACGGCGGTAAGCGGTTGCTGTTCCTGAGCAACTTCGACGGAAGCTGGCAAAATTATCTGGGCGATTTCATCGACAAGGCGGCGTTTGGTCTCAATGGTGTATTGAGCAACTGCGCCGGATTTCCGGTGACGTGGTTTTTATTCCTTAAGGGCGTCACTGATGTGGAGCATTACAAGGCCTGGGCGCGCAACGCGAATATCCCTACGCAGGCGTGGTATACCGCTTATCCCACACTCGACGTGAAAAACATTAACATGAATTCAACCATTCGATTGGGGTTGCTCAAAGACATGGACGAACAAGCGGCCGCGGATTGGCTGCGCCTCTTTTAGCGCGTTCCCAATTCGTCGGCCCGTCAATCGACACCCGACAAACATCCGAGCCACCGCCTGGAGGAGTTCCGCATGGACAAAGTTGATGTGAATGAAATTCAAGGCATCATTCTCCGCGGCTACGGGAAGTTCGATATTTCCTGTTTCGTGCTCCTTCACGTCACGAATGCGCCGGCGGCGCGGACGTGGCTGGGACGAATTGCCCCGACCGTTAACACCGCCAATCGCCAGGGTGATTATGACACCAATCCCAAGCCCCATCCGGTCCTAAATATCGCATTCACATACGCCGGGCTTCTGGCGCTGGGACTGCAGCAGGCCAACACGCGTTCGTTTGTCAACGAATTTCGCGAAGGGATGGTCACGGCACATCGTCAGCGGCTCCTCGGAGATGTCGATCAAAGCGATCCAACGCTGTGGCGCTGGGGCGGACCAAAAAACGATGTCCTTCACATCATGCTGTGTCTGTACGCGACGGATCAGCCGGCAATGGACGCATTTCGCCAGAAGGTTGCCGCGGAGTTTGAGGGTGCGGGCCTGAAGGTCATTGGCCGGCTCGATGGGCTCACGCTCGAAGGCCGCCGCGAGCACTTTGGTTTTCGCGACGGAATTGGCCAGCCGAAGATGGATGGATACGACGAAAACACCGGCGATCCAAGCCCGGAAAATCATGTCGCGCCCGGCGAATTCCTTCTTGGTTATCCCAATGAATACGGCGTCTATCCTGACACGCCAACGATCGCTCAGCCGCAGGGAGATCTGAATCTGCTCAAATCTGTCGCCGCCGGCAGTGGCCTGAAAGACTTGGGACGCAATGGCACATATTTCGTCTTTCGCCAGATGAGCCAGGATGTCAAAGGATTCTGGAGCGATCTATCCAACCGCACCCGCAACAACGACGGGTCGGACAACAGCGCCGCCCGAATCCAACTCGCATCCAAAATGGTCGGTCGCTGGCCCAGCGGCGCGCCCATCACGCGATATCCCACTGCCGACCCAGGCGGGCTGTCGGATGAAGATAATTTCGGCTTTCGGGAACATGACCCTATCGGCGAGCAATGCCCCATCGGGTCGCATGTTCGCCGCACAAATCCGCGGGACGGCCTTCAGGACAGCACGAGCGCGCAATCCACCAAGATCACCAATCATCACCGCCTGTTGCGTCGTGGCCGCGCATACGGGCCGATGTTTGCCAGGTCGATGCATCCCGACGATCTGTTGACCGCGCCGCAACCAGCCGAAGAGGTCGGGCTTCTTTTTATGTGCTTCAACGCAAATATCGCAAACCAATTTGATTTCGTTCAGGCGAACTGGGCGGGCTCGGAAAAATTTGAGAAATTCTACAACGATCCGGACCCGCTGATGGGCGTGCAGCGCAGTTCGCCGATTGGGCCGGCCCAATTCACCATTCAGGCCTCGCCCGTGCGGAAGATCGTGCCCAATTTGAAGCGTTACGTCGAAGTGCGCGGCGGCGCGTTCATGTTTATGCCAAGCATTTCCGCGATTCGATTCCTGGCATCCATTGGAGATTAGATGACCGCCTCAAGCTCCCCATCCACGACCTCCGCACCAGCTGGCGGCGATGTGACCGCTGCCCACATCCTGCCGGACAACATTCATCCGGCGGCCGTTCCGTCCACGCCGCAGACGCCCGCGCCAGCCCCGCCGGCCAGCTTTCTTGCCGCCTATGATGCGCTCGCGACCAGCGGGCTTGCCCCGGCCGACGCGGCCAAGGCGCAGTACGGCCTGCTCGCCGACTGGCTAACCAACAAGCCTGGCCCGCTCTTCGCCGAATTGCGCGCGGATCGCCCGATTCTCGTCCCGCCACTGGGGCCGGTGTTGATCACGCGATTTCGTGATGTGATCGAGGCACTGGGCCTGGACGATATTTTCACCGTCAAGCCCGCCGCCGACGCGATCCACGTCATCATCGGCGCCAATCCGTTTATTCTGGGGATGGACGACAGCGCGCCGCGCGATCATGACCAGGCGATTTTGCGGCTGGCGGTTAAGCGCGATGACATGGAGATGATTCGCGCGCAGGTCGCCGTCGCCTGCAAAACCATCGTCGAAAGCGCTGCGGGCGCGGATGGGACACTTAACCTCGTTCAGAATTACACGTCGACGGTGCCCTTGCAGTTGGCCGGATCGTATTTTGGAATCCCCGGACCGGATGTGCCGACGCTGGGAGGGTGGCTGCGGGCCATGTTTCGCGCGACGTTTCGCAATCCCGCGCGCGATCCGCAGATCGACCAGGCCGCCGTCGCCGCGGCGGCGCAGTATCGCGCGTATGTCACGACGCTCGTTGCCGATGCACACGCCCATCCGTCCGGCGCCGACACCGTCCTTAATCGTCTCGTCGCCATGCAAGCCGATGGAGAGGCGAGCTTTGATGACGAATTGGTCATGCACAATCTGAGCAGCTTGTTGATGGGGATGATCGACACGACCAACGCCGCGGTGAATTTCGCGATCGACGCGTTTCTCAAGGCTCCGCCGCATCTTCAAAGCGCCGCAGCTGCCGCAGGCGCGGACGACAATGACCTGCTGGTGACTCACATCTTCGAGGCGTTGCGGTTTAATCCGCCGGTGCCGTTGCTGGCGCGATTCAGTGCCGCCGATCAATTGCTGGCGCGAGGGACAGACCACGCGACGCTCATTCCCGCCGGTCGGCTCGTCTACGTTGCCGCTGGATCGGCCATGCTTGACGAAACCGAGCTCGACTCCCCGCTGGAATTCCGCACCGATCGCCCGCCGCATCAGTACCTGCATCTGGGCTGGGGAATGCATCGCTGCTTCGGCCGAACCCTCGCCCAGGTGTTGTTGGTCGAGATGGTCAAGGCGCTGCTCGTCCGATCGAAGCTTCGCCGCGCTCCCGGCGATGCCGGGATCCCATCCTTCGACGGCCCTTTCCTCAAGAGCTTCAGCGTCATGTTTGATTGAGCGGCTCGAAAGTTCTGCTGGTTTCCTGTACCTGTCTTTGCCGGCGTGAATTGGAGGAATTCAAGAAGTTGATTGGAGCCACGGGGAATCGAACCCCGATTTGCTGAATGCGATTCAGCCGTCATCCCGTTAGACCATGGCCCCGGGTTCTTCAATTGTGGCCGCATTGTAGGGGTGACGGCGAAGGGGTTCAAGTTCCCCGCTCAACGGGATTTGCCAACGTCCGGATTCTCCCGCCGATAATTGTGGCGGGCGGCGGGCTTCGGCACGCGGCGCGCTGGGGAGCATCCTATTAAAGAGCAATTGGCGGAGCTTGAACGCGGCGTAAGGCGCGCTCTTTATGGTCCGATGACACCGTACGATGCAGCTTCCGCTGGCTCACCGCGCCCGCTCCACGCAACGCCCCTGCGGCGAATGCACCGCCTGTTGTGATGTCATGGCGGTGACGGAGCTGCGTAAGCCGATGTATACGCCTTGCACGAATTGCGGGCCGGCGGGTTGCACAATTCATGGATCGCATCCGGACACGTGCAAAGGATGGCAATGCCTCTGGGCGGCGGGCGTGCTCGGCGACGCGCAGCGGCCCGATCGCTGCGGCCTGATCTTCGATCAGGCGATCATCGATGGCGTGCCGATTGTTTCGATTCACGAGGTGGTTCCGGGCGCGCTCGATGCGCGCGATCGCGTTGCCTTTCTGATCGCAAAGATTCGCGAAAGCGGATTGCGCGCGGATGAGATTCATGAATGGCCGTACGGAACGCGCGGTAGTACGAAGTTTGCGCCGGATCAAATCACCTATCTAGGGGCGGCGGGCGAGCCGGTGCGCCGGGTTCATCGGGGAAATTCTTGGTATCGTATGATGCCGGCGCGGGCGATTTCGGCGTAGTTGTACAGCAGCCCGTCGCAAGTCGCGCGGGCGGGGTGTAGCGATCGAGCATGGCAAATCGCATTGATGAGGCAGATCGAGTTGGGTCTGAGTTTTCCGCACGCGCACCCCGTCATGCTGAGGTACTCCGAAGCAT
>DATBDZ010000214.1:0-12560 GCA_036276235.1 Humisphaera sp. | reverse complement strand
TATGAATTGATCGACGGGACACTTGTGGAAAAGCCGACGGGGCTTGGCAAATCTGTTCTGGGAATGCTGGTTGCGCAATACCTCGGAAACCATGTGCGCGCACAAAAGCTTGGAGCCATAAGCGGCCCCAATGGACTTTTTCTGCTGCTTCCCGGTTTGGTGCGCGCCCCGGATGTCGCCTTTATCTCGCGCGCTCGAATGCCGGGCGAGAGCGTGCGAACCGAGGCAATCCCTCATGTCGTTCCGGATTTGGCAATTGAAGTCTGGAGCGAAAGTAACACGCGCGCGGAAATGGACCGCAAGCTTCGTGAGTATTTCCAAGCGGGCGTAAGGCTCGCCTGGATCATTGACCATCGAACGCGTGCTGCCACGGTTTATTCCGCTGCCGATCGAAGTATCATCATTAGCGAAGACGGCACATTGGACGGCGGGCAAGTCGTTCCAGGGTTTTCGCTGTCACTTAAACAGTTGTTCGCCGACCTGGAGGAAGCGTTCGACGCGAACTCTGCGCCGAGCTAGCGCCTACGGCTTCAGCACCGCTTTCGCGATCTCCCCCTCATGCATCTTTTCAAACGCCTCGTGCCACTGCGATAGGGCCCAGACTCCGCCGATGATGGGTTGAACGTCGAGCTTCCCGGTTCCCAGCAATCGCAGCACGCGCTCCCAGATTGGCCAGTTGTGGCTGAAGCTTCCCTGAAGCCGAATGTTCTTTTGCACGAGCGGATCGAGCGAGAAATTGAGCGGCTGCGGGCCCCAGCCGACTTTGCTGATCCATCCATTGGGCCGCACGATCTGCATCGCCGACTTCAGCGTTGCGGAAACTCCGGCGGCATCGATCACTCCATCGACGCCTAAGCCGTCGGTGGCGCGGGCCCAGTCTTCCAAACCGCCGACGATTGGCTCGCACCCATATTGCTTGGCGATCTGCAATCGCGTGTGATCGCGCTCCAGGCCGACGACGGCGACTTCAGCGCCGCAGAGCCGCGCCATGGCGGCACACAACAGCCCAATCGGTCCCGGCCCGAAGACCACCACACGATCGCCCGGCTCGATCTTCGCGTTGCGCGCCACGGCGTTGTACGCCACGCAGCAAGGCTCGGTCAGTGCCGCCTTCTCAAAGGGCAATCCATCGGGAATGCGATGCAGGCAGCGCGCCGGCACGCTCACGAACCGCGTCATCGCGCCGTTGACTCCGTAGCCGAACCCCTTGCGCGTCGGGTCGAGGTTGTAAAGCCCCTGGCGGCTCATCGGGTTGTTCTGATCGATCACCGCCGCCGTCTCGCTGACGGCGCGGTCGCCCTCGTGCCAGCCGGCGACATTGCGCCCAACTTCGCGCACATGCCCGCCAAACTCATGGCCGAGCACGACGGGATAATTGACCGGCCAGCTATGGTCGGCGGTCCACTGATGCAGATCGCTCCCGCACACGCCGACGGCGGCGACCTCCAGCAAAACATCATCCGGCCCAATCGGCGGCTGCGGCACATCGCGAATCTCGACCGAGTGCTTGTCACGCGAAAAATTAACGACGCCGGGAGAGGAGGTCATCGGTTGCCTCTTTTGCAAAGGGATGGAATACGAGGATGGAAGATGGAGGATAGAGGATGGAAAGATACGGCGAGTGTTGTTTCGCTATCCTCCATCCTCAATCCTCCATCATCGAACTCTATCACCGTCTTACGGTCACATCGCCGTACGCGTGTACTTTCTGACAAATCAGCCGCAGCGAGCTTTCGACATCGCCGGATGCTGTCTTGAACGCGTCCGCGTCAATCGTCAGGGGCGCACCCAGCACCACCAGGGGCGCTCCGTATTCGGGCGTGCGGACGGCTTGCTCGAGCGTCAATCCGCCTACCGCTTGCACCGGAAGCTTCACTGCCGCCACTACTTCGCGAAGCTGATCGAGGGGGCTGGGCATGCGCAGCCCGCGCGCCGCGATGCCGCGGCGTTCGTCGTAGCCAATATGGTGAATCACGTAATCACAACCAATGTCCTCGATGAACTTCGCGCCCGCCACCATATCCGGGCAGCCGAGATTGTCGCCCATGACTTTGATGCCGCAATCGCGGCCGGCTTTCACCACGCATTTGAGCGTCTCTTCATGCGCCCGCGCCATGACGACAACATGTGTCGCCCCCGCCTTGGCCATCAGCTCGGCTTCAAGATATCCGCCGTCCATCGTCTTCAGATCCGCGACAATGGGCGTGGCGGGAAACCGCTTTCGCAGCGCCCGCACGCCATGCATTCCCTCGGCAATAATCAGCGGCGTCCCCGCCTCCAGCCAATCCACCCCCGCCCGCATCGCCATCTCGGCAGTGCCGATGGCTTCGTCAACGGTGACCAGATCAAGGGAGATCTGAACGATCGGTTTCATGAGAAGGAAGATACCCGCGCGGGATGGAAGGGGCCAGAAGACACAGACCCGAAGCGCTCGATCGCTCAGGTCAAATGTCCATACAACCACAGCGACGGATCCTTCAGCGCGTCATCAATACAATTAATCAACGTCTTGTCGATGAGCTGCGGCGTGTCCGGAAACTTCCACTTGATTTTCCTGTCGTCCCGCAGTTTCAGTGCTTCCGCTTTGACTTGCGCCAGTTCTTCGCGGCTGAGAAATACGTAATTGCAAAGCGAAGGCGCGTCGTCGCCGTAGCGCCTGCCATGAAGGATCGTCGGCAGCAGCGGGAGCGCAGCCGCCTGCCCCGCCTGGAAAAGCTCGACCGCGAGATCAATCGTCATCGGATCCTGTGATACCGGCTTGATCTTCAGTTCCTTGTCCAGCCCCAAATGGCTGAACATCGTCGTCACGATCATGTCCTGTATCTCCGTCTCTTCGCCGTCCTTGTCGGCATAAGAGATTCCCTCGTGCAGAACCTCTTTTGCAAGACGCTTGACGATAACAATCTGATCTTCGTCAAAGTCAGTCTCATCTGGATCGGTAACGACTTTGATGAGCTTCTTCTCCTCCTTGGCTGTCGCCTGACCACAGACGCGCTTCATGAGATCGATTGGAAACGTATGGTAGTACCAACACATTGACATGGGTCACCAAAGATTTGGGAATCTGTAACGAGATATCTCTGACACCAGCATGCATTATCGTCCGCTGAATAAGTACGACGCAAATCGCGACATTACGAAACGTCTAGTATAATACTGTCATGGCGCCAATGGCTCAGACCAAGCCGGCCGGCACGGCACCTCGCCGTTCGGAATGGCTGCCAGTCATCGTCAACCTGCTAGCCATGGCGTGGATCGCCCTACTGTTCGGTTGCCATGGCCAAAATGTGGACGACCGCGGGCTGCTCACGTCAGAAGCTAAAACGATGGATTCGACGGACGCGGCCGCCTCGCCCGCGCGGCGTGAATGGCTTAAGCAGACGACTGTTACGCGAATTCAGGTTTGGTCTTCCTCGTCGGTTATCCTGTACCCTTCCGATCAGCCGGTGACTGCTGTCGCGGACATTGACGCGGCTTATCAGTTTCACACTAGTGGCTCGCAGCCGGACATCCGATACGACGCCGTCGTGTTTATCAACCCGGCCAGCGGGCACATTTGGGCCGGCCCGCGCACCGATTATTACATCGACACCGACGGCGGCATTCTTGGGCTTTGGGTACTTGAGCAAGAAGTGCGATGGTTCGGCAGCAGCATTAAGGCCGTGCATCCCGGCGATACGCTGCAATCGCTCGCATTGCGCTTCGAGCAGCAGAAGATCTATCTTCAACTCGTCAACTGGCCCACGCAGTCTTCGAACTTGGGCGGTTTTGTACATGACCAATTTTTTGAAGCGTCCCCGGGTTCCGCCAACGGCGCCGCGCCACATGTTGAGACGCTTGAGGTCCGCAACGGCACGCTCCACCTGAGCCTCGCCAGCCCGACTTACGTGTTTCACACCAACATTTTGCTGGACGTCAAACACCGCTCGCTGATCAAGGCGGCGGACGACGACGGCGCGGAAGCGCCTGCGTCGATCCTTCAGCATCTCATTAGGGACATCCCGCAGCTTCGGCCGCCGCCGCAGGCTCCGGGCTCTCAAGTGGATGCACACGCCGCTGATAACCAGCTGTTCACGGAAAGCGACGGTTCGGTGGACCTGTTCTTCGACGGAAATTCCGTCGCCGGCTACTACCGGCTGCGCGATAGTCCATCAACCGGGCCGGCGACGTGGGAAGACGCGGACTTGATCGTGACGCTCCGCGTATACGAGAACGGAGACGACGCAATGAAAGGCTTTCGCGAATTGATTGCCGCGCGCACTGACCAACCGCCGCCGGCGGAGTCCATCAGCGGCGACACCGCCATCTGCCACTGGCTTGATGGGCGTACTGTTGCAGTCAACTGGCGAAGAATTGTGGATATCCAGCCCAAAGTAAAGCTCCCCCAAAGCCTATCCGACGCATTGCTGAAAGCCTGTTTGAACCGCATGGCCGTGAACGGTGCATCCGGCACTGGGCAAGCTCAAGAGCCGACACGTTAACCAACTGGATGGTCTCCCGAAGGGGGGTCTGTCGCCGGAAGGGGGTCGGGAGTACTTCCATGCGGAAGGGGGTCGATCGCGGAAGGGGGTCGGGAGTCCTTCCAGACAGACCAGGAGTGAACATCCGAATCGCCGGAAGGGGGTCGGGAGTACTTCCATAGCGCGGGGCAGCCTGAGTGAATCTCCGCGCCCGCACTTCCCGTCGCCGCTAAAATATTAGCCAATGGTCAAGCGTTCGCGGCTAGCCTCGCTCCCGTTTCTCGCTCTCTACGCAGCGGCGATTGGAGCGGTGATCCTCAACGCCCTGCGCAGCCGATGGGCCTCGGCGGCTTGGTACCCGATTGCGGTGGGTCTGGTCGCTGCGCTCGGGATCATTCCACTGCAACATCTGATGCAAGAGCAACTCGTCGGTCCGTCGCCGCGTCGATCGGTGCAAGTCGGATTTCTTTTCTTCGCCAGCTTTTTTCCGCTGGTAGCGCTGCCGTTTCTGGGCCGGCATCATCTGCTGCTGATGGTCGGGTTGATTCTTATGTCCGGGGTCTTCCTTTGGGCGGCGCTGGGAACGCTGCGCAAATGGCCGGGCTTTCGGGATCCATCTGCGTCAGGAATCAAACGGGATGACAAATGGCTGGATCATTCGCAACTACTGAGCGACGTCTCATTTGATATCGCGTTACTCGTTCAACGTCAGGTCGTGATCATGGGGAATCAACGCTTTTCGGTGCAGGAAAGGTTTCCAAAGCTGAAGGGCGAGCCGATCGAACAGCCCGATCTTCCGGGGCTTCTGGAAATGGAGCATGATTATTTTCGGCTTGCGTTCACAAAGGATGTCATGGGGCACGAAGAAGAGTTACTGCGATATTACCGCTCGGCGCTGGCGATCTGCCGGAGCCTGGGACTGGACCCCAAGAGCGATCGAGACTGCCGATCGTGCTTCGGCATCTCGCTGGAATTCGTGCTGCCCAGCCAGATGTTTCGACCCCCGATCGCGCCCTCAGACGTTCAGGAGATCCACGAATTCATCACGATGATGCTGACCCCCGGCGACGGCGTTAAATTCTCCGCCGAGGACCAGACCGGCGATGACACGATCGAGGCGCGGGGCGACTACCTCCATCTGCATCGGTCCGACAGCGGCAAGGAATCGATAAACGTCCGATTCCTCCGCGAGCCGTTTGAGAATCAGCTCAAGGCAGCCTTGGAGAGACTGGAAGCGATCCTCGGCAAGCTGCGCAATGAACTCGGCGAGGACTATTGGAGCAAACCCGATCGAACCTGGTCCATGTATCGTCAGGACGACAATGGGAATCGCTTTCTCATCCAGGGCGGTCTGATGCGGGCGCAGGCCGAAGCGCAAGTCCGCCAATTCGAGGCACTGGGCCATAAGCAAACCTACTGGACCGAACCGCAGGGAAGTTGACAATGACTCTCGGATTTACTCGCATGCACGTGCGCTCTGGCATTCATCTTCTGGCCGCGGCATTGTTCATTATGCTTTCTGATCCCACCCTCAAAGCAGCTGATCTCCCGCATCCTCCGGAGCCGAGCGGGGCTTCGCTGGCGTTTACTTCGGATGATCCGGTTGTGGTGCGGGCTTGCATGTTGATCGAGCAGGGGAAACTCGCCGAGGCGGAGGCGATGCTTAAACAGCCCGGTGCCGGGCCGGCGCGGCAGGAGGCGATGGAAATTATCGTGCGCATCCGCGCCGAATTTAATCTCGGCGCGGAGGGATTGCTGAACCGACTGCGCGGGTCGATCCCCGACATCACCGCCGATGATCTGTCGCGCTGGACGGCGGCGGGGGAGGCGCAGAGCCGCGTGTTGGATGGCAAGCTTTTTTACTTCAATCGCGAGCCTTCGAATATCTTTCGGTTTTATCCCGATGCGATCGCTCGGCGAAAGCTCCCGCCAGCGGTTGCTGGCGAAAAATGGAGGCTGGAAGATCATCTGGCGCAAGTGATCGCCGAGGCCAAGCGGACCGGCCGGCGGCAGGTGTTGCCGGTGCGGCATCGGGTGCATTTCACGATCACCGTTCCACCCGGCGCGCCGGGCTTCATCGCTGGCGCGACGGTTCGCGCGTGGCTTCCATTTCCGCAGGAGTATCGACAGCAGGGGGATGTGAAGCTGATTTCGACTTCGCCGGCCGGCGCGTTTGTCGCGCCATCGGCTTCGGGGGAATATCCGATCGAAGGCGCGCCGCAACGGACGGTTTATTTCGAGCAAAAAGTTGAAGACGCGAGCAAGCCGCTCGTTTTCGATGAGGTGTTTGAATACACGTCGTCCGCCTGGTACCCGCTGCTGGATGATGCGCTGGCGCGGCCACTGCCCGCAGACTGGCGCGGCGGAAATCTGAATCAGCGGCCGCCTCATATCCTCTTCACGCCCGAGCTTCAAAAGACCGTCGCGGAAGTTGTTGGCGCGGAAACCAATCCACTCATTAAAGCGCGGCGGATCTTCAGCTGGGTTGATGCCAACATCGCCTACAACGCCGAGGTGGAATACAGCACGATCCGCAGCCTCAGCGGAAAGGCATTAGCGAGCCGCCGTGGAGATTGCGGCGTGCAGACGATGCTCTTCATCGCGATGTGCCGCTGCGCCGGCGTACCGGCGCGCTGGCAAAGCGGGTGGGAAACCAAGCCGCTCGATTGGAATATGCACGACTGGGCGGAGATATACGTTGAGCCATGGGGTTGGCTGCCGGTCGATGCGTCCTACGGCCGCCGCAAGAGCGACGATCCGGAAGTGCGCGAATTCTATTTCGGCCATCAGGACTCATATCGATTGATTGTCAACCGAGATTACGGCTCGCCCTTGCAGCCGGCAAAACAATCCTTCCGCAGCGAGCCGCTCGATTTCCAGCGCGGCGAGGTCGAGATCGACGGGAAGAATCTTTACTTCACGCACTGGAAGTATTCAGTGAAGTTTGAGTGGATGTAGGTTGTGGGTAGTTGGTTGTGGGTGGTTAGTCGAGCAAGCTCACGCCTGACTGCGAATTACAACCCACAACCAACAACCTACAACCCACAAACACCACATTATCGGACTGTCGCGAAACTTCTCACAACTTTCGCTGCGCCCCGGGCCTGACGTACGCTCTCCCTGTTCTGAAAAGGAGTCGGCACGATGAGAAGCAAAGTGATTCGTCGAACATTGAAGGTGCGTCATTCGCCCGTCCCGCGCCGGCGCGGCACGCGCAAGGCGTCGAAATCTTCGCACAGCTTTTTGACGATGTTCGCCATGCTCGGCGGCGCCAGCGACCGCCTGCAGCGCGCGCGTCGGCGGTGATCTAACGGTTCGATCTGTTCAACGATTGATGGATGATACCTGGCCGTGGCGGGCGTAACCGCCGCGGCCGGTTTTTTTTGCATTCTCGATTGTCAAAGTCCCATCTCCGCGTAGCGGTCGGACCGGAGGTCCACCTCTGTTCGCGCGCAACGCAGTCGAGTGACACTGGAATTGGAGAGCAAAAGATTTAAGATCGATCGAGTATCGAATGCTCTGTTGCAAACAATTCTTCGGGACGAACGATGCTGAAACGGGTGATGATCGCCGGACTGGGAATCTCGTTGTGTCTCAGCGCCACAAATCTCGCGGCGGCGGATGTTCCCGCGAAAGAAGCGACGCCCGCCGTTCGACAGGCTGACGCGCCGGCGCAGCCTCAAACGGTGCCGGCGGGCGTGGCCCGCGAGCCGGGCAAAGTCGAAGGGGTTCCGCATCGCGATCCGAGCGCCGATTCGAAGCTGATCGATCTGACGAATTACTACACGCTCGGCTTAAACGAGGATGCCTCCGGGGCTTTTGGCTACACCCTCTCGTCGCTCCCCAAAGGGGTTCAACGCCTCGGCAATACCGACTACGACCTTCGCGGCATCGTCCAGGTTTCCGGTCAGCAATTTGTGACTAGCAACAAGGAGTTCCCCGAAGTAGTGAAAGGGATCAGGGTGAGGCTCAAGTGCGAGAAGCTGAGTTTTCTGCAAGCCACCCACTGGTCAGAAGACAAAGGGGTCCAGATCGGCACGTACGTGATTCATTATATAAGTGGCGACAAAGTGGAAATCCCGATCCGCTACGGGATTGATCTGCGCGACTGGATCTTCCGCCAAAACCCGGCAACGCCGGCCAAGCCGGGGGCGCAGCCGAGCATGCCGATTGCTTTGTGGACAGGCAAGGACAAGGATAAGCCCACGGTTGACTATTTGCTGTTCGAGAAGAAATGGACCAATCCGCGTCCTGATCTGGAAATTGTGAGCATTGATTTGGTGTCGGCCATGACCAACGCCGCGCCGTTTTTGGTGGCGGTGACGGCGCAATGACACTGGGACTAATGACAAATGACCAATGACCAATGACAATTCCCCGCAGTGCCGACGATTGTCGATTACGCAACGGTTCTTCAGCGCATGTCGGCATTAGGCATGCGCAGCCTCTATTACAACAGCGGCGCATTCGGACCGGCGGATGCGGGTTCGATGCGCTTCACCGGGTGGATCGGGCCGGATGATCCTACGATCCGCCCCGAGGCTCTCGCGCAAGCGCGGCGGGTCGCAGTGCCTTATGAAGCGAACCTGGCCGAGCTCGTCGCAAAAACCTGGCGCGAGATTTTGGGCGGGCCTACCTGGGTCATGCCCAAGAGCAGTTGGGCTTACGAGCTGGATTTTGGCAGTAAGAGTTGGATGCCCGATTTGCTTGCGAAAATCGGGGTTGATTCGAAGCACCTTGCGCCCCTTACGAATGCCGCGGCTATCGAATTCACATTCGACGAGCGCGAATCCTTCACGCATTTCACGCGCACGCTTCTCGAAAACCTTTTCGGCAGCGATTTTGCGATCGCCTGGCCCGAATATCCCGTGACTTGCACGATTCATCATCACAAGCAGATTTGGTGGATGAGCGGTGATGGTCGCATCATTGATGATGTGAGTCGGATGGTGACGGAGAGCATTTCGTAGTGGGATGCGGAGCGGTCGGAGGATCCGTGCCCTCGCCCTAGGCTCGTACACGGCGTGGCGAACGGTTCTTGTCGCACGAACGATCCTCGAAAAAACTGGAACCGTTCACCACGCCGTGAACGAGTGTAACGAGAGCACGAATCCTTGGTGCGCGATTCAGTTCCACCGCTCCGCTGAACCTGACAATCGGTTAATATCGCCCGACACCTAAAGGACAGGAGCCCACATGCGTTTACAGGACAAAGTGGCGATCGTAACCGGCGCATCCAGCGGCATCGGCAAGGCGATCGCGCAGCGCTTCGCGGCGGAAGGGGCGCATGTCGCGGTGAATTATCGCGAGAAGGGGAACAACGCGCAGGAAGCCGCCGCGATGCTGGCGGCCTTTCCGACAGCGGGAATGGCCGCCGTGGGCGATGTCAGCAGCCGCGAGGATATGCAGAGGGTGGTCGATCAGGTGATCGCCAAATTCGGCCGCGTTGATATCGCCGTCGCCAATGCGGGGATGGAGATCAAGAAGCCGTTTTTGGAAGTGACTGATGATGAGTGGAACAAGGTGCTGAACGTCAACTTATACGGCGCATTTCTCCTGAGCCAGATCGCGGCGCGGCAGATGGTCAAGCAAGGGATGGGCGGCAAACTCCTGTTCATCTCCTCCGTCCATGAAGACATCCCATTCCCGCAATACACAGCATATTGCGCCAGCAAAGGCGCGATCCGGATGATGATGCGCAATCTCGCGATGGAATTGGCGCCTTACAAGATCAACTGCAACAACATCGCCCCCGGCGCGATCGCCACGCCGATTAATCAGGCGGTGCTGGACGACCCACAGCAAAAGAAAAACGCCCTGAGCGAAATCCCCTGGGGCCGCTTCGGCAAGCCGGAAGAAGTCGCGAGCGTCGCCGTCTTCCTCGCGAGCGACGAAGCGGAATACGTGACAGGCAGCACGTATTACGTCGATGGCGGGTTGACGCAGCAGGTCACTTTGTACTGAGGCCCAAATCAAATAACTAATGACCGTTGACAAATGACCGGCCTTGCCCCATTTGAGACCTTCGCCACTCCTGCTAAGATTCGCCCCGCGTCAGGCAGTGCCTGATTTGAGGGACGCTCCCGGCTGGCGCGTCCGGCCGGTGGTTTTTGTATGCCAATCAAGTTCGAGATCTATCGCGACGGCTCCCGCGTCAACACGTTTGAGCCTTTAGCGGCAACCGCGATGGGGCCCGAAAGCGTTCCCATTCCCGGCGATATTTACTTCCGCGATGGTCTTCTGGTCGTCAATCGCAAAGACGAAATGGCGGCGGGCATCGCGCTGCTCTGGGATTGCGGGCCTTACGGCGCGTACGTTCTGGAGACGACGCGCGTCATGCCGTCGGAAAAGCCGTACAACCTGAATGTTGAACTGGCCCGCTCGCGCCTGATGAAGATCATGCAGAAGCAGGAGGACTGGAGCCTCTTTGATTTTCCCAAGGCGGAAAAACTTTCGGCGCGATTTTCCGAAGCGCAGGGCATTTTCGCAGACGCGCTGGGGAAGCTCGATCAGCCCGGGGAGGCCGCCAAGCTCGCCGACCAGGCGCTGGTCATGGCGATGGATCTCTCCGAAGAGCTCACCAGTTTTCATACCGATCTGCTCCTGAGCCGGCGGCGCAGCGCCAACAGCTTTGTGCGGCACATCTTCGGCTGCCGCGTCGATCCTGCGGTTCAGAATGAAAAATACAAGGAATCGCTGGCGACGAATTTCGATTACTGCGTGCTGCCGATGAGCTGGAAGGAAGTGCAGCCGCAGGAAAATACATTCAATGTGGATGCGCTGGATCAATGGGTTGAGGTGCTGAGCAAGCGCCGGATGCCGACGATCGCAGGGCCGCTGGTGCGGCTCGATGAAGCGGGCGTGCCCGATTGGATGGTCATCTGGGAAAATGATTTTGACATGCTGCGCGAGATGGCGTTCGACTACGTTCAGAAAATCGTGCAGCGCTATCGCCGCGCGGTGGCGGCGTGGAACGTCGTCGGCGGCCTGCAGACCAACAGCGCCTTCGTCATGACCTTCGAGCAGATCATCGAGCTGACGCGGCTTCTGGTTTCACAAGTCAAAACGCTCATCCCCAACGCCCGCACGCTGATCACCATCGCCCACCCGTTCGGCGAATATCATGCCCGCGGGCGCGCCAGCGTGCCGCCGATGATGTACGCCGAGATGGTCGCCCAAGCGGGTATCAGCTTCGAGGCGTTTGCGCTGGAAATTGAAATGGGCGTGCCCGCGCCGGGGATGTTCATGCGCGATCTGTTTCAGATCAGCACGATGCTCGATCGATTCGCGAGCCTGGGCCGCCCGCTGTTTCTCACCGCCGTTGGGAGTCCCGGCCAGCCGGGCCCGGATTTAAGCGACGACGGTCGCGGCCGCCTCGACCCGGCCGGCGGCGGGCGTTGGCAGCGCCCCTGGGATCCGCAGCTACAGGCAGATTGGATGGAAGCCGTCTACTCGATGGCGATGAGCAAGCCATATATCGAATCGATCGCCTGGGCGAATCTGGCCGATCTGCGTCCCACCCTCCCCGGCGGCGGACTACTGGATGACGTACTCCACCCCAAGGCCGCCCACCAGCGCCTGGTGCAACTGCGCGAGAAGATCAAGCCGTTCCAGAAACGGTAGGGATTCAGAACCTGTAGGGATCATGTGTCAACCAGTTTGCAAAACCGTGATCTGCTCTGGACCGCGCCCCAGCGCCGCGCGCTGATCCTCCTGCTGGCGATTCTCTGCGTAGCGTTCGCCGTCAAGATTCTTCGCAATCCGCAGTACATCCCCAACCCGCAGACCGGCCCCGGCCCGCGCGCCGCCGACTTGGCGACTCAGCTTGATCCCAATAACGCCACCTGGGAAGAATTCGCCGCGATCCCCACTTTGGGTGAAACCCGCGCCAAGGCAATCGTCGCCTACCGCGACAAGCAGCAAGCGCAACATCCCGGCGCGATTGTCTTCAAGACGCCGGATGATCTGACGCACGTCAAAGGAATAGGCAAAGCCACGGCGGCGAATATCAAGCCGTATCTGGCGTTTCCCGTGGAGCAGCCGAAATAATGTGAATGCCCCATTCGCGGAATTACGTCATGCTGAGGTACTCCGAAGCAT
>DATBDZ010000213.1:0-2622 GCA_036276235.1 Humisphaera sp. | reverse complement strand
TCGGCGTACTCCCAGACCTGTGCGTCGCGTTCGCAGAACGCGCACAGGTCTCGGAGTACCGCGACCTGTGGCACCCGGCGGGGCTGTCAAACTGGTCTGTCAAACTGGTCTTGCATCTGCCGCGCGACGGCGGCAAACTACTGCAAGCGGTCGTCTTCGTTGGCTGTGCGACAAAAAACCACATCGCCAATGAGTTGACGGCGGCGAAGAATCCTACATGATTCGCCTTTCACCTTCCCGGCGGCCGATAGAGTTGGACCGCCCGGGAGCAGAACGCGGGCAGGGACGCTGATCTTGGTGCTATGGATTAGCGCGACCCTCCGGGTGAAAGGCTGACTAACTTAATCTTTGGCCATATGGCGGAAAACAAAGCCTATTCCCGTTTCATGTTCCCGCGGTGGACAAATTATTTGTTGCCCGCCGGGGCGGTCGGCGCGATCGGCGGGTTGTTTTACGTGACAATCCTGTTCACGTACGGCGCATCGCCCAAGACCACCGCCGTTGGATATGCGCCGGTGCAGCCGGTGCCCTACAGCCATGCGTTGCACGCGGGCAAGCTGGGGATCGATTGCCGCTACTGTCACAACACGGTGGAGAAGGCGGCGTTTGCGGCGCTGCCGGCGACGCAGACCTGCATGAACTGCCACACCAACATCAAGCCGGAAAACGAAGGGCTCAAGCCCGTTCGCGATAGCTGGACGACCGGCGCGCCGGTGCAGTGGGTGAAGGTGCACGATCTGCCTGATTACGTTTATTTCAATCACAGCGCTCACGTGAATCATGGTGTCGGCTGCGTGGAATGCCACGGCCGCATCGATCAGATGGAAGTGGTTCACCAGGAAAAGCCGCTGAGCATGGGCTGGTGTTTGGATTGCCATCGCGATCCGGGCTCGCATCTGCGGCCGCGGGATATTCCGGTGACCAACATGGCGTACATGCAGAAGAACCCGAACGGCGGGGAAATGAGCGACAAAGAGCGTGACGACCTGAAGGCGCAGTATGGCATCCATGATGCCACTTACATGACGAGTTGCTACACGTGTCATCGATAAAGCATCACGTATCCGGCGTGGAGTACTGGCGGAGCCTGGAGCAGCTTGCCGACGGTCCGCAAGTGCGCGAGCTGCTGCACACTGAATTTGCCGGCTATAACCCGGAACAGATTCAGGACGGGGCGTCGCGCCGCAGTTTTCTGAAGATCATGGGCGCATCGCTGGCGCTGGCGGGCGTGACGCTCACCGGCTGCCGCCGCTGGCCCAAAGAGCGGCTGGCTCCGTATACGAGCAACCCGCGCGAGCGCATTCCCGGCGTCCCCGAGCAGTTCGCCACCGTGTGGGAAGTGGGCGGCGTTGCGTTGCCGCTGCTGGTCACCAGCTACGATGGGCGGCCGATCAAGATCGAAGGTAATCCTTCGCATCCCTTCTCCTGGACAATCCCCGGGAAGATCGGCTCCGCCGACACCTTCGCGCAGGCGAGCATATTAGAGATGTACGATCCGCATCGCAGCCGGAGCGTCATCGATCGCTCGCGCGGGATGGATCAGTACACCGATTGGGATGCTTTCGCCAAGGCGATTTCAGCGCATCTCACGCAGCTCAAGGATAAAGCCGCGAGCTTTGCGATTCTGAGCGAAGCGACCGTCAGCCCGACAGTCCTGGATCTGAAGAAAAAACTGCTGGCGGCATACCCCGGCGCCAAGTGGTACGAATACGAGCCGCTGAACAACGACAACGAGCGCGAAGGCGCGAAGCTGGCGTTCGGCAAGCCGCTTCGCACGCGATTCAATCTCGATAAGGCGCAGACGATTGTTCTGCTTGATGCCGATCTGTTCGGCACGCATCCGGCGCATACGCGATATGCCGCCGATTGGTCGGCGGGCCGTCGGTCCGCGGACGGAGTGGACGGCGGGGGCAAAGATCAGCGGATGAACCGCGTCTACATCGCTGAAAGCGCCTTCACGGTTTCCGGCGCGATCGCCGACTATCGCATCGGCATTGATCCGAGCCGCATCGATGTGATCGCGCGGAACATCGCCGCCAATCTGGATATTCCCGGCGTGGAAGGCGGGGGCCTCAACAGTGCCGAATCGCAATTTGTCTTGAACGCATTGAGCGATCTTCGCGCCGTGCGCTGGAACAAGGCGTCGGTGATTGCCGCCGGCCCGACGGCGTCGCCGCATGTGCATGCACTGGTTCATGCGATGAACGAGAAGCTCGGCGCGATTGGGACGACGGTCACGCTGGTTGATGATCCCGCGGGCAATCAGCCGGGGCAGATCGCGCAGATCACCGAGCTGACCGCCGCCATGAACGACGGCAAGATCGACACGCTGCTGATCCTCGGCGGCAATCCGGTCTACGATGCACCCAACGATCTGAACTTCGCCGAGGCGATCAAGAAGGTGCCGAACTCGGTTCGGCTTGGTCTCTACTTTGACGAAACCTCTCTGGCCAGCAAATGGCATCTTCCCCGCGCGCATTATCTTGAGGCGTGGGGCGATTCGCTGGCGTGGGATGGAACGCCTTCGGTCGCGCAGCCGCTGATTGAGCCGCTTTACGGCGGCAAATCGGTGATCGAACTGCTCGCTCTGCTGTCCGGCGACACCGTCACCGACGGCGAGCA
>DATBDZ010000212.1:0-29341 GCA_036276235.1 Humisphaera sp. | reverse complement strand
CAAGGCCCGCCGCACGCAGACCATACTGTCGATGATTTGGATACTATCGAATTTTGCTGTTTTTTGCAACGAGGTAACAGGTGCGGGCGCGGACGAGGTGCGTGACACTTTAGGCAGCTGGTATTTCTCCCTCCCGGTGGTCCCAGATGCTTCGGGGTACCTCAGCATGACGGTTGTCTCGAATGCATCCGCGGCGTCAGCCAGCGCAGGACTTTCCCCGTCAGACCCGGCACGCCGCCGCAGCAGATGCTGACATGGCCGTGCGGCAGCCGCCAGATGTTGGGCTGGCCCCATGATTGCCACAGATCCTCGACATCCTCCCGCGGACAGATCAGGTCATGCATCCCCTCGACCAATAGAATTCTTTCGGTGGGGATGGCAGGCCGGGTTGTCGTCAGGTCCATCGCGGTCTGATTCATCTTCTCGCAGAGCTCGCGCACGATGGGCAATCTTGCACAGATGCGACGCCGCACGGCACGTTGTTCCACCCAGGGATTACATCGCACGGCGGGGCTTGCCATGACGACACCGGCCGGCCGCGCGTCGAGGCACGCCGTCATCCCAGCATGAACGGCTCCCATCGAAACGCCCCACAGCGCGACGGCGGGGCAGCCTTCGTTCAGCAGCCAACGGGTCATCGCCCGAATCTCGGCGATCGCCTGCGCGGCTCTCTTCGCCCACAAAACGCAATCGCCTCCATCGAACGTTCCACGCTGGCGCGGCCGGCGTTGAAAGTGATACGGCGCCACCAACGTAGCCGCGTTAATCCCCGCGCGATTGCAGCGGCGGGCGATCAATGGAAACCTGACCCGATAGTTAGCCGAATCCCCCCAGCCATGCAGCAGAATGATCGCCGGCCGCTGCTGCCAGTGGCCAGGGCAGCGGTAAAGCCGCCCGTGAACGATATTGTTTTCCGCGATATCGCAGGGTTGCGGCGTGGGAAAATGGAAGCGGGAAGAGCCGTCGAGTTCAACCTCTGCCGGCGGACTCTCAGCAGGAGCGAAGGCGGGGCTTTTCAGAAATTGAATTGCTTCCTCAAGCCGCGGATCAGTTACGTTGTCAGGCTTCATCAGCGCGACAAACTGGATGGCGGACCAATCGAGGAATCTTGCGAGCGGTGCGATCATCGGTTGGGCAATCGTATCCATATCGTCGGACCACGCGCTACTTCTCGACCGCTTCAAACCTGCCGACGACGTTCTTTTGGCCGTCCGGCATCCCTTTTTTTCTTGCATGAGTTTTCGCTCCGGTACAACATTATCGCAATTATATTCTTGCTTGCTCAATGTGAATGAGTCACACTTGAGGTCAAGAATGACTGAGGCGTCATCAGGCTATGCGTCCGTCCAAACGGCCTGATTGACACTTCAGGCATTCTGCAGGCAAGGCTCGCTGCATGCCACGGGGGAACTGGACTCTTATCCAACCAAGGAGCTTGCCATTCGTATCCATACGCTTCGGAAATTGTGGAATCCGCGCGCCCGCTTGATGGCGGCAATCGAGCCGCTCGAGCAGCGCATGCTGCTGACCTCAATCGTCGTCAACACAATTGCAGATTCAACGGACGCGCCTGGCAGCACCGTTATCAGCTTGCGAGACGCGATCAACATCGCCAACAAGAGCACGACCGCCACGGCGATCACGTTCAGCCCCACTGTTTTTGCCTCCGCGAAAACGATTGTCCTCAACGGCAATAACCTGGAACTAAGCGGCACGAAGCCCATCAGTATCACCGGTCCAGCCGCGGGCGTCACCGTCAACGGCAATCAAGGATCAAACGATTTCCAGATCGACAAGCAGGCGACTGCGAGCCTGTCAGGCATGACCCTCACGGGCGGAAACAACGATGAGAACGGCGGGGGCATCGAAAATGACGGCGCTCTCACGCTGTCGAGCGTGACCCTCACCGGCAACCACGCTGCTGAAGTTTTCGGCTCCGGCGGCGGCATCCAAAACAACGGCACTGCGACTCTGATCTCCTGCAACATCTCCGGAAACACAGGCGACTACTATGGCGCCGGCGGCGGCATCGACAACAACGGGACGATGACCGTGACCGACTGCACCATCTCGGGCAACGCCTCCGGCCACAGCGGCGACGGCGGCGGCATCAATAGCGCCGGACCCATCACCCTCACCGGCTGTACAATTTCGGGCAATACGGGCGGTGCCAACGGCGGCGGTGGCTGCATCGAACTCCTCAACGTCGCTACCCTGACCAACTGCACCATCGCCGCCAACACCGACGTCGGCGCCGGGATCAACTTTTACGCTCCTCCCGGCACACTACTAACCGTCAACGACTGCACGGTTTCGGGCAACACCGCCGGAGGCATCGTCAACTACGTGCTCGCCGACCCTAATGGGGGCGCCAACTCCCTGGGCGGCGAATGCGACGTCGCGAACACGATCATCGCCGGGAACACGGCGGCCAACGACCCCGATACAAACGGCGCATTCAAAAGCCTGGGCTTCAATCTCATCGGCGACGTCGGCGATTCCACCGGATGGAAGAGCACCGACCGCACGGGTACTGGCGCCACGCCACTGAACGCCGACCTTGGCCCCCTGGCTGACAACGGCGGGCCGACGCCGACGATGCTGCCGCTCAGCGGCAGCCCGGCCATCGACCATGGGTCCAATGCCTTGATTCCCAAAGGCATCACCACCGACCAGCGCGGGTTTGCCCGTGTCGTCAATGGCACGGTTGATATTGGGGCCGTGGAACTGCAGAACAAATCCGTCATCAGCGGAAGCGTGTTCGATGACGCCAACGGCAATGCCAGGCTCGATGTCGGCGAAGACGGGCTGGCTCTATGGAAGGTGTATCTTGATCTCAACAACGACGGCAAGCTTGATGCGGGCGACGCCAGCAGGACCACCAACATCTTCGGCTATTTCGAGTTCGCCGGGCTGAAGGCCGGAACCTACACGCTGCGCATCGTGCCGATCACCGGCCTGGCCACCACGACGCCCGCCGTCGGCTCTTTCGCGATCAAACTCACCGACGCCCAGACGTCGGCCAACAATCTGTTTGGAGAACGGGCGATCGCACCCGCGACCGCAAGCATCTCCGGGACCGTCTTCAAGGACTCCAATGGTGACGGCACCAGACAGAGTGCCGAACCAGGCCTCTCCGGGTGGACTGTCTTTGCCGACTTGAATGACAACGGAAAACTCGACGCCGGCGAACCCTCGGCCAAAACCACTTCCGGCGGCCATTACGCCATCAACGGCCTTGAGCCAGGCGGATACACGATCCGCGTCGTCGCCCAGACCCGCTTCAAGCAAACCACTCCCTCAGTCGCGACCCAAACGATCGTCGCCACAGGCCAGGCCGGCACCGGTCCTCTGTTTGGCGAAGTGCGCGTTGGGCCTTTCAGCGGCACGCCCGCCGCCTTCGGGCGCATCCAGGCCGAAAACTTTGACCTGGGCGGACAAAACACCGGCTACTTCAACCCCGGCAACACCAATCGCGGCGGCCGATACCGACCAGGCGAAGGCGTCGGAATCGGCGCCATCCCAGCCGCCGACGGCGGTGGATTCTTCGTCGGCTGGACACTGCCCGGCGAGCGCCTTAACTACACCGTCGCCGTGGGCACCACCGCCGCCTATACGCTTAACTTCCGCGTGGCCAGCCAGACGAAAGGCGGAACCTTCCATCTAAACGTCGATGGCAAAAACGTGACCGGTGAGCTTTCCATTCCTGCCACCGGAGACTGGAACACCTACACGATCGTCAGCAAAGCCGGCGTGAATCTGACCGCCGGCACGCACGTGCTCCAACTGGTGATCGACTCCGCGGGACCCGGCACCGGCGTCGCTGGAAACTTCGACTGGTTTGAAGCCGTCGAGTAGCCAGCAGTGGTTTCCGGAGCCGCTGCTTTTGATGTTCTTCACTGGCCGTTCAGTTTATGACTGTTTTTGTTCAAGCTGCCGCCGTTGGTAAACGTATGTGCAATAGTCAGGTCGTCCTCCAGCTCGAGAACAGCGCCGGACAGAATAGTCAGGTTGTAAAACGAGTTGCCGCCGCTGGTCAGTTGCTGCGCGGAGCTGCCATCAAAAACTACCGTGCCGCTGTTGGCACTGAAGACGCTGGCAGTACCGCCGGCGTTGAAGTTGCCGGAGATATACAAGGTGGATGGGGCGACGAGGGTGTGGCCGTTCAGATTCAAGCTGGCGACTTGCAGGCCCGTGCCTAATTCTCCAGCGGCGATGTTGGCCGCGAGCGTGAGGTTTCCGAGATTCAGGCCGGCGGCGGTCGCGATCGACTCGTTGCCCACGAACCACCAATTGCCGCCGCTGCTCACGCTTCCTTTGAGGAGGGACAGGCCGTTGTAGATCACCGGATCGCACGCAAGAATCACTGCGCCTCCGGTTTTGTTGATGACAAGCCTGCGGAAATCGCCGCCGGCGTAGCCGCTGTAATTCAGCACGCCGGAAGTGTCTTTGATCGTCTGATTCGCGGCGCCATCGAGCGTGAAATAGGGGGTTCCGGTATTGCCGTGGTTTTGATTGTCGATATCGCCGCGGCATTCGATGGCGGCATTGCCGCTGGCATTCGGACCGAGTATCCAACCCGCCGTGCGCAGCCAGGTGAAGGTGCCGTTGACGGTCAGCGTGCCGGTGACGTTCAACGAGTGGGCACTGTTGGCGAGCGTGAAGTTGTAGAAGTTCACGTCCGTTGCCGAGATGTTTTGGTTGGCGGCGGTGCCGTTCATGACGACGGCACCTTTTCCGGCATTGAATGTGCCGCCGACCTTCGTGAAATCGCCGGCATCGAAAAGGGAATACGTTCCTTCGCTAAACGTTCCTGCTGATTCGGCGAAAGAGCCGGTGAGGGTAAGGTTTCGGCTCAAGCTGACCGTGCCCGTATAGCCGCTGTTGATTTGCAGGACGCCGACAGTCCCCGCAAAGGCGGCGTCGACAATCGCATCTTTGGACGATGTGGCGTTGAAGATGACAGTCGCCCCCAAACCCGGAATCGTGTGCATATTCCAGTTGGCGGCGTTGGACCAGTTATTGTTGGTTCCGGCTCCGGTCCAGATGAAGGTGCTGCCGCCGGTGCCGAGGCCGGCAACGGTGAGCGGAACCATATCAATGGCGCTCAGGCCGCTGGCATCGGTAATGGTTACCTTGAAGTAGTACGTTCCTGCCTTTGAGAATGATACCGTCGTGTTCTTCGCGGAATTGGTGCCGTTGACGCTGAAGACAACCGGGCCGGGCGGACTCACGGTGGTCGCCCAGGTGTATTTCAGGTTCGACTCGCCGCCGTCATCGGCCCCCAGAACGCTCAACGTCGCCGTTTTTCCATTGACAGGATTGGGAGCAGCGGCGGCATCTATGGCGACAATGGGAGGAAGGTTCCTGGAGGTCGGGCTATTGAGCATCACCGCGACGGAGTGCCCGTCGAAAACCTGCGAGATCGCCAGGTCGGGAGATTTGTCGCCGTTGAAATCGCCGACGGCTGTCCAACCGGGATAATCGAACGGCTGATAGGCAATTGGGCTTCGGAACGTCCCGTTACCGTTGCCGAGCATCACCGCCACCGAACCGGGCTGATAACCTTCGGCGGGAAACTCCGCGCCGCCCGCGCCAATGCCAAGGTTGTTGACGACCAGATCGGCCTTGCCGTCGCCGTTGATGTCGGCAATCGCCACGTCGCGCGGATACTCACCCGGCGAATACCCAACGGCGGCGCGAAACGTGCCGTTGCCATTGCCGAGGAAGACGTTGATGTTGTCGTCGTAGTTGGAGACGATCGCATCGAGCTTGCCGTCGCCGTTAACGTCACCTACGACCACGTCTTCTGGATTCAGAGTGTCGCTGCTGGGCAGGCCCGGGCTGGAGTAATGAACTGTTGGCCGGAACGTGCCGTTGCCATTACCAAGAGCGATGCTCAGTTCGGCGTTGCCGGCGCTGCCGTTGATTTGTTGCCCATCTGCGAAGGCCAGATCGACGTTGCCGTCGTGGTTGAAATCGCCGGTCGTGACCCAGCGCGAGTAACCCAGCACTCCGGTCGTCGCGACTCCGGGCTTGAAGGTGCCGTTGCCATTTCCCAGCAGGATGATGTAGCCGCCGGTGTCGGAATTACCGGGCAACGTCGCCACGACATCGAGCTTGCCATCCTTATTGAAATCGCCGAGCGCCCAGCCGCGCGGGTAAGTGCCCGCGACGCTGAACGACGATGAATTGATGGCCGGCTTAAACGACCCGTCGCCGTTGCCCAACATCACGATGGCCGGGTATCCAGGCGCCAGGGTTGGCAGAAACAGATCCAGCTTGTGGTCATTATTGAAATCGCCGACGCGAAGGCCGCCTTGAATCGACTCGCCAGCCGCAAATTTCATGGGCGGTTGGAAGGCGCCGTTGCCCTTACCCAGCAAGATGTACACAGAATTGTCGGAGGTTTTGGCGACTGCCAGATCAAGTTTGTGGTCGCCGTTGAAGTCAGCAGTAACCACGTTCACGGGTGCGGCGTTGGGTACAAAACCGTCATTGCCCGTGCCAATCGTGTAACTCACGGGCGCGGTAAAGCTAAGTAATTGGCGAGGTTCAAGGAACTCGATGGAGGATGGTGCGCGGCTTCGGTCGGCGGGCCTCGTTAGCTTCCGCCTGGCGATTAATTTGCCGGCGTTCTTTTGCTGGGAAATGACACGCGATTTGTCACGACCGATCATCCAAAGACCTCCAACCGACCGATCCGCCATTCCCCACTACTTTGCACTTCAACTTGATCCGGGCCGGGAGCCGTCGCGCACAGTTGCAATGCATCCTGATCGGCCAGCTTCCTCGGACGCAATGCCAGTTTAGTTTTACGCGCGGTCCAGTGAACTCCGGACCCCCGGAAAAAAGCCGAGAAACCCACTGAACAAACGCGCCCCGCGAAGGCCCGCCTAAATGGCCTTGTCTCGTATCTTGTGGTCGGTAATTCGTCTATGATGTCATCATCAACCCACCCAAGGCAATTGCAGGTTGTCTGCTTAAAGAGGCGCGGGCGCCGAGCGGCAATCTTCGCATCAGGTGAACAATATGAATCTGTTTCCAATATTGTCGCAGGCAAAACGTGTGTCGTTCGCGAAACCGGTTTCAGTCAAGTTTCTCAGCCGCGCATCTCGCCCTGTCGTTGAGGCGGTGGAGCGACGCGTGCTTCTGAGCAGCGTCCCGATTGCGCTCGATCCGACTTTCGGCACGGGAGGTCAGGTGTTGAACGCGACCTCGCTGGGTGTCGGCGTCGCGACGGCTTACAACCCGGTATCGCACGACGTGATCGTCGCCGGCACATCCGAAAACAACGCGGAAACGGTGCCCGTTGAGTTGCAGGCGTTCTCGCCTTCGGGCGTGTTGGATTCAACATTTGGCAGCGGCGGGACCACCGTCTCGTCGGTAATCGGCCAGCCGGCTCTCGTGGCAGCACAAGCAGATGGCAAGGTTCTTGTTCTTTCGTACACGGACGGCTATCAACCGTTTGTTCGGACCTACAGGCTCTCGCGCTATACGCTGGCGGGCGCACAGGACGCCTCCTTCGGCAACGGCGGCGTGGTCGTCATCAATCCGTCGGGCTTCGAACCTAATCTCAACACAAATGTTCTGACGCTGACCAATGGTGACATCGTGCTGGCGGGGGCCGCCGGCACTGGATCGACGACCAAAGCGGCCTTGGCGGCCTTTACCAAAGCAGGAAATCTCGACTCGTCTTTTGGTGTCGGCGGAATCGCCGCCGGCATCTCGGGCGGCCTTAGCAACGGAGAGGTCGTAACGACCCTTGGCATGGTCACGCTCGATTCCTCGGGCAGATTTGTTGCCGTCGGATCCACCAGCCCCACCGCCGCCTCGCCAGCCAACGCACTGGCCGCCGGCCTTCTCGAACGGTTCACACCGGCAGGTGTTCTGGACAAATCATTTGGCGCATCCGGCTCGACGATCGTTCCAGCCGTTACCGGATTCTTCGCCGTGATGGCATCAAGCAGCGGCGTGATCGCCGCCTACGGCCAGACCAACATTTACACGCCAGCCGCAACCCAATTTTCCTCGCGGCTCAATCACTTCACTGCCAATGGAGCGGTTGACAAGACCTATGGCCCGGGTGGTCAGGGCTTTGTGTCAATTAACACGACAATCAACGGCCCCGAGCAGGAAATCTTCCAGCCGGACGGAAAACTGCTGATCGCCGGCGCCATCGGCACGGGAAACGGGGCGCATTCCGCCGCCGCGCTCGCGCGGCTGACCACCTCTGGCGCGCTGGACGCGAGCTTTGGCTCGGGCGGTTACGCCAATCTGGGAACTGTCTACAGCGCCAACCCGCAAGCGGGCGGCGTTTCGCTCCAACCGGATGGGAAGATCCTCCTGGCACAAACAAGCGCCGAGGGAATATCGCCAGTGGGATCGGATTTGAGCCCGACGCGGCTGAATGCCAACGGCACGCCGGACACCACGTTCGGCCCTTCCGGCACGGCGCTGACCCGCCCGATTTTCGCGTCGGGTCAGGCGATTGCCGAGTTGCCCAACGGCCAGACACTGGTCGCCGGCCAATTTACCGTCAGCGGGCTGACGGGGCTTTATGTCCGCCGATATAACGTGGACGGATCGCTCGATTCGAGCTTCGCGCCCGGCGGCGGATATGCCGGCCAGAGCGGATACGCTGTCGTTGGCCCGACCATCAACACACCCGTCGGTTCGCTGAGCGCGCCGTCGGCGGTTCGCCTGATCGTTGACGGCCACGGTCGCGTCCTCGTAGGCGACTCCGCGGTAGGCATCATACGACTGACTGCCACCGGCGCCGTCGATACCACCTTCGGCGCTAACGGTACCGCCGCCATCAGTCAATTTGGCAACTTCCTGCTTCAACCCAACGGCCAGATCGTGGCCAGCAGCGCAGGCAACGTCATCATGCGCCTGAGGACCAGCGGACAGGCCGATGCCTCCTTTGGCGCAGGTGGAAAGGTGAACCTCCCGTTCTTCGTCATTGCCAAGGCCCCATTGGCAGTTCAGGCCGATGGCAAACTCCTGGTCGGCGGCATCCGGCAGGTGCAGATTCCCTATGGCGAGGGATCCATCGTCAATGATGATCTGGCCGTCGGACGGCTCAACGTCAATGGCTCGCTGGATGGAACCTTTGGCTCCGGCGGCGTCGCAACCGCCGACTTTTTCCAATTCGATGAGGGCGTACAGGGCTACACCGACGCCGCCAGCGCAACCGCGCTGGCTGTATTGTCCAACGGCAATATCGTCGCCGGCGGTGTTACACAGCAGGAAACCTTGGGCAGCGGCGCCAACGAAGGGACCATCGTCGAGTTCCTGCACAATGGCGCGCTCAATCCCGCCTTCGGTGTCGGCGGCGAAGTTCATCCCTTCGGCGGCGTTAACGACTTCACCGTCACGAACCTATTCGTGCAAAACGATGGACGGCTGGTCTTAACCGGAAGCACTGACCAGAACGTCGGCTACATCCGCCGCTATTCTATCGCCGGAAGTTTGACCGATTATGTCACGACGCCAGTGCCGACTCGGCTACTCGATGCCGCCGTCTCCAGCAGCGGAAAACTGGTCGTTGTCGGGTCGGCTGGGTGGTCTTTTGGATTGGCCAGATACCTGTTGCAGGGCGCCGTCATTACCGGAAAGATATACAACGACTTGAACGCCGACGCCGTCTTCGACGGCAGCGATAAAGGCCTGGCCAACTGGCAGGTCTACATCGACAGGAACAACAATGGCGTGTGGGACCAGGGCGAGTTGATCGTCACCACCGATTCCACAGGCGTCTACACAATGGTCCTGAGCCCAGGCACTTATCGGCTGCGCGAGGTCCGCCAGAACGGCTGGACGCGCACGCAACCGGCAGGTCCCTGGCCGCTGGGGTATTACGATGTCACGGTGGCCGCCGGCCAAGTCATCACCGCGCGCGATTTTGGGAATCATGTGTCCACGGTCTGAGAGGGACGCGCGATATGGAATACGAGCTGGGCCACTTCTTTGAGCTGACGCCGGTTTGGGTCATCAGCCTTCTGCTGTTGGCGGTGCTGATGATTTCGGAGGAGGCGGGGTATCGGCTGGCGCGCAAAAGACGCGCGCGAGGCACAAATAGCAATGACTCTGATCTCAGCACGGTTCAGCAAGGGGTGCTTGGACTGCTGGGATTGCTGCTGGGATTCACTTACGCGTTTGTCGTCACGCGTGCCGACATGCGAAAGCAGGCGGTGGTTTCGGAAGCCAACAACATTGGCACCGCCTATCTGCGTGCGGGCCTGATGCCGGGGCCGGGCGGCGCGCAGTTGCAGGCGGTGCTTCGCGAGTATCTGGATTCAAGAATCCTTGTCGATGAAATCCACGGCGATCCGGTAAAACTACACCAGGCGATGGAGAACACCGAGCGGATCCAGGCGAAGATCTGGCCGCTCGGCACGCAATTGATCGCCGGGCGCACGCCCACCGTAATCGATGCACTGCTGATTCAGGCGCTCAACGATGTGCTGGATATTCACACCGTGCGCGTTGCCGCCGGGCGCGATCGGCTGCCGGCACTGGTGCTGGTGCTGCTCTTCGCGGTGTCGATTGGCGCGATGACGCTGTGCGGCCTGGCCGCGGAAGTCGCCGGCGGACGGCACATCTGGCGCAATTCGATGGTCGCTGTGCTCATCGTCGCGGTGATCCTGATCATTCTTGACGAAGACCGCTCCAACACCGGGATGATCCGCGTCAGCCAAGAAAGCCTGGTTGATTTGAAGCGCAGCCTCGAGCAGCCGCCCGGGGGAGGCGACGCAACCGGCGGCGCGCAAAGTGGAATCGGGCAAAGCAGGATAATCTGTGAGCCGACGGTTTTGGGTGTCATCGAAGTCTGACTGATGCGCCGATGGGATCGACGCTGCGCTCTTGCTGATGTCGGCCGAGTACGACCGACGCTTGTTGAGTACAACAAGCCATGGGCAGGATGCCCATGCCACTTGACCGACGCGCGCGGAGTACCGCAAAACCAGTGGCCGATCAATTCACCTGGCGATAAGCGCGGCGGCGGACGCCGTCTTCGCGGACTTTATAGATGACCAGGTGTCCCTGGCGTTTTTCGGCGGCGTATTCGCACTGATCGTGCGCCGTTTCCGCCGCCAGTTTTTCGGCGGTCCGGATGCCGCGCCCGTCGCTGAATTGCATTGCCGGCTCGAGGTTGTCGAGGATCTGAACAAGTCGCATACGTACCTCTATAACCTGTCGATGCAATGGCGCGAGCCTACAATCTGGCCGTCGGCCCAATTAAAAATGAAAAATGAAAAATGAAAAATTGCAGAACGGGGCCCGAATGCAAAATGAGGAATGAAGAATGGGCGAATGAAAGCGGCCGCGTTTCCCCCACATTTTTCATTTTTCATTTTTCATTCGGCGGAATGCCCAATGCTCCTCACCCTCACCACCACTCACTCCCCCGCCACCGACCTCGGCTATTTGCTGCACAAGAATCCCGCGCGGCCGCAGGTGTTTGATCTTTCGTTTGGGAAGGCCCATGTCTTTTATCCGAGTGCATCCGATGAGCGATGCACGGCTGCCCTGATGCTGCAGATCGATCCGGTGGGCCTGGTGCGGCAACGGCGCGGGCCGGCGGGCGAGGGGTTTGCGCTCCAGCAATATGTCAACGATCGGCCTTATGTCGCCAGCTCATTCCTGAGCGTCGCGATCGCTCAGGTGTTTGGCAGCGCGCTCTCGGGCATCTGCAAGCAGCGGCCGGATCTCGCTCAATCTTCGATTCCACTGGAGGCGACGCTCCCGGTCGTCCCCTCGCGAGGCGGCGAGGCGCTCATTCGCGCGCTCTTTGAGCCGCTCGGGTATGAGATCGCATTGAATCGTCATCCGCTGGATGAATCGTTTCCCTCGTGGGGCGAAAGCCCGTATTTCTCGCTGACGCTCCGCCATGCAATTCCGCTGCATCTGCTACTGTCGCATTTGTATGTGCTGATCCCGGTTCTGGATGATGACAAGCATTATTGGGTGGACGAAGCCGAAGTGGAGAAGCTATTGCGGCACGGCGAGACGTGGCTGGCGGGCCATCCGCAGCGCGAGCAGATCACCCGCCGCTATCTGCGCCATCGCGCCCATCTCACCCGAGCGGCACTCGCGCGGCTGATCGAGGAAGACCAGCCCGACCCCGACCAGCTGCAGGAGCAGCGCGCCGCCGAGGAGCAGCGGGTCGAGCAGCCGATGCGCCTCAACGAGCAGCGCATGGCGGCGGTGCTCGGCGCGCTCAAAGCCAGCGGCGCCAAAAGCGTGATAGACATCGGCTGCGGCAACGGAAATCTGCTGCGCCTGCTGGCCGACGAAAAGCAATTCGAGCGCATCGCCGGCATGGATGTGTCGCATCGCGCGCTGGAGATCGCCGTCGATCGGCTGAATCTCGATCGCCTTCCCGAAGCGCGGCGTAATCGCTTCACGCTGTTTCAAGGCTCGCTGACCTATCGCGATAAACGCCTGGCCGGCTACGACGCCGCCGCGATTGTGGAGGTGATCGAGCATCTCGATCCGCCGCGATTGAGCGCTTTTGAGCGCGTCATCTTCGAGTTCGCGCGGCCCAGGAAGGTGGTCGTCACGACGCCGAATGTGGAATACAACGTGAAGTTTCCCACGCTCGCGGCAGGAACGTTCCGTCATCGCGATCATCGATTTGAATGGACGCGCGAAGAATTCGGCGCCTGGGCCAATTCCGTCGCCGCGCGGTTTGATTACGACGTGCGATTCGAAGGAATCGGGCCGGCCGACGAGCAGGTCGGATCGCCGACGCAGATGGCAATCCTGAGCGCGACAGATGATGCGCGAGCGACCGCTTTCATCGCTCCGTCGCAGCAGGACACCGAGCGCTGACCTTGCAGCGCTCGCTAAATTTTACTTCACGATCACGGAATCGACGATAGCGGACGCGGTGTGCCGGATCGAACGCTCGGCTCCATCGTGCGATTGTCCGCCGGTCGAAGTATCGCCCGTCGAATTATCACCGGTGGAATTATTTCCGCCCGAACTATCGTTGTGGCTTGAGCCGCCGTTGTCGTCTCCGGCTTCGAGGCCTTGGCCGCCCTTGTCGTCGCCGGCCTGGGCTTCGCCGCCGGTGGCGGAGTCGTGGCCGTGGTCGTCGAGCAGTTCGCCGGCGCTGTCATCGCTGGCGAAGTGGTCGTTGCCGCCGGAGCCGCGGATGTGATCGGAACCATCGCCGCCGTCGAGGCTGTCGTCACCGCCGCCGCCGTTAAGCGAGTCGTCGCCGACGTCGCCGTGCTCGATGTCATTTCCGCCGCCGCCGATGAGGCTGTCGTCACCGACATCCCCTTCCAGTCGGTCATCGCCGCCGCCGGCGTTGAGCGAATCATCTCCGGCATCGCCGATCAGGTCATCGTTTCCCGCGCCGCCGGCAAGTGAGTCATCCCCATCGCCGCCGCCCAGTGAGTCATCGCCGGCATCGCCCTTGATGCGATCATCACCGGCATCGCCGCTGACCTGGTCATTGCCGGAGCCGCCGTCGAGGCGATCATCGCCCGCGGCTCCGACGATGGAATCATCGCCGCTGCCGCCTTTGATCTGCACGGGAAGATTGATGGCGCCGTTGGTCTGATCGACCTTGATGCTGTCATTGCCGCCGCGGCCGTCGATGCGGATTCCCTTCGTGATCGATGCAAGCGGGAAGGAAGTGACCGCGCCGTTAACGCTGACATCCAGCGTGGAGGCATCGCCGGCATGAAGCGAAACGACGATGACATCAGCGCCATCGGTGCCCTTCACTCGAAGCGAGCCCGAGTGGCTGAGCGTCGCGCCGGCGGTTCCTCCGGAAAGCAGTCGGCGGCTTTCGAGTGTCTCAATGCCCACAAAATTGCGGTTATTTCGCATTTTCCCGTCTCCTTATCAAAACAGAATCGACGAAGCCCGGCGACTTCGTTCTCCGAAAGCAACTTAACGCGAATTTAAAAAATCGCTTGACGATGCAATATTTGCATTACCGAAAGAGCGTCGGCGGCGATGTGTCGCCGCCGATGGTTGCGAGCCGAACAATTGGAATCATTTCCCAATCACGTCGCGGTACGCCTCGAGCGTTTCGACGTCAAAGCAAACGAACGTGACCGTATCGATCTGCGGACGATCGCTCAGATAATCGCGCACCTCGCGCACGGCGATCTCCGCCGCCCGGCGAAGTGGAAATCCAAACGCCCCAGTGCTGATGGCGGGAAAAGCGATCGTGCGAACGCCGTGCTGCGCGGCGAGCGCAAGCGAGTTGCGATAGCAACGGGCTAGCAGTTCATCTTCATCGTGACGGCCGCCGCGCCAGATGGGGCCGACGGTGTGTATGACAAACCTGGCGGGCAAATCATAACCGCCGGTGATGCGGGCTTCGCCGGTCGGGCAGCCGCCGAGCGTGCGGCACTCCTCCAAAAGCCGCGGCCCCGCCGCATCATGAATCGCCCCGTCCACCCCGCCCCCGCCGAGCAACGATTCGTTGGCGGCGTTAACGATGGCATCAACGGCGAGGGTGGTGATATCGCCGCGGATCTGTGCTGGCGAGAGTTCTCGAAGGTCAGTGCTTCGCTCGGAAGATCCTTCCCCTCGATGAGCCGGCGACGTGTCTTCAGCAGAATATTGACGTCCTTAAGCAGCAGTGTCCCAGCAGTGTGCGAGCAGTATCCCCTTGCCGCCTCCGAGTATAAGGTGCCACCGCCATTTGCCGGGAAGCCGCCATAAAGAATGGGCTCGGTCCCACCTCGAAGGCGTGTGGGACCGAGCCTCAGGCGAGGATCGAATGATCGGGTTCCGTAGCAGCACCATCACGTTATAACACCGAGTTCGGCTCTCCAAACAGGGACCCTACGAGATAGTTGCGGTGTTTTTTCTTTTCATCGGTGGCACCACTAGATGTGAACTGCCCCGTCGGTGTCCATTCGGCCGACGCCGTAGTTAACGTGCCTTGGGTCGATGACAGGTGGCCGGGGGGCGCACTGCCAACACTGAATGCCGCAACATCACCAAAATAGCCTATTTGTTGTTGGAGCATACCGAACTGCACGTAACTGCCGGCTATGCCGGTCTGGAAAGTAAAATAGGCTGTCCAGAAGCTCCCGTGGGTTCCGCTGGTGTTGTAGACGGAGTTGATTTGGGCGCCAGTAGGAACGTAGTTGCTGTTGTTTCCGAAGGGGCCAATAATGCTTCCCTGAGTCGTATACGGAACGATCAGCCATGCGCCGGGGGTCCCAGGGGACGCTGCCCCGCCCCAATCAGCCTCGCCCTCGTTTTCATATTGAATTTGGAAATAGTATTGGGTGTTTGGCGCCAGAACCTGCGTAGCGCCGTTGTTCGACGTCATCGGGGTCCACACGCCATTCTCCTGTACGTTAAAGAGCGTAAGCTGGCCTTGCTGGTTGACGGCTCCGCCCTGGCCTTGGCCCTCAATCGGAATCTGGGCGACTTCACCAAAGATATCAACGTTCTGATGGACCAGCTGAAACGTCTCGCTCCCGCTAGTCCCAGCGATAAATGCGAAGCTTGTATGGTATGTCCCGCCAGGAGCCACATTGGGCGACACGGGAACTCCCATGCCGGACCCGGGATAATATACATCATAGCTGGCTCCGCTGGACCAGGTGGTGCCTCCCGAGTTATAGAAAGTAAGGTTTGCCGTGTAGGCGCCGCCCGGATAGAGCGTGGTGACCGGAGTGGAATTGAAGAGGAACTGTTCACCCTCGATGAGGCCCGAATCCGAGGAAATAACATTGCTCCCGTAGCCAAGCAATTGTCCCATCACAATCAAATCGTTTTGCGTCAATTCATCCTCCACCGCCCCGCTCGCAGCGTTAAATGAATCGAGAGTGCCGGGATATGCCGATCCTGAGGTCGTGGTAAGTGGTGCGCCATATCGTGTGACTGTTCCGACTGTAGAGGCGTTCGGAATGCCGATTGGCTGCGCGGTGCCGCTCCCGGAGCCAGCCCCCAGGCCTGTATGAGTGTCGGTGTAGGTGAAGCCCGTCGGCGTTGCCGTTGCAATCGTGAAAGTGCCATCGTATCCACTGGGACTAATACCCGAGATTACGACGGAGTCGCCGGCCTCAAAGCTGTTGGTTGCCGTTACCGTTACTGTCGAAGAAGATTCAGTGATCGCTGTAATCGGCGCCGCGTAGGCATTATACGTGAAGCTGCCCGGGCTTGCCCCTGTGATTGTAAACAGCCCGTTATAAGCGGCGCGTTGCATTCCGCTCACAACGACTTGCTGCCCTATAGAGAAGTTGTTGTTCATGACAATGTTGCATATTGTTCCTGTTTCATTTTCGCTTGTCGCCTGCTGGGGTGGGGCGTTGTAAATAAAGGTAAAAGGACTGGCGCCCGTGATTGTTACGGCGGTGCCGTTGCCAAGGTCCGCAAACGGTGACAAGCCAGAAATGAGAACCTCCTGCCCCGTCTGAAACGAGTTGTTGGCCGTGACATTCACGATTGTGTTTGTCTCATTCACTTTCGTGATAGTCGCCACTGCCGCCGAATTCACATTCGAGAACGTACCGGGAGAATAGTCGGATGGGTCGCTCGATTGGGGGTCAAGCATAAGGCCCGGAAGTAGCGTCGTTCCATGATTAGTCGAAAGACCATCTGGCGAAGTCCCATTGATGTCAAGCGTCTTCGAGCTCAAAGTGTAGCGGCAAAGATCAAAGGGTGTGTAACTTCCATTTCCGTTGCCAAAAAGATCAACGCGTCCAAGGGCGTGGGCAATTTCGTGCTCCGCGACACCGATAAAGTCGAACGTGGCCGTAGTGGTGTTCGATCGGTCCGCCGGGTTAAAGTTCCACGTTAGGCTATCGTTAAATGTGATCGTCGCATCTGACGAAGGCGTCGGCGCGCCGGGTAGCTGCAGGGCGCGGGCTTCGATGCTGGGCACGAGCACCTGCGAAACCTGGGCGGGCTTGACCGTTGGGAGGTCTGGGAGCTTCGCGAGCACAGTTGAATAACTATAGCTCCCGAAATTCGCGAGCGGGATCGAAGTGTTGGCATCAGCGCCGCCAAGGGCATTGGCGGCGACCGTCAGATTTGCGGTGACGTTTGCGTTTGGAAACAACGCCGTAAATTGCTGTTCCGCGTAAGTAAATGCGCTTTCGAACTGTTGATAGTTTAACGGGAAGTCAGTCGCTACCGATGAAGCCCACGGGTTGGAATTAAAGGTAATCGAAAGGAGCTGTCGCCGCTCCAGGCCCTCGACTCTTGCTCGGAGAGCCTTTCGAACCTTCCGTAGACTTCGCTGCTTGCTCGACACGCCAGTACTGTTGCGCCGAAAGATATTAAAATTAGTCATTTCAAACTCCATTTCTCGATGATTTGCTTCCAAAAACTCGACCACGTCTCCTCCTCCTCCTCACAAGACCCGCCAGCCGCTCCGCGGCGGCACGAACCTCCTATACTCATAACGACGTGTATGAAGACAAGAGACTTAGGGGTGAAAGTCCAGCGAGATCTTTCGACAGACGATACCGTCTTGAGACAATTCCTGAAGACGGATGGCGCGGGATAAGTAGATAAGCGCCCTTTATCTATTGTAGCTCTCGTGGCCTCCTTTCCGCTACCCATTTAGCCTATAGTTGAATTGTTGATCAAGCCAAACCGGCATGTCCATTGTCGCCATGCACTACTGTAATATCGTGAGGCTTGTATGGCGATAAATGGCGGTGTCTCCGCCAATGATATCCCTCGAGCCGTTAGCCCAGTGCACGTCCCAGCGGGTGACGCTCTGTCGACTCTCCTCATTTGAATTAAGCGTCAGCGCGACGCTGTCGCCTTTGTTAATCGTGTCGCTGTCGACGGATACCGCTGGCTTCAGCGGCTGCACGACTGCTCGCATGTCCCAAGCGACGGCGACCCGTCAGGCCGCGGCACCGAGCCCGGGTCACCTGACCCCGCTCAGCAACTCAAGAAAAGGACACGCCTAATCGCGCGGGGGAATGGCCTCCGTGCTAGCCTGCATGAATGGAAGTCAATTCTGCCCAGAACAAAGGACCCCTTTTGGGAAATCCCTCGCCCGCCGTGCGCTTCCCGAACCTGCATCTTCCGCCCGCCAGTTCGCCGCGCTCCACAGGGCAATATTTTACGAACGTACCAATCGCGGGGGAACGAACGCAAGTAGAAAATTGATTAAGTTTACATGAAGGCGTTCTTCGCTCTGTGGTGAACCAACTGATTACGCCAGCTGCGTCCCAAACCCGCGGGCCTCCCCGCGAAGCAGCGAGATGACTTCACTCGGTTCGGCGTCGCACCCGAGCAGGTGTTGGAAATAGTCGAGGTTGTCGCAGACAACCTCGCGAGCTCTTGATCGTCCGCTTCGTAAAGGTCGATGTCGTTGTTCGTAAGGTTCGCGATGCACGCGCGCACGCGACCGGAGCTGCAGATGATCCGATGCTGCAGGCAGCCCTCGATTTGCCGGATGGCGCTGAGTGTCCGTTAATTTGGACCCATGCACTGCTCGGTCTGGGCCTTTCACATCCTCCGAAACACCAAATACATCCCCGACTTCAGCTGCTCCTGTTCCATCAGCATTGGCCGCACGGCTTCGACGAAGCGGCGTTCGCCTTCGTCGTTGTAGGGCAACTCTTCGCTTGGCTGATCTTTTTCTTCCAGCAATCGCAAGCCATAGTTCTCAGAGTAGAAGCCGTGGGAGATGTGGTGGAAGCCGTATTGGAGGGCGACGTGATTGAGCTCCTGCCAGCAATATTCGCGGGCATGCGGGCGCCAGTGGCCGAGCTTGCCGCCGTCGCGGGGGAGAAGCTCGTCGAGGTTGCCGGCCATTCCGCCGCCTTTGAGCATGCCGACGATGTTAGAAAGGCGGCCGACGTTGTTGGTGGTCATGAACAGCACGCCACCCGGCACCATTGCGTCATGGATGATGCGGAACATCCAGCCCGGGTGATAGAGATGCTCGACGACTTCCATCGCGGAGACGAACGTGAAATTACGCTCGGTGAAGACGTTGGGCGCTTCACGCTCGTGCATGGGCGACCAGACATCCAGCTCGCATTTGAGCGTCCCCTTGCAGGCGCCGCCCATTTTCTCGATGAAGTCCGGCGGAAAGATCAAGCCGCTTGCCCAGATCTCCGGCTTGTGCGCCGCGGCGAAGTGGGCGATCGCCCGCAGCCACGCGCCCGGCCAGCTTCCGACATCCATGATCTTCTGGTTCGGCCGGTTGATGTAAGGCCAGCAGACCTGCAGCGCATGGAAGTAGCGATAGCAGTTGACCTCAAAGTAAGTGCGGCCGCGCAGGTCGGGATTGGGATGATCGTTGCCATGAACGCCGGAGATGGCGCGCATGTGCTCGTTTTCGCGGCGGGCCCACTGAAGGTATTGCTGCCAGGACAGGGTCGTCGTTTCCGAAGTGGGTGGGGTCAGTGTTGTGGTCATAGTGTCCGGTGGATCCTCTCTGATTCTCCCTCGCCCCTGTACTCAGGGGAGAGGGTTGGGGTGAGGGGACAGCGATGCGCCAGTGAGCGTACTTCGCCGATCGGCGCATCCGTCCCCTCACCCTGCCCTCTCCCCTGAGTACGACTCGACTGAGCTCGTCGAAGTCAGGGGAGAGGGTTCTGATCGCAAATCTTCAGGCCCTCCGCAACCGCGCCCTTAAGTGGCCCAGTCTCACGCGCGCCGCATGGACAAACGGGGCGGCGGCGGGGCGCAGGCGGCGCAGGCCGGTGGGCTTACGTAATACGAGGAACATCTCAGATTGCAACTGCGGTCGTTCACTGAGCAGCGGCGACGCCGCCGATTCGATCTTCCGCTGGTCTTCATCATTGACGCGATCGGCCGGATCATCGTAGAAGCCGTGCGCGACCGGCGCCAAACCCGCCGCGAACGCGGCATCGCGCAATTCGCGCCAGCAATACTCGCGCACGCGCGGGCGAGGAATCTGCGGGCGGATAAGCGAATCAAGATTCGCCGACAATCCGCCCCCGCGCAGCAAACCAAGAATATTGTGCGACCCTGCGACATTGCTGGCGGTGATGACGATCGCGCCGTTGGGCGTCAGCGCATCAGCCGCGGCACGCAGAAAAGCATCGGGGTGGTAAAGATACTCGATCGTGTAGAGCGCAGTAATCAGCGAGAAAGTCCGCTCCGGCAACGTATTGGTCGCATCGGCCTGACGGAATGGCGACCAGATATCGAATTCGACGTCGAGGTGTTGGATGCCTTCCGCGGCCTGCGGCTTCTGAGATTCGCCGCCCTGACATCCGCTCCAGAGCGTGTGACGTGCGCCGGCGAAATGCCGGATTGTTCGCAGCCACGGCAATGGATTGGCGCCGACATCCAAAATCGTCTGCCGCCCGGCGCTGAGGATCGGCCAGCAGATGCGCAGCGCATGCCAATGTCGCAGCGGATGAACGCCGGGCATGTCGCGAGCCCATTGGTCGAATTCGCGCTGCCGCGCCAGACGTTTTCCAAGCAGTTGCGCCAATGACATGAGTTCGACTCTAAATCACGCGACGCCTGCGCGGCTCCGGAATTGCGGATCGACGCCCGGCGCTGAATCATCTGCCGGCGGTTCGAGCGTGCTGACCTGACTTCGCACGGTCAATCGCGCCAGGCCCTCAAAATCCATATTGCCCGCCGCCTCGACGGCGAGCGTGCGGACCGCCGTCAGACGATCAAACACATGTCCTTCGCCGCTGGCGTCGCCAAGACTGACATCCAGTGTGTAATGATCCGGCCCAAGGTCAAGCCGCACGGAGAAAGTGGCATGAACAAAATGCCCCGCCTCGAAGGCGATCGTGCGACCGGTCATGCGGTGATGATTATTCCCCCAGGCGACAACCCCAAGGCGATTCACGAGTTGTACGCTGACGGTGGCCGCCGCGGCGGCGGATTGCCCACGCGCAAGGATGTGGATATGCGCCGTCTGGCCGATGGAAAAATGATCGCGGTGCTTTCCCGCGTCATCGAGGACCTGCACGGCCAGCAGCCGCGCTTCGCCTGTGCCGATGCGGCCATCAATGGCGCCAAGAATCCCCACAAACGAACATTCATCGAATAGCCCGGCGACTTCCATCGGCAGCAGCGGACGAAGCTGATCGTACTGCTCATGCTCGCGCGCCCCTTGTTCAGACTCCGTCGTCTGCGGCGACAAATCTCTTGCCCGCGCGCCCGGTGACATCGATTCCAGATAAACATCCGTCGCTGTATTGGCGCTGCCGAGATAGGCGCACTTGCCCCGCTGCAGAAACATCACTCGATCGCAATATTTTCTGACGGCAGCGAGATCATGGCTGACAAAGATCAGTGTGCAGCCCGATTCTCGCATCGCGTCGAGGCGCTTGAAGCATTTGCGCGAAAAGCCGACGTCGCCGACTGAGAGCGCCTCATCGACGATGAAGACATCCGGCTCGATGTGTGCAAAGAGCGAAAACGCCAGCCGCACGACCATACCCGTCGAGTAATACTTGATCGGCAGATCAATTTGATCGCCCAGTTCGGCAAAGTCGATGATTCCGGTCATCCGGTCGCGCGTCTGGGCTTCGTCGAATCCCAGCAGGCGGCCGCTGTTGACGATATTTTGCCGGCCGCTGAGATCGGGATTGAAGCCGGTGCCAAGCTCGAGCAAACTTGTGACGCGGCCATCGATCGTAAAACTGCCGCCGGTTGGCATCAGCACGCCGGTGAGGATCTTCAGCAGTGTGGATTTGCCCGAACCATTGGGCCCGACGATGCCGAAGAACTCGCCTTTCTTCACCTCGAAGCTGATGTCATCCAGAGCGGTAAAGAGTGTGTGATATCGGAGCCAGCCCGCGCTCATCCATTCCAGCAAGCGCAATGCGGGACTGGGATATTGCTTGAACCGTTTGGTCAGCGCGCGAACGGCGACGATGGGCTGAGTCGTTTCGCTCACAGCACATCCCGGATTTCCGCCCGCAGTCGGCGAACCACTGCCGCCCCGAGCAGATTAAAGACCAGCGCAATGCCGACGCAAATGACCCAGGTGCGCAGCGGAATCCATTGACCCTTCCACAAGCACCGCTGAAAGCCGGTGATGAAATAATACGCCGGATTGACGTGAACGATGGCCAGAACAATCGGATGATGATTCTTCGGATCGGTGAATGCTGATTCAGAGTAGACGACCGGAGTGAGCCACATCCACAGCAACACAACGACATTCATGAACGGCTGAACGTCGCGAAAGAAAACATTCAGGCAGGCCAGGACCAGACCCAGACCGTAAGCAAACCCCAGAAAAAGCACGAGCAGCGGAATCGCCTGCAGCCATTGCCAAAAAGGCCCCCAGTGCGACGCGAAAATGGAGAAGAGGGCGAACAGCGAAATGGAAATGGCGGCGGTAAGAAACCCGCCGCAGGCTTCTTCAGCGACAAAGATTTGCTCAGGGAGCGGCAGCTTCTTTAAGTACCCGGCATTACCAACGAGCGACGCTGACGCGCGGAGCAAAGTATCGGCAAATGCATTCCACGCGAGCAATCCGGAGCAGAGATAAATAACGAAGCTGAAGCGCACCTGCGGCCCCTCGCTGGTCTTGTTTCCCAGCAGCGCACTAAAAATGACCGCAAAAACCAGGAGCTGCGCGAGCGGGACGAAGACATTCCACAGGTAGCCGGCCACGCTTCCGCTGAAGCGGTGCCGCAGATCGGCCAGCGCGTTGGCCCAGATAAAGCGCCTATATTTCCAGACAACGACCGCCATATTCTTAAGACTTGCAAATATCGGGTAATGATCGAGCGATTGCAAACGTCAAATGATTGAGTTGCGACTAATTAGTTGTCAGTTGTCAGTTGCCAGTAGCACAAAACGCAATTGCAGCAGTTATTGCTGGCAACTGGCAACTGAGAACTGGCAACTGTTAATTCGCAAGTTGAAAATTCGCTTCGGCTGTGAATGATAGGCTGGTCCTGATGCGTATCGGAATCAATGCATTTCCATTGCGGATAGAAGGTGGCGGGGCGCGGTATGCGTTCGCCGGGTTGTTCAGCGCGATGCTGCGCGTCGATGAGACCAATCGGTATGTGATCTTCGCGCACCTGGAGGGGCTGAAGCTCATTCACCAGATTCTCGAATCGTGCGGCGAGCCGGCCGGCAGCGCACCGGATTCGCGCGTGCGGGTGGCGCGCGTCGTCGATGAAGGGCAGATTTATGGCTACCGCCAGGAGTTCGATGTCTACTTTGGCCCGCTGAATAATCTCAATCCGCGCCTCTACGACCGCCCCACCGTCGCGCTGCTGCACGACATCCAAGAGCAATATCTGCCGGATAATTTCAGCCGGGCGGATTTGATCGGCCGGTTTGAGGTGTATCCGGAGATTTGCCGCGCCGCGACGACGCTGGTCACGATCTCGCAATTTTGCAAACAGACGTTCGTCGAGAAGTTTCAGACTGATCCGCGCAAGATCGAGGTGGTGCCCAACGCGCCGCAAGCCGAACTGACGGCAGCAGCCGCAGGCGAAGGATGCTGGAATCGCCAGCCGCTTCCGGAAGGGTTCCTGTTTTATCCGGCAAACTGCTATAAGCACAAAAACCATCAACTTCTGCTTGACGCAGCGGTGCAGATGAAATCGGAGGGGAACTGCCCGCCGATCGTCTTTTGCGGATTTGAGCTTGCGGGCGGCTATCCGTTGACCAAGGAGATTGCCGCTCGCGGGTTGCAGGATGTATGCACGATTTTCACCGATCTTCCCGCGCCGGAGTTGCGCTATCTTTACCGTCATGGGTTGGCGACGGTGCTTCCCACCACCTTTGAAGGCTTTTGCATGCCGGCCGTCGAGGCGATGGCCTGCCGATCGCCGCTGATTGCTTCGGATCTTCCCGTGCTCCACGAGATTGTCGGGGATAATGCCCTCTATTTCGATGCGAGCAGCTCGGCCGACCTGGTCCGCCAGATTCGACGCGTTCAGGAAGATGCCGACCTGCGCCAGAAGCTGTCCAACGATGGCCCGGCGATCGCCGCTCGATTCAACTGGGATGATTCAGCGCGGCGGATGATCGAGGTCCTCCGCCAATCGCGCGATCGCTTCGCCTGGGGGCATCATGCTCCGGGAAGCGTCCGGCGCCCGCGCATCGGCGTCAGCGTGCGCCTCGTCCAGAACGGCAACGATCTGACGCGCACCATCGAAAGCCTGCTCATCACCGGCTACCCCGATCTGGTTATCCGATGTGTGATGGATTGCCAGTTACAGGACAATGTGAAGGAATTCCTGGATTCGGCGGGCGTCATCTGCGAGGAGCCGGGCGCGCATCGGCCGGGCACCTACGACGACCTGGCCGATTTTGCCAAACGACACAATCTCGATCTCGTCGGCGAAATGCTCGAAGGCAATCGCTTCAAGCCGACGGCAATGACTTCCCTTGCCTGGGGATATCTGCAGGATTCGGACAAGGCGGCGTACCTGGGCGAGAGCATGCAATTTCGCGGTGACCACTTCATGGGCATCTGCCGCATGCGCCTGACCGGCGATGATCTCTGGAAGATCGAGGGATATCTCTATCCGGAAACGCTTTTCTTCAACCCGCGCGTGATGGAGCAATGGCCCGCTGGCCTGAGCCGCGCTTCCGATGGATCAGAATGGCGATGGGAACTGTTGCGCGAAGCGCGACATGCGGGCCGGCTGTTGATGCTGCGGCGAACGCTGGCCGACTGCGACACCGCGTCAATCACCACCGAAGCCAACCGCCAGGCCGCCAAAGCGGGCATGTTCGATTATTACAGCGCCACCAGCGAGCGCTCAGTGAAAGTCCGCCTGATGCGGCGGATTGAGCCGGTCATCAAGCGAGCCGCGCGCGTCCTCCCCATGAAATGGCAGGACGCGGGAACGCGATTGTGGTATCACCTTGCGAGGTAAGTGAAGAATGAAGAGCGAAGAATGAAGGATGTCATTCGGCCCGATACGCGAAATTCCGCCAGTTCACTCTTCATTCTTCACTCTTAACTCTTCATTTACTGAATTATGTCTGCAAACGTTCAAAGCTCTGAATTCCCCCTCGTCTACGCGGTTGTGCCGGTTTTTAACCGGTGCGACATGACGCTGAACTTTCTGCGCCAATTCCCGAAGATCACTTATCCCAACAAACGGGTGGCGATCTGCGATGATGGGTCATCCGATAACACCTACGTCAACATCAAGATGAATTTCCCCGACGTCGATCTCTCGCGCGGCGACGGGAATCTCTGGTGGTCGGGCGGGACCAACGTCGCCACCAAGCGGGCGCTCGACCTGGGGGCCGACTACATCCTGACGATCAATGATGATTGCCATATGGAGCCGGATTTTCTGAGCGAGATGGTGCGGATCGCCAAGCAGGATCCCAAGTACATCGTCGGCTGCCGCCTGATGCACCAGACCGATCACGGGAGAATCTGGTCGGTCGGCACCTCGCCGGTCTTTCGCGGGTACGATCTTTTCCGCCTGAATTACGCCGAGCTGCGCTGGGACGACATTAAGGACACGGTGCCGAATCCGTACCCGGTGGCGACGATGTGCGGCAACGGCGTGCTCATTCCGCGCAAGGTGTTCGAGGAGATCGGCTTTTACGATCGCGAGCACATGCCGCAATATCACGCCGACAGCGATTTCGTGTTTCGCGCCGCCCGCGCCGGCTACAAGCCGGTGATCTCAACCGGCAGCGTTTTGTACAACCACATTCTCACCGAGCCGCTGGTAACGACCCGCCGCGGCGTCATCTTCGCCATGAAATCAGATCGCTACTGGAAAGCGGTCTGGTTCACGCTTTACCGATACGGACCGTTTGGCAAACGGGTTTATCTTTTGCTGATGCAATACGTTCCGTTCTTCGTCCCGCGCTGGGCCGTGAAGATTTATCACTGGTGGAAGCGCAAGTTCGCGCAACCAACGCCGGCACAGGTGGCAACAGGTGCGGGAACGTGAGTGGACCAATTTGAGGATGGAGAATTGAGGATGGAGGATAGAGCGGAAATCCCGGTAACTCGCCATCCTCTATTCTCCATCCTCCATCCTCAAATTTATCCGGTCTCAATCAAATTCACGTCAACCGGTTTACACACCTTCCCCATTTGTCTCTTGATTGCTAAAGTGTCCTGTCGGGTTCGCTGAGAACGCCGAACTACTATGCCTCGCCGGTTCACTCACAGCCAGCGTTCCCCGCTTCCATGCCGATGCCTTGCCATCGTTCCGGTTTTCAATGAAGGCGCCTCGGTCCGCAAAGTTGTGCAGCGGTTGCGGCGGGCGCTGCCGGAATTTGATGTTTTGGTCGTCGATGATGGGTCGACCGACGATACCGTGCAGCAGGTGCCGACCGATGTGCCGGTTGTGAGCCTGCCGTTCAATTTGGGCATCGGCGGCGCAATGCAGACCGGTTATCGGTATGCGTCGCTGCATGGATATGAAGTTGCCGTGCAGGTGGACGGCGATGGCCAGCATCGGCCGGCGGAAGTTCGGCGGCTGGTGGAAAATCTGCTGGAAGGCGATGCCGACCTGATCGTCGGATCACGCTTCATGCTGGCCAGCAAATATCGGCAGACGATGGTGCGCAAATTCGGCGCATGGGTCTTGCAGATGCTGATCCGCACGCTCGCCGGCCAGCGGATGACCGACTGCACGAGCGGGTTTCGCGCCGCCAATCGACGGGTCATTCGCGCCTTTGCCCACTGGTATCCGGAAGATTATCCGGAGCCGGAAGTCATTCTGCTGCTGAAGCGCGCGGGGTTTGCGGTGGCCGAGATTCCGGTGAAGATGCGCCATCGCCGCGCCGGACGAAGCAGCATCGGATTGTTCACCGGCGTCTTCTACGTGCTGAAGGTGGCGGTGTGCCTGATGCTGGATCTGGCCCGCGAGCCGTGGCCCAGCGGGAAAGTCGGCTCGGGCCAGGATGTGCCCATTGATGAGACTCGGGATGATCAACTTCCACACCCTGCTCCTGTTGGCCGCGGATGGGAGCACATCGGCGCCCAGGCCCCAGCAGCGGCTGTTCCGCAGCCTGTTTCTGGTGGCCTTCGGTGGAGTACTGCTGGTCCTCGCGATACGCCGCCTGCGCACATATAAGCTGAAGGAACGATACGCCCTGCTGGGCGTGCTGATCGCGCTGCCGCTGGTGGGTCTCGCCTTCTGGCAGGATGGCGTCGGTTGGGTGGCGCAGCGGCTGGGCCTTCCCTACACAACGCTCGCCGTTCTGGGCGTCAGCGTTTTCCTGTTCCTCATCGTTTTCGAATTGCTGGCGATCGTCAGCATTCAGGATCAGAAGATCACCGCGCTGGCGCAGCTTGTCGGAATATTGATGGAAAAGCACAAACTCGCCGACCCAGAGCATCGCCCGGCGGCGAGCGATACGCCGACAACGCTGACGCGAGAGCCGCGGAGAACTCCCGAACGCACATCGCAGTTTCGGTAGCCCAAAACATGGCCACGTGCTTTCGCCACAACCGCAATGCACGAAGACGGCGGGCAGTGCCCGCCCTACGCGCCAGGCTTGATCGTAGGGCGGGCACTGCCCGCCGCATCTTCTCGGGCTTGTGGTGAACCATTCCGATGCGGCTGACGCTCATCAACCAATTTTATCCGCCGGATATCAGCCCCACCGCACATCTATGCGCTTCGCTTGCAAAACATCGCGCGGCTCGCGGCGATCACGTTACCGTTCTCACGAGCCGATCGGGATATGTTAGCGCGGTTGATCGGCGGACATTTGATCACGGCGTGAATGTCCGCCGCATCTGGAGCACGCGGCTGGGCAGCCGCTCTCGCCTGACCCGGTTGATCGATTGGGGCACTTTCTATTTCTCGACACTCATCTGCGCGCTGGTCCTTCCGCGGCAGGATGTGATCATCGCCATGACCACACCGCCTTACATCGCCTTGGCGGCGATTCTTCACAAGCTTTTGCATCCGAGCACGCGCATCGTTCTCTGGAACATGGACTGCTACCCCGAGGCGATCGAGCGGACGGGAATGGTGAAGACGGGAGGCCTTATCAGCTGCATCATGCGCGCGATGAATCGCGCAATCTTTCGGCGGCTGGATCATTTGATCGTCCTCGACGGCGCGATGGACCAGTTGCTCGAGCAATATAAGCCGCGCGATCGGCAACTGGCATCGACTGTCATTGCGAACTGGGAGGACGCGTCGCAGTTTGAATTGGAGGGACCCAAGGAAAAATGGACTGAGCCGACGGCTGCCGCCCTTCGCGGAAAGTTTGTCCTGCTCTATCTGGGAAACGCCGGCTACGGGCACGAGTTTCAGACGCTGATCGACGCCGCAAAGCAATTGCGCGATGATCCGGTTGCGTTTCTCTTCGTAGGGGGAGGCGCAAAGCGGGAGTGGATTCGATCGGAGTGCCGTGCCAATGCGCTGAACAACATCATTTTAGAAGACTACGTGCCGCGCGAGCGGGTGGCCGAGGTGATGCGAACTGCAGACGCAGCGCTCATCACTCTGGAAAACCAGATGGCCGGCGTCATGAGCCCGAGCAAATTGCACGCTTGCCTGGCGATGGGACTGCCAATTCTTTATGTCGGCCCGCCACATAGCAATGTCGATGAGGCGATTGCCCGCTTCTGCTGCGGCGCAAGCGTGCGGCCAGGACACGTCGATGAATTCGTACGAGTGATTCGGGAATGGGCGAGCGGAATGGAAGAAGTGCAGCGGTTGGCGAAAAATGCGAAATCGGCATTTCGCGAGGCGTATTGCGATGGGAAAGTGCTGCCAAAGTTCGACGCGATTCTCGGCTGATCCGCGCCATTGAAGTGCTTCAATATCGCCGGTTTTCCCGGACTTCCGCTGAACCAGTACTCGTTATTTACCGATATGACGGCTAGCCCGGATTGTCTGCGCAATTCATTTGATCTGCGCGATTTGAAGATGTCGTCATGGCAAGTTTCCTGAAAAGATTGTGCGATTGGTTCGCCGCACGCAAGGCGGAACCGTTCTGCTACAACCGGTGGGATCAACCCGAGCCGACGGCAGCGACCGCCCACTCCTCAGCTGAGCCCGCGCCGTTGCCGCAGGAGAAACTTCCGCTGGGCGCGAGATTTCGACCGGCGCCCGCCGAATTCACGATGAGCATCGGGCAGATGCAGGAGATGGAGCGGCTGCTGGAAACGATTCCGCCGTTGCCGCAGGGCGCAATTCAAGTGCTTCGCGAGCTCGATTCCCCGGATGCCAGCGCCGCCAGCGTCGCCAAGGCGATCGCCTGCGAACCAGTCATGGCGGCTACGGTCGTCCGTCTATCCAACTCGACGGCGATGGGCCTGAGGCGGGAGGTCACCTCCGTTTCCGATGCCGTTGCGTACCTTGGATTTTCGACGACGAAATCGCTGTTCCTGAAGTTCAACGTTGAATCGCTGTTTCCCAAGACTGCAACTGGTCGCGGATTTGACCGGGCCAAATTGTGGCTGCAT
>DATBDZ010000211.1:0-12294 GCA_036276235.1 Humisphaera sp. | reverse complement strand
ATCCATCGAAGGCTCGACATCAGAATAGGCGCGACGAAATTATCTGCGATCGCCTCTCCACCCGCCGCCGACTAAATCGACGGGCCCTACTCAGGGGAGAGGGTTGGGGTGAGGGGACGAACGCGTGGACTTGCGAACAGCGCCATATTTCGACCCGCTGTCCCCTCACCCTGCCCTCTCCCCTGAGTACGACTCGACTGAGCTCGTCGAAGTCAGGGGAGAGGGTTCTGAGCGTAACCGTCCGCTCATGAGATCTGTTGTACTGGAACGCCATTCTCCATCCTCCACCCTCCATCCTCAAAATCCCGCCCAAGAACTCTACAGCGCCAGACCTTCTCCGAGGTATAAGCCACTAGGTTCGATCAACATCAAGGAGCCAAACCCAATGACGATTCACTCTATGTTTCTGCGCCCCGCGGGGCGCGCGATGATTGCTGTGCTGGTGGCCGCGGGCTGTACTGCCGTTTGCCGGGCGGCGGATGAGAAGCCGGTCAAGGCGTTGCTCGTGATCGGCGGCGGTTATCACGATTACGCCAAGCAAAAGGAGATTCTGACCAAAGGTCTCTCCGCGGGCGGGAAGATCGAGGTGACGCTGGCTTACGACGCCTCCAAGGCCGAGCAGCATCCCAATGACGTCTACAAGAATCCCGATTGGGCCAAAGGATTCGACGTGGTCATTCATGATGAATGCACGGCGGGCGTGACAGATCTGAAGCTGATCAACGATACGATCCTCAAGCCGCATCGCGACGGCATACCCGGCGTCGTCCTGCATTGCGGCATGCACTGCTATCGCACCGACGGCTGGAACACCAAGGGCAAAGGCACGCCCTGGATGGAATTCACCGGCCTGCAGACGACCGGCCATGGCCAGCAGATTCCGATCGTCCTGAACTTTGAGAAAGACAACCCAATCACCAAGGGCCTGAGCGATTGGACGACGATCAAGGAAGAGCTCTACAACAATTTCGCCGGCAAGCTTTACGATACCGCCAAGCCGCTGGCGCACGGCAAGCAGACCACCAAGACCCGCGCCGGCGAAGATCGCACCGACGATTACATCGTCGCCTGGACCAACATGTACCAGGGCAAGACGCGCGTCTTCTGCACGACGCTCGGCCATAACAATGAAACCGTCGAGGACCCGCGCTATCTGCAATTGGTGAGCAACGGCATTCTCTGGGCCGCAGGCCGCACGGATGTAAAGACGGCGTCGTCGGGCGCGACGCATTGATGCAGACCGAATTCGGCTCCCGACTGAACGTCATGCTGAGGTACTCCGAAGCATCTGGCCCACTCGCGCGAGGCGGCCAGATGCTTCGGAGTACCTCAGCATGACATATCCCGTGGGGATACGTCCAAGATCGTGTCAGGCAGTTGAGTGCAGACACAGCGCGGCTCGCAAGGAACCTATCTCCATGTCATTCAAGCTCCCATTGAGCAGCCGCGCTGGCGGCGTTTTGATTGCAATTGTTGTATTGGCAACCAATGTCGTCGCCGATGCCCAGGGCCGGCGCGGCAATGGACAGGCTCCCGATGCGGCGTCCATCGCCGCCTCGCTGCGCGTGCCCAAGGGGTTTGATCTGACCGTGTTCGGCATTCCGCCTACCGTTCACTATCCCACTTCGATCTCCGCTTCGCCAACCGGCGAACTCTATGTGGCGATCGACGAGAACGGCTCGCTCGATGCCCAGCCCAATCGTGGCCGCGTGCTTAAGTGCGTGGATACGACTGGCAAGGGTGTCGCTGACAAGATCACCGTCTTTGCCACCATGGACAGCCCGCGCGGCGTGATCTGGGATGACGGCGTGCTCTATGTCCTTCATCCGCCATTCCTGACCGCCTATTACGATGACAACCACACCGGCGTCTCCAATCGCTCGGTCGATCTGATCACCGGCCTTGGCCGCGATCTGAAATTCCGCGGCGCGGATCACACCACCAACGGTATCCGCATGGGAATCGACGGCTGGATCTACATCGCCATGGGCGACTACGGCACGCTCAAAGCCACCGGAAAAGATGGAACGGAGATGCAAATTCGCGGCGGGGGCGTCATGCGCGTCCGCGCGGATGGCAGCGGGATGGAGCGATATTCGGTCGGCCAGCGCAATATCTATGACGTCGCGATCGATCCGCTGATGAACGTCTTCACTCGCGACAATACCAACGATGGAGACGCCTGGAACGATCGGCTGAGCTACATCGTCCCGACCGGCTACTACGGTTACCCCAGCCGCTTTTTGCATTTCCCGGGCGAGTTTATCGACGCGCTGGCGGATTACGGGAACGGCTCGCCATGCGGGTCGTTGTGGATCGATGAGCCGGGCCTGCCTGGGGGTCTGTTCACCGTCGAATGGGGAAACAATCAGATCAATCATCACGGCCTCACGCCCGACGGCGCGAATTTCAAGCCGACTTTCGAGAAGTTCATGGACTTCCCGCGCGGCACCGACATGGATGTGGACGGAGAAGGGCACATCTATCTGGCGTCCTGGGTGGGAGCCTCATTCACATATGTCGGCCCGAATGTCGGCTATGTCGTGAAGCTTTCGCCGCAGGGTTTCAAAGCGCCGCCATTTCCGGATTTGCAGAAGGCGAGCGATGAGCAACTACTGAAGTATCTGGCAGCGCCCAGCGCCGTCTGCCGGCAGGCGACGCAGCGGCAGATCCTCCGCCGCGGCGACAAGCCGGCGTTTGCGGATGGGCTGAAGAAACTGGCTCTTTCAAACGAACCGCTTCCGGTCCGCGTGGCGGCGATCTTCACGCTCGAGCAGCTCCAGGCCGGCAAGGCGAATGCGACGTTGATCGAGCTTGCCCGGAACGATGATCTACGCGAGTTTGCTCTCCGCGCGCTGGCCGATCGCAAGAATGATCCGGCTGTTCCGATCGAGCCGTATCTGACTGGCTTGAACGATCCGAACCCGCGCGTGCGATTGATGTGCGCCTGGTGCATCGGCCGACTTGGGCGCGCGGATGCCGCCGAGAAACTGCTGCCGCATGTGGCCGACAAGGATTTCCTGGTTTCGCATATCGCGATTCAGTCGCTCACGTCGCTTCGCGCTTACGATGTCTGCCTGAAGGCGGTCGATCCTTCGACGCCCGAACTGATTCCCGGCGCGCTGCAGGTGCTTCAATCCTTGCATGAAACACAGGTGGTCGATGGCCTGACGACGCGGCTCACCAAACTCACCGCCGATGAGCAGCGCGGGCTTGTCTATCGCGCGCTGAGCCGACTCTTTTTCCGCGAGGCGGACTGGGACGGAAGCTGGTGGGGCACGCGCCCGGACACCAGCGGGCCGTATTTCAAGAACGCCGATTGGGCCGGCACTGATCACGTCAAGCAGGCGCTGCAAACGGCGCTGAGCAGCGAAAAGCCCGCCGTCACCCGCTCGCTTATCATCGATCTGCAGAAGAACAAGATCGATTTCCCCGAGGCCAATCAATTCATCGCCAAGGCGGCGGAAACCGACCCGGAATTCCGCGGGATGATGGTGAGCATGCTCGCCGACCGCACGCGCCTGTCGGCGGATCAGGTGACGCTGCTCAAGAAAGTCGCCGTGTCGGACAAAGAAGCTCCAGCGCTGCGGGCGAAGGCAATCGCCACGCTGCAGAAGAACGCGACGTCGCCCGGCGCGACCGACGCATCGATCGACGCATTGGTCGGCGTCTACGCGATAGAGAAGCCGGATTCAGAATTGTCGGCGGTTCTCACGCAGTTCATGCGCGACCCGCGCAATGCCCGCAACGCGCAGCGCCTTGCGCAGATGACCGAATCCGATGAAGCGGCTCGCCGTGAACTCGGCTTCGCGACGCTGCTGACCATGCTCAATCAACCCGCCGCTGCCGCGCGCGGCCGCCGTGCCGGCGGCGCGCAGCAGGGACCGCCGGTCAATGTGCGTCAGACGATCGAAAAAGCCTGGGCAAAGCCCGCCGCTTCGATCAGCCTGCTCCATGCGATCGCGCGCGTGCATTCGGATATGTTTAATGACAAGGTGCTGGCGCTGCAAAAAGATTCCGACGCGGACGTCGCCAAGACCGCGGTCGCGACCGCACACCAACTCGGCATCGACCGACCGGCGGGCGGAGCGAAGGAATTGATCGAGACCCTCAGCTACGAAACCGTCGTCGCGCAGGCGACCAAAGCCAGGGGCGATCCCAAGCTGGGCGCGGAACTGTTCACGCGCCAGGGTTGCGTCGCCTGCCATACGGTCGCGGCCACTGAATCGCCCAAAGGCCCGTTCTTGGGCGGCGTCGCCGCGCGATTCAGCCGCGCTGAATTATGCGAGTCGATCCTCAAGCCCAGCGCCAAGATCGCCCAGGGTTTTGAGACGCAGTATTTCAAGCTCGCCAACGGCGACGTGATGGACGGCTTCGTCAGCCGCGAGTCTGGGGATGAAGTCGAAGTACGCAACGCCTCGGGCGCGGCGACGGTGCTGGAGAAAAAGGACATCCAGGCCCGAGGCAAGCGAGATTTTTCGATCATGCCCGAAGGCCTCGTCGCCAAAATCACGCCGGAAGATCTAGCCAATCTGCTGGCGTATCTGGAATCGTTGAAAGCAAACTGAGTGAAAATCCGAAACCCGAATCCCCGAAACCCGAATCAATTCCGAAATCCGAATGACGAATGTCGAATTTGAGTGTCACGCGAAGAATCGAAGGGACGAAGGCAGAGCGAGTTCTTCTTCGTTTCTTCGTCCCTTCGCGTGACATCCCATTTCGGAGTTTGGTCATTCGGACTTGATTCGGATTTCGGGGATTCGGAATTCGGAATTGAGCCCGAGGAGTTTTGAATGCTCGCAAGATGTCTGTCTATCGTCGCAATCGTTGCTCTCGCTGTTTCTTTCGCGCGGGCTCAAGAGCCTACGCCCGACGCCCTCCAGGCACTTCCTGATTTCCAGATCGATGTCGTGCTTAAAGCCGACAAGGACAAGCACGGCTCCTGGATTTCGATGGCGAAGGATGACAAGGGCCGCCTGCTCCTGGCCGGGCAGCGCGGGCAGGCGGTAACTCGTCTGACGCTCACCGACGGCAAGATCACCAAGGAAGAAATCCTCAAGCTGCCGGTGAGCGAGGGGATGGGCATGCTTTGGCTGAACGATGCCCTCTACATGGACGGCTTCGGGAAAGATTCCGCCGGCAAGGGAGTGTTTGGGCTTTTCCGTCTGCGCGACCCGAATGGCGACGGCTCATTCAGCTCCGTCGAGATGTTGCGCGAATGGAAGAACGGCTCCGGCGAGCATGGCGCGCATGCGATCCTCCTCGGGCCGGACAAGCAGCATCTCTATATCGTCTGCGGCAACTTCGTCGATCAGCCCGCCGATTTGCTGCCCAGCTCTCCGCATCGCAACTTCGCCGATGATCGCGTGCTCCCGCGCGCCGAGGACGGGAATGGCTTTGGCGCCGGCAAGAAGCCGCCGGGCGGTTCGATCTTCCGCATGGATCTGGACGGAAAGAACTGCGAGCTGTTTGCTTCGGGCGATCGCAATACCTATGACGTCGCGTTCAACGCCGACGGCGAATTGCTGGGCTTCGACAGCGACATGGAATGGGATTGGGGCACGCCCTGGTATCGGCCGATCCGCGTTTATCACGCCACCAGCGGCGCGGATATGGGCTTCCGTGAAGGAACGGCCAAATGGCCCACATGGTACGAGGACAGCCTGCCGCCTGCGGTAACGATCGGCATCGGCTGCCCGACGGGCGTGGCCTTCGGCACCGGCGCGAAATTCCCGGCGCGGTATCAAAAGGCAATGTACATCCTCGATTGGACGTATGGCCGCCTGATCGCGGTGCATCTGGTTCCCAATGGATCCAGCTATGAAGGGACGTGGGAAAATTTTGTCGCGCCCAAATCGCTTCACGAAAAATCGGGCAAGACGCCGCTCAATCTGACGGACGTCGTCATCGGCGATGACGGCGCGCTCTACTTCACGATCGGCGGCCGCAACACGCAGGCTGTTCTCTATCGCGTCACCTACATCGGCAAGCAGCCGACCGATCCGGTGGATTCCCGCAACGCCGACGGCGCGCCCGCCCGCGCGCTGCGGCACAAGCTCGAGGCGTTTCATGGCCATGCCGACGCAAGCGCCGTCGAAACTGCCTGGCCGCATCTGAACAGCGACGACCGCTTCATCCGCTACGCAGCGCGGCTGGCGATCGAGAGCCAGCCCATCGAGCAATGGAAGAGCCGCGCGCTTTCCGAAACTCAGCCGCAGGCGGCGATCGAAGCGCTCCTCGCCCTGGCGCGACTCGGTCCTAAAGACACGCAAGCGGACATGCTCGGCGCGCTGGCGAAGATTCCGCTCGCATCGCTCACCAAATCTCTCCAACTGCACAAGCTCCGCGTGCTGGAAGTGTCGATCAGCCGGCAGGGTAAGCCTTCGGATGAATTCGCGAAGCAAATCATCGCCGAGCTCGACCCGGTTTATCCAAACGAAGACGAGCCGATGAACCGCGAGCTTTCGCAGGTGCTTCTGGCGCTGGATGCGCCCGGCGCGGTGGGCAAGACCGTCGCGCTGCTCGCGCAAGCGCCGACGCAGGAAGAGCAGCTCATCTATGCGCTCTCGCTTCGCACGATCACCACTGGCTGGACCGCCGACCTGCGAAAGCAGTATTTCGGCTGGTTCACGCAAAAGCACGAGAAGACCGCGCATCCGCAGTTTGTTCTGCAATGGTTTGAGGATGCCGGCATCGCATACAACGATGGCGCGAGCTTCAACAATTTCGTCGCGCATATACATGACGACGCGGTGAAGACGCTGAGCGACGCCGAGCGCAAGGAACTGGAGCCGATCGTGTCGGCGTTTGTGCCGCCCGGTCGAGGCGGGCGCGGAAATGGCCGGCGGCAGATTCCGCCTCATTCATTCGTCAAGGATTGGCAGATGGCGGATATCGAGCCGGCGCTCGATCAGGTCGGCAAAGGCCGCAATTTCGTGCGCGGGCGGGATGCCTACGAGGTTGCTCAATGCGCCGCCTGCCACAAGTTCGGCGCCGCCGGCGGGGCGATCGGGCCGGATCTGACGGCCGTCTCCAGCCGCTTCAAACGCCGCGATATTCTCGAATCGATCATCGAGCCCTCGAAGGTCGTCTCCGAGCAATACATGAACACCGCCGTCCGCCTGAAGAACGGCGACACCATCATCGGGCGCATCATGGAAGAGAACGATCAGAAGCTGACCATCCGCCCCGACCCGCTGAAGGATGACAAAGTCGAGATCAAAAAGTCGGACATCGACGTACGAAAGCTATCGCCGGTGTCGCCGATGCCGCAGGGGTTGGCTAACAACCTCAGCAAGGAAGAGATTCTAGATCTGATCGCCTACATGGAATCCGGCGGCAATCGCGATCATCCGGATTTTCAGCGGTAGAATATAAAGCGGCACGGGCGGCTCGCCCATGGTTATCGAAAACGAGCCCCAGAACCCGCGCGCTCTTAGAACCCTCTCCCCTGTACTCAGGGGAGAGGGTAGGGTGAGGGGACAGCGATGGGCCAAACGGCGTACTACGCCAGCCGGCGCATCCGTCCCCTCACCCCGACCCTCTCCCCTGAGTACAGGGGAGAGGGAGAATGTTCAATGCGAATCGGCGTATTCATCCTTTCGCTCTTGGCGCTCTGCGTCACCGTCCGCGCCGCCGGGGAGATGACGGACGCCGAATTCCAGGCGCGCAAATCGCATGGCTGGGCCTGGCAGCCGATTCGGGCGCAAACGCCGCCCACCGTCAGCAATCGCGGCTGGGTGCATGATCCCATCGATCAATTCATCCTGTCGAAGCTGGAGCAGGCCAATCTTTCTCCGGCGCCACAAGCGGACCGGCGCTCGCTGATCCGGCGGGCGACGTTTGATCTGATCGGCCTTCCACCGACGCCGCGCGAGGTGGAGGAGTTTGTCGCGGATTCATCGCCGGATGCATTCGCGAAAGTCGTCGATCGGCTGCTGGCTTCGCCGCATTTTGGCGAATGCTGGGCGCGGCACTGGATGGATCTGGTCCGCTATGCCGAGACGTATGGCCACGAATTCGATTACCCAATCGCCAACGCGTGGCGCTATCGCGATTATCTGATCCGCGCGTTCAATGCGGATGTTCCTTACGACCAGTTTGTGATGGAGCACGTCGCTGGAGATTTATTGCCGCAGCCGCGCCTCAATCCGCAGGCATCGTTTAACGAATCGATCATCGCCACCGGCTTCTGGTTTTTTGGAGAGCAGACGCACGCGCCGGTCGATGTCCGCCAGCATCAGTGCGATCGGCTCGATAATCAGATCGACGTTTTCGGCAAGACGTTTCTGGGACTGACGATCGCCTGCGCGAGATGCCACGATCACAAGTTCGATCCAATCCGCCAGGCGGATTACTACGCCCTGTGCGGCTATCTCGAAAGCTCGCGCCGCCAGGAGGCGATGCTCGATCCCGAGCGGAAGATCAACCAAAAGCTGGCGGAGGTGCAGCAAGTTCACCGACACGCGGCACAGCTTCTCAGCGACGCGCTTCAGCCGACACCGGCGCTTAGCGATGTGGCGGTCGATGCAATTGCGCCATCACATCCGATGTATGCGTGGTCCGTGCTCGCAAATGCTCCCGACGATGCATTGTTCGACCAGCATCGACGTCAAGCCATCAGCAAGCTGCTCGCCGAGCAAAAACGCGCCGACGAAACGGCGGCGAAGAGCACGCCGTTCATGAGCACCGATGACGGATCACTCGCCCACTGGTTCGCGGCCGGCTGGGCATTCGACGCGCATCCCACAGCTGCCGGCCAAATAATTCTCACCGATGCCGGTTTCCGCGCTGCGCCGGCAAACCGGGCCGACAGCCGCTCGCATGGCAGTGCCGCACGTGGCGTACTTCGCTCGCCCACCTTCACCCTCACGCGCCCGCAGATTCTCTATCACCTGGCCGGCCAGCATGCCCAAATTCGCCTGATCATCGACGGCTACATGATGGATCAGTTCAGCGCGCTGCTCTTCGCCGGCGCTGCATTTTCGGTCGATACGAAGGGCCAATTTATCTGGCATCGCCAGGCGCAGGATGTCGGCCGCTACCTTGGCCATCGCGCGCACATTGAGATCATTGATGACGGCGATGGCTGGGTTTGCGTCGATCAAATCCGCTTCGCCGACGCCGATTCTCCCGAACCCGCGCCGCCGCCCAGCCGGCTGGCGCTTCGCGCACTGCAGGATCCTTCGGTCACTTCTCGCCAGTCGCTCGAAGCAGCGTATGGTGCAATTTCAGCAGAAGCAGTCGATCGCTGGCGCAACGGCCGCGCGACCGATGAAGATTGTCAGCTCATCAACTGGTTGCTGGATAACAAGGCGATGCAGCCGCCGGCGCAGATTCAATCGCAGCTCGATGAATACGCGAAGGAAGCCCGGCGATTGGATCGCGAAATTCCCGCGCCGATCTACGCTCCGGCCATCGCCGACGGGAACGGTTTCGATGAGAACCTGCTGACCCGCGGAAACCCCAGAACGCCCGCCGCCCCGGTCGCGCGGCATTTTCTGCAAGCAATCGTCGGCGGCGAGCAGCCTTCCTGCGGCGAGCAGACGAGCGGCCGACTGCAGTTGGCGAAGCAGCTTGTCGATCCGAGCGATCCGTTTGTCAGCCGCGTCATGGTCAATCGCATCTGGCAGCATCTGATGGGCCGGGGCATCGTGGCGTCGGTCGATAATTTCGGCGCGCTCGGCGAAGCGCCAAGCCATCCGGAGTTGCTCGATCATCTGGCCGACCGATTCGTGCGTGATGGGTGGAGCATCAAGAAAACGATCCGCGCGATTATGCTCTCGAGCACGTATCAGATGAGCAGTGCCGCGACGGATGCGCAAGCCGAGCAGCTTGATCCGAACAATGTTCTTCTCCATCACGCCAACCTGCGGCGGCTCGACGCCGAGTGGATTCGCGACCAGATGCTGGCTGTTTCCGGCCGGCTCGATGACACGATGTTCGGCGCGTCGGTGGACGTTTATCTGACGCCCTTCATGGATGGCCGCGGCAAGCCCGCCACCAGCGGCCCGCTCGACGGCAACGGCCGCCGCAGCATTTACCTTGCCGTGCGGCGTAATTTTTTGCCGCCCATGCTGCTCGCCTTTGATATGCCGATCCCCTTCAGCACGATGGGCCGCCGAACCGTGTCGAATGTTCCCGCGCAAGCGCTGACGCTTATGAATGACCCTTTCGTCGCGCAGCAGGCCGACGTCTGGGCGAAGCGCCTCCTGAGCGAAAAAGATCTCAGCACCGAAACTCGAATCACAAAGATGTACGAATCCGCCTTCGCGCGGCCGCCGACGCCCAAAGAGCTTTCCCAGGTCCAGGCGTTTCTCGATCAGCAGGCCGAAGTCCTGGATATTCCAGCGGAAACTCGCGCCGCCGATCGGCGACTATGGGCCGACCTGGCGCAGGCATTGTTCAATTCAAAGGAGTTCATTTTCCTGAATTGAATTAAGGTGGCACGGGTTTCCAACCCGTGGTCCTGGTACTCCAGGACGTTGGCCGGTACTCCGGTCAAATCAGTAAGGAGCGAAGCGACCGCGAATTCGACGACACTTTTTCAACTTTGCAACGCTCGAAGCCCGTCATGCTGAAGCATCTGGCCCGATCGGCGAAACAGCCAGATGCTTCGGAGTACCTCAGCATGACGGATCCTTCGGCTAATATGATCGGATGACGACGCCTTGAGCCGCGGCGTACCGCGGCCATGGGTTGAAAACCCATGCCACAGATTTCATGCACTGCAACCGCTTCCATCTTCCACCCATCTCGCGAAGACAGATGCTGTCGCGCTGCGCCAATGGCTTTGGCGCGATGGCTTTGGCCGCGCTGTCGCAGAGCCGCGCATTTGGCGCTTCGCCCATGAGCCCGCGTCCGGCGCATTTTCGGCCGCGCGCCAAGAATGTCATCTTCCTCTACATGGACGGCGGCCCCGCGCAGATGGATACGTTCGATCCTAAGCCTCGCCTCAATAAAGAACACGGCGAGCCTTTTAAGATGAAGATGGAGCCGACACAGTTCAACAATAATGGCAACACCTTCGGCAGCCCGTGGGCCTTTCGGCCCGGCGGAAAATGTGGAACGCCCGTCAGCGATCTGTTCCCGTTCGTACGCGAGCTGGCGGATGATCTGTGCGTGGTCCGCTCGATGACCAGCAACTTTTCCGAGCACACCAGCGCCAATTATTTCCTCCACACCGGCAACGGCCAGCAGGGCCGCCCGAGCATGGGAGCGTGGGTTTCCTATGGCCTTGGCTCGGTCAATCAAAATCTTCCCGGCTTCGTCGTCCTCAACGGCGGCCTCATTCCACCCGGCGGCGTTGATAATTTCGCCAACGGATTTCTTCCCGCGACCTTTCAGGGCTCGATCTTCAAGCCGGCCGATCAACCCGTCGCCAATATCGCGCCCCGTGAAAAGCGCGCGATGGCGCAGCGCGACAAGCTCAATCTGGTCGCGCAGCTCGATGGGAATCTGTTGGATCGCCAGGGCCACGCCGACGCCGTCGAGTCGGCGATCGGCAATTACGAGCTGGCGTTTCAGATGCAGTCCGCCGTACCGGAGTTGATGGATCTGTCCGGAGAATCAGAAGCGACCAAACGCCTGTATGGGTTAGATGCGCCCTACGAGAAGACGCGCATTTACGCGCGGCAATGTTTGCTGGCCCGCCGCATGATCGAGCGCGGCGTGCGCTTCGTCGAGCTCACCTGCCCCAGCATCCCGCCCAACGATCGCTGGGATCAGCACGGCAAATTGAAGAAAGGCCACACCGAAAACGCGCTGGCGGTCGATCAGCCGATCGCGGGATTACTGCGCGATCTCAAGGGCCGCGGCATGCTCGAAGAAACGCTGGTGCTCTGGGCCGGCGAGTTTGGCCGCACGCCTTTCTCGCAAGGCTCCGACGGCCGCGATCATGACCCATACGCCTACTCCCTATGGATGGCCGGCGGCGGCGCCAAGGGCGGCACCATCTACGGCACCACGGACGAATACGGCTACAAAGTCGTCGAAAGCCGCATGGAAATGTACGACCTGCACGCGACCATCCTGCAACTTCTGGGCGTCGATCACAAACGCCTGACCTTCCGCTGGGGCGGGAGAGATATGCGGCTGACGGATGTGCATGGAGAGGTGATCGATGCGCTGATCGCGTGACGAGATGCTTCAGCATGTAGTACGCCATCCATTTTATTCTGGTGTGCGTTCCTGCTCCAGTTGTGCGATAACTCGCTCAACTTCAAGGAGACGCCATGGATGGCAATCGTAAACACATCGTTCGTCTAACGCCCGACTGTCGCCAACGCATGGAGG
>DATBDZ010000210.1:0-20567 GCA_036276235.1 Humisphaera sp. | reverse complement strand
CAGCATGACGGCTCTCACAATCAACAAGGCACCTTTCCTAACATGAAAGACGCGAGGTTTCCAAAATTCGTTCTGATGGTCAATGGCCTGGTGCCGCTGGCGTTCCTCAGCTGGGACGCCACCCGGCATGATCTCGGTCCGCATCCGGCCAACAGGGCGCTACATGTCACCGGATTGACGGCTCTTATCTTTCTCGTGCTCACGCTCTGCGTAACGCCGCTGCGTAAGCTGAGCGGCTACAACTTCCTCAGCCACTTTCGGCGGATGCTCGGGCTGCTGTCGTTTTTCTACGCGCTGGTTCACCTGGGCGTCTGGTACGTCGCCGACCGGGGAATGAATCTGCGGAGCGCGTTGATCGAAGCGTTTAACCTCCACAACACGTTCATCCTGGTTGGCATGATCACACTGACGATGATGATCCCCCTGGCGATCACCTCGACCCACGGCATGATCAAGCGAATGGGCGCGGCCAAGTGGAAAAACCTGCACCGCCTCGTCTACGTCTGCGCAATCGGCGCGGCGGTTCATTTTTACCTGACCGGGAAAATCGCCACGACGCTGGCGATGACGTTTGCGTGGATTGTCGGAGTGTTGCTCGGTTATCGCGTGATCGAAGCGCTGCGGAAGAAAGCCGCGAGGCCGAAGCTGGTCGCTACGAATTCATAAGAACATGTCGGCGCCGGCGCCTGTGAAGCAAGCACCGGCGGGATAAATCCCGCGCTACGTTGCACGGCCTGATGTAGGGCGGGATTTATCCCGCCGCTCTTTTTTGTCGGGTGGGTGTACTCGCCCACCACGAGCGGCAGATGGTGGGCGAGTACACCCACCCTACCGAGCTCGAACGCGGACCGGCTCATGCTCCCTCTCCCCTGTACTCAGGGGAGAGGGTTGGGGTGAGGGGATGAACGCTTCGACTTGCGACCGGCGCCATATCGCGGCACGTCGTCCCCTCACCCTGCCCTCTCCCCTGATTACAGGGGAGAGGATTCTCAGGATCACGAGCCCCGACTCGCCGATACCGGCGCCACCAGATAGCTCAAAATCGCTTCCACCCCGCGCGCCGTCGCCCCTTGGTTTTTCTTCACCACCTCGCGCGCCGCTGTCCCCATTGCCGCCGCCTCGAAGGGGGCCGCGAGGAGTTCGTGGATGGCTTCGCGCAGCACTTGCGCCGCCGGCGTTTGCTCGCTGGCGGCGATCTCCTTCATCGCGCCGGCTTCGCGGAAACGATTCATCGCCTCGGCGAAGTTATGCGTGAACGGCCCGACGACAACCGGCTTGGCAAGAGCCGCCGGCTCGATCATGTCGCTGCCGTGCTGCTTCTCGCCCAGATCGACCAGCGTGCGGCCGACGAAGACCACATCCGCCAGGTTGTAAAACTTCCGCAGCTCGCCCATGGTGTCGCCGAGGATGATGGGGTTGCCTTCGCTCTTTTTCGGCGCGGCATTGCCGCGCGCTTGCGATCGGCGGATCAGCGCGTACCCGCGCGATTGAATCAGCTCCGCCACTTCGTCAAACCGCTCCGGCTTGCGCGGCACAATCACCAGCCGCAAGCGCGGGTCGGCTTTAAGAAGCTCGGCATAAGCCTCCAAAACGATCGGCTCCTCGCCGGGGCCGGTGGAGCCGCACACCCAGATCTTTTCCTGGCCGGGGCGCAGTCCCGTTTCCGCCGCGAGTTGATCGGCGCCGGCGACTTTGTCGGTGATCTGTGCCGTGTCGAATTTCATCGTGCCGGTCACCCGAACGCGATCGGGCGGCACGCCAAGGCTGATGAAGCGATCGGCGTAGGTTTGATCCTGCGCACAAACAAACGCCAGCCGGCGAAACATCGCCGTGGTAATGAACGTGCCGAGCCGGTAGTTGCGATAGCTGCCGGGCGTGACGCGGCCATTCAGCAGAATCACCGGAATCTCCTGATGCGCGCACGCCTTCATCAGGTTCGGCCAGACTTCCAGTTCCATCAACACGACGGCACTGGGCCGCTGGCCATCGAGCATCCGCCGGATGGCACTGCTGAAATCCAGCGGATATCGGATAACGGTTGCCTTGGAATGCTTGCCGTAGAGTTCGTTGGCCCGCTCGAAGCCGGTGTTGGTGGTGGCACTGATGATGTAGCGAAGTTCCGGCCGCGCCTGCTCGAGCAACTGCACCAGGATTGGCGTCGCATTCAATTCCCCGACGCTGACGGCATGAATCATCACCGCCGGATGGCTGGTCGCCCGCCCCGGCTCGTGTGCCATGCGGGTTCGAAACGCCTCAAAGACCTTCCGCCGCGCCGAGGGCTTGAGCAGCCAATACGGCGCCGCCGCGCCAAGCCCAATGCCGTAGGCAAGGTCAAACAGATTCATGCGGATAGGATAAGTTGTAAGTTGGCAGTTGCCAGTTGTGGGCGTGTAAATGCCCGCGTCGTGCGGACAACCCGCGCCAGCCTGCCCGCGTTCGACGGCCGTTCCAGCGTCCGGGATCCTGTTGCGCTTTGTATAAAAATGCGGCGCGCCGAGGGGGCGCGCTTTGTCTAGTTATTGCTTTGACTGTTCTATAAGTCGGTTCACCACAACTGCTTGCGCGCCATCGGCCGACTTATTATGGGTCCGATTCTTTCCACCCCGTAACACATCGATTGTCAAGCTATATTTTGACAAATTGTGGACCAAGGGTACCTCTCCCCCGGCACACTCCTCGGCCCAAGCTTCGCCGGCCCCCCAACGAAAGAAGCGCGTTGACCTATGCTGCAAGCAGCGTAGGCGCGGAAGGCGCGCGTGCATTTTGAACGCCGATGCTGCTTGCAGCGTCGGTCAGCGCGCTGCTGTGAAGTAGCGTCGATGTAAATGGACAAGCCAAAAGTTGCGGTTTACGATCAGGATCATGCGAGTGCGCGATTTGCTGAACAAACTTCACGACGAACCTTTTCAACCGTTCCGGGCAAGGTTGAGCAACAACAGCACGATCGATGTTCTGGATCCCAATACGGTTGTGGTGGGACCAAGCAGCGCCATCATGCCGCTAGAAACGGTCCGTGATTCTTCCGGTTATTATGTCGTGCCCAAGTGGCGCACGGTGGCATTGGCCCACATCATCGAGTTTGTAGATATCGATCTACCCAAGTCGCACACGCGCACGCGGCGAAAGAATACTTAAAGCAACGCTACAATGCGGCTGAAGATCGAGCAGACGTGCCGCGAGAACGGCTGTGTGCCGCCCCTCATCGATCATGGCGGTCCCTTCCGCTCCCATCCTTTTCCGCCCTCCGGACACTGAGGATGTAACGCGCCGCCATTATACCAGCGTTCCCACCAGGAAGTTCTTGCCGGAGGCGCTTTGCCCGTTCCCCAGCGCAAGCGAATATCCATTAAGTGGTACGATGACGCCTACACCAGTCTTATGGATAAGGGCAGGGTGATAGGTGCCCGCCACCACCACGAAGCTGAATTTGCCGTCTGCACCGGTAGTGAAAGTCTTCTCCCCCGCATCGAACTTTCCATTGTTGTTTGCATCGAGATAAACCACATAACCTGCAATGGGTTTGTCGGCGGCGTCGAGTTTATGATTGGAATTGCTGTCGAGGAACACGGTGCCAGAGATCAGCGCCAGTTGCGTGTTGCCGAAGCTTTTGCCGCTCGCGGTCTGCGCGCCGGTCAAGCTCAAATCGAAATATCCTGCGGCGGGGCTGCTGATCCGCCAGCCCGTCGGCACGACTTGCGCCAATCGATAACTCCCCGGCGGCTGCGCTTTGAATGAGTAAGTTCCATCGGCGGCGGTAGTGGTCTTCGGCTCGCCAGCGTCCAGCTTTCCGTTCTTGTTCTTGTCGATGAAAACCGTGCGGCCAGAGATGCCCTTTTCCGTTGAATCGCGCTTGGCGTTGCCGTTGGCATCGTTGTAGACCGTGCCGGTGATGATCACATCCTGTGTCTCCAGGAAATTCTTGCTGCTGACGGTCTGTCCATTGGCAAGAGTGATGGTGAAGGAGCCAGCTGTTGGACCTGTTCGCCGCCAACTGGTTGGAAGAACTTCGCGAACGACATACGTGCCAGCGGCAAGATTTGTAAACGCGTACGACCCATCAGCGGCGGTGGTCGCTGTCTTTTCGCCGGCATCCAGCTTGCCGTTCTTGTTACCGTCAAGGTAAAGAGTTCGCCCGGCAATTCCCTTTTCGCCGGCATCCAGGACGCCATTGGCGTTTGTGTCGTTGATGACCGAGCCTCCAATCGATCGCACGGCCGGTGGATCGCCCAGGAAGCGGGCCAGGATCATCTGGCTACCGTTGAATCCTGTTGCCACGATCTTCCCATCACTCTGCACCGCGACGGCGTAGAAACTCGACTGTCCATTTAAACCCGCTGTTTCGTAGCCACTGCCACCGGCAAAACTCTGATCGAAGAGTCCGGCGGAGTCGATACGCCCAATGGCGGCGCCGAAGTCCGAAGAACCGCTGGTGGCGTAGTCGCCGGCCACGATGATCTTGCCATCGCGCTGCAGCGCTAACCCGTACAAGTCGCTTTGACCGCCGAAGTGGGCGCTGGTCACTCCGCTGATGCCGAAGTTATTGCTGAGCGACCCATCAGGACGATAGCGGGCGAGGACCCAGCCATTGTTGAAACCGAGAGTCCCGCCGGCGATCAGATCGCCGTTGCTGGCCAGGGCCAGACTGCTGAGATACGCCTGGTTTCCCAGGCCGATCAGAAGCCCCGGGTCGGTATCGACCTCGCCATCCACACCGAAATTTGGATCGAGCGCGCCCGAAGTTGTCAGACGTACCAATTGAAAATCATGCGCCAACCCAGTCTGCCCACTGCCGGCAGCGACGATCTTTCCATCGCTTTGCACGACCACGCTACTGAAGTCCGAAAAGCTGTTGCTGGAGATCCAGTACCCAACGGAATTGAAAGCGGGGCTGAAAAATCCGTTGGAGCCAATCACCCCTACCACAGCGCGCTCATTTGTCGAACCCACGGCGACGATGGACCCGTCAGCGCGAACGGCCAGGCCCTCAAGGGCAGATGATGTGCTGTTAAAAGTCGCGTAGCTATATCCAGACGCCCCGAAGGTGCTGTCGGGAACGCCGTTGGGATTCAATCTTGCTATTTCCCAAATCGTTTCAGCTGAACCATCGCCAGGATTGTAGTAGTTGGCAGTCCCGCCCACGACAATCTTTCCGCCCGGCCCGATCCTCAGGACAGAGGCAGCCTCGTCGAGACCCTGGTTGAACAAGGCGCTCGCTGGCGAGAGGATGGCCGCTCCGTTCTTGCCGAACGTCGTATCAAAGGTTCCATCCGTGTTGAAGCGGGCAACGGCAAAATCCTCAGATCCATCGGAGCCGGTCGCGAATCCGGCGACGAGGATCTTTCCGTCGCCCTGAATCGCGACGGAGCGGCCGCCGCCAGTGCTGGTGCCAAAGGCGCTGGTGACTTTGCCGTCGAAGCTGAATGAGGTGTCGAAGGCGCCGGCGGACAGGAGCCGGCGCGCCTCCAATGATTCGATTAGCGCACCCGCGGCGCTGTGGCGGCGCACTTTCGTCGGCGTTGTTCCGACCCTGAACAACATACGCATGCTCCCTTCGCAACCTGGAAACTTTGTTCGTCCGGCCGATGCCCGGCCTCTTCGAAATGAGTTAATGCTCGCGGAAAGCTAGCCCGCGGAAAGTCAGCTTGCAAGAAAAATTCTTCTCGCGACTTCCACAGATTCTCGATTTCACTTGACGCTTGCCGATTGCCGGTACTCTTCACGAGCGTCCACTCACTCGTCAGGGGAGAGGGAGTAAAGCGCTGACAGGGGGGTGACTCGGCATCATCGGTCGGAAAATTGAAGCAACCGCTCAAAACAAATCCATCTGCCCATGCAACTGCGGCCGGCGGAAATGAGCCGTCGATAGCGGCCGAATATCCCGGTTCAATCCATATTTCCGCGTGAAGACGTCAAAGGTTTGTGCAATCTGATCAACGATCGGACCGCGGCCGCGGCGGCGCTTGGCGTAGGAGGCTTCGTACAACTTTCCGCCGCGCGCCTGGCGGAGTAGCGATTCGACTTTCTTGGCGCGATCTGGATGCACCGATCGCTGGAGCCAATCGAGAAACAGGTCCTTCACCTGATACGGCAGGCGGAGCAGCACCCACGCGGCCCGCTTCGCGCCGGCCTCGGCGACGGCTTTGAGAATCTGCGGCAGCTCCGTGTCAGTAAGACCGGGGATGATCGGGGCGATGTTGACGGAGACCGGCACACCCGCCGCCGACAGCTCGCGGATGATCCGCAATCGCCCCATCGGCGAGGAAGCGCGCGGCTCAAGCTTCTGTGCCAAATTTCCATCGAGCGTTACCAGCGTCACCGTCACGCGGCCGGCATTCATCTCGGCCAATCGCGACCAGAGATCCGTATCGCGCAGCACCAGCGCGCTCTTGGTCATCGTCGTCACCGGCTGCCCGCAATCCGCCAGCACCTCCAGGCATTGGCGGGCGATGCGCATCTTGTGCTCGATCGGCTGATAGATATCGGTGATCGCCGACATCACAATCGGCTCGGGCCGCCAATTCGGCGACGCCAGCTCGCGCTTCAGCAACTGCGGCGCATCGGGCTTGGCCATCAGCTTCGTTTCAAAATCGAGCCCGCAACTGAATCCCAAGTACTCGTGATACGGCCGCGCGAAGCAGTAGATGCACCCGTGCTCGCAGCCGCGATAAGGGTTGAGGGTCCAATCGAAGGGCACATCGGCGGTTTTGGAAACGTGATTGATGATGCGCTGTGTGCGATCGGTGAAGACCTGCCGCTCGACGCGATGAGTCGAGCCATCCTCATTCTGCCGCTCAATCCATTGACGATCGATTTCCTCTCCGAGCACGTGAAGCCGCACGTCTTCGAACCGATTGCCCGGATTGATCCCCGCCCCGCGTCGATGGGCGAGGCCGTTCGGGAGTGCATCACGATACAAAAAATCTTCGCCGTCCATATGCGAACATTTTGCGAACTATTCCTATCGCATGTCGAGACTAATCTTGATCGGGATTGTTAGTTGAAAAAGCTTTAGACTGCTGATGGGCCACGGTATGGAAACGTGAAGACGTGAAACGTGACAATAACCTGGGCCCAGCCGTCACGTTTCACGTCTTCACGTTTTTTGCGCGATCTTTACCCATTCACGATCGGCTTGGTGCGTCCGCGCCTCTTTGGTCCATTCAGCTCCGGCCCCAAATGCACGCGGCGGCCAGATTGCTCCGGCCGCCGCGCAACCTTCCCTGATTGTTTGCCGAACGCTACTTCCTCGGCGTTTGTTTGAGACTTTGCAGGTGGGCTATCAGATCGCTGAACGGGTCATATGTCAAACTCGCGTAAAAGCCCTCGGCCATGATGGTGAAGCGCGTAGGGCGGGCACTGCCCGCCGTTCCTCCTAAAAGCGCGCGAAGCATTGCTCCGCCGGCGGGGCTTTGTCGAGTACTTTCAAGTCCACCAGTTGCTGGGCAAGCGCCTTCCAGCGGTCCAGCGTCATCGAGCCCAGGCCGCTGGATTTGGTTTCACCTGTTTCGATCAGCGGCTTCTGGGCGACGGCGGATTCCGTAAACGTCTGCGAGTCCATCCCCGGATTCTGCTTCTGCATGACCGCGTTGGCGGCACTCGGGTCTTGCAGATAGGCCTGCCAACCCTCCCGACAGGCGGCGACCATCGCCTTGACCGTATCGGGATGCGATTTCAAATAATCATCCCGCGTGGCCAGCACCGCCGTGTACGGGTTATAGCCGGCGTCGGCGATCAGGAATGTCTGCGGATCAGCCCCCAGCTTTCGCGCGGCGATTGGCTCAGACGTCACATAGCACTGCTGCGAAAAGTCGGGCCGATCGCGAAATATCGTCACGTCGCCGCCGGGCGAGGGGACGATTTGGAGCTTGGTGAAGCCGTATTTCTGCTCGAGAAAATTGGAGTAAGGCAGCCCGCGCTGCATCGCCAGCGTGCCCGGCTGATTGAAGACGTCGGCGATCGTTTTCATCTGCCGCGACGCGTGAACCATGATCCCCTGCGGGCAGGTCTGGTAGACCGCCATCACCGCGACGACCGGATTCCCGCGCGCGCGGGCGATGAGGATTTCATCGGCACTGACAATCGCGAAGTCGGCGGTTCCCGCGCCGACCATCTGCACAGTCGGCGTCCCAACGCCGCCGGGGGTGATGTTCACGTCGAGATTCTGTTTCTTGAAAGCGCCGATTTCCCTGGCGGCATAAAACCCGCCAAACTCCGGCTCGGGCTTCCAGTTGAGCTGGAGCGAGACAGCGGTCGTTCCGCCGGCTGATGACGTTGCCCTTTGATCGTTCTTGCAGCCGGCGATGAACAAAGTGGAGGTGATGACCGCAATCGCAAAAATGTATTTCATGATTTCCCGGATGTCGTGGTGATTATGTGGCATGGGTTTCCAACCCATGGGCTGGCGGTACGCCGCAAGCGTCGGCTGTACTCGGCCGACATCAGCAAGAGCGAAGCGTTCTTCGCATGCCTCGGCGGAAACCGCCGATCCGTGCGGAGTACCGCACGGCCATGGGTTGAAAACCCATGCCACAATATGCCAAGCCCATGCCACCTATCGTTCCGACTCATGCCAGCGCCTTAGCGTAAGGCGGCTGGCCAAGCTTACCAGAGCGAACAGCGCCAGACCAAGCAGCGACGCCAGCAACACGGCGGCAAAGACTTTATCCGTCCGCTGCTGCGTGCGGGCGACGTCGATTACCGATCCGAGTCCTCCTCCGCCGATGAATTCTCCGACGACCGCGCCGATCACCGCCAGACCGGCGGTGATCTGCAAACCGGTCATGATATTCGGCAGCGCAAAAGGAAGCCGCAGCTTGAGCAAAGTCGCCGTGCGGCTCGCGCCGTACAGGCGAAACAAATCCCGTAATGAAGATTCCGTCGAGCGAAGTCCTGAGAGCGTGTTGGCGATCATCGGAAAGATCGAGACGATAAACGCCGACGCGATCACGGTTGGCATCCCGTAGCCGCACCAGATCACCAGCAGCGGCGCGATCGCGATGATCGGCACCGTCTGGAAGAAGACCGCGTACGGATAAAACGCCCGCTGCACCCACGCGCTGGAAGACAGAGCGACAGCGATGATCAAACCGGTTGCCGCGCTGAGACCAAAGCCACTGAGCGCGCCTTCGCTCGTTTGTACAAATGCGCCCCACAGTTCCCGCCCATCGGCGAAAAACGTATGCACGATCTGACTCGGCGGCGGCAGCAAATACGTCCGCACGCCAAAGAGGCGCACCGCCGCCTCCATCGCGGCAATCGCGATGATGAACGTCAGGACGGGTGGCGCCAGACGGGCGATTGATTTCATCGTTCGAACCATGTAGTCGGTGCGGTCAGCACTCGAGCGAGGCAGGACGAGCGCGCATCCTCCCTCTCCCCTGACTTCGACGAGCTCGGTCGAGTCGTACTCAGGGGAGAGGGTTGGGGTGAGGGGACGAACACGTCGACTTGCGAACGGCGCCATATCGCAGCACGCTGTCCCCTCACCCTGCCCTCTCCCCTGAGTACAGGGGAGAGGGTTCTGAGCGCGCTTCCGCGCTCGATCACAGTTCCAGCTGATCTACTCACGGTGAAAGTTCCTTCGGTCACGCTTCGGCTCGGATCCATGGACTAACCGCCGTCCTCCTCACGCAGCGCGGCTGAAATCCATCGCGTCTGCATCGCAAACTCACCTGTCGAGCGCATCTCAAACGTTCGCTCCGCCGGCAGTTCGATGCCTTGATCGGCGATGATCCGACCCGGCCGTTTGCTCACGACGATCGCCCGTTCCGCGAGAAACACGGCTTCATTCGTCGAGTGCGTCACAAAGATGACCGTCATGCGGCTCTGCGTCCAGAGATCGCGAAGCTGCTCATCGAGCCGCTGGCGCGTGATCTCATCGAGTGCTGCGAACGGCTCATCCATCAACAGCAGGCGCGGCTGGGTGACCATTGCGCGAGCCAGCGAGACGCGCATCCGCATGCCGCCGGAGAGCTGGTTGGGGTATCGATCCAGCGCATCGCCCAAGCCAACCCGCGCCAGCGCCTCGCGCGCCGCTTGCCGCCGCGCGGCGCGATCGACGCCGCGCAGTTCCAGCGGAAGCGCGGCATTGTCCAGCACATTCCGCCACGGCAGCAAATGCGCATCCTGAAAAACGTACGCGAGCTGCGATGAAGCCGACGATCTATGATCGTCAGAATCCCGCGCTTCGAGCCGCACCGCTCCCGATTGCGGCTGATCGAGCCCCGCGATCAACCGAAGCAGCGTCGATTTTCCGCAGCCGGACGGACCGAGAATCGCCAGGAATTCTCCGGGCGTCACATGCAGATCAATTCCATTGAGCGCAACGACGCCGTTGTCGAAGACGCGATGCACGCCCTGGACGCGCACGCCGACGCCGTTTTGCTGTTGCTGGAAAACCGACTGCATGTGCGCTCATTCTGCCGATGCGGTGTGACAAATGAAATGGCTTCGCTTTGGGAATCGCATGCACCTGGTCCCCTCCCTCGGTACTCCGGGGGAGGGTTAGGGAGGGGGCTGGCGCAGGTGGCGCACCTTCTACACAACCCCCTCCCCAGCCCTCCCCCGGAGTACCGGGGGCGGGAGAAGAGCCACACGGCCCGCGCCGAGTCCGTTTATTCCACTCGCGCCGATCGCTCCGCCGGAAATTGAATGAACCGGGCGATCGCCGCCCGATTTGCCATTTGTGCCGGGCCGATATCTATCCGACTACCCCAATAGCCTCGGCTGTTCGACGGGTTTCGATCCGCCGCTCTGCCATTTACTCAACTGGAGGAACCATGCAGACATTTGTACAGCAACTTGAATCTCGAACCTTGTTTTCCGCCACCGCCGACACGCTGACGGCGGACCTGAGCACCATCCAAGCCGACGCCACGGCTGTCCGCACGGCGTTGATGAACAGCGCCGCCGCTTATGCCCCTGATCTGGCCAAGCTGGAGATCGATCTGAAAGCGGCCGGCGGCCCCGCCAACCTGGCGCTGGCCAAAAAGATGAAGCATGATGCCGTGAAGACGTTTGGCATTCTGCTGGTCGCGACCAATCGCGTGCTCGGCACGCTCAACGCGGGCACCGTGCGCTCGGCCGCGCATGGCCTTCAGTTGATTGCCAAATCTACGGCGCACGCCATCGCGAAGGTTGAGATTGACATCGCGAAGCTCAACGCGTTGACCACGATCACCAACATCAAGGTCAACACCGCGCTGGCTTCCAACAAGGTGGCGGCCGACATCACCGCCGCCAGCGCGAACAATCCAACCAACGACACGATCACCGCGGACGTGAACCAACTGACGACCGATCAAGGGACGTTCACGACGTTCCTGAACGCCGCGCATACGATCGTGACGGATGTCGGTACGCTTGCGACTGATCTGGGTACGCTGGTCGCGTAAGTCTGGCAATTAGTGACTACGCGTCGCATGAACGAATGATCCCCGAACGGCAATCGCCGCTCGGGGATCTTCATTCTTAGCAAGATGCGGATATCGCGGCGGGATAAATCCCGCCCTACACAGAGGCAGCGCCGCGTAGGGCGGGGTGTATCCGGCCGCTTTGACCGCTCGTCACGCTCGATCAGCCTGCAACCGTTTTGTAGGGTGGGTCTACTCGCCCACTATTTCCGCTCGTGGTGGGCGAGTATACCCACGCTATAGCAACGCAAGGGGAATTACGGCGACGTTTCAGAAACACAGCCGCCGGCGGGCCTCAATTGCCAGGGCTTTTGCTTCGGCGCCCCCTGCCGCTAGGGCCGTTAGATGCCCCATCTTCCTTCCCGCGCGTGGATCGCTCTTTCCATACAAATGCAGCTTCACATCCGGCAGCGCGCACGCGGCGGCCCAATCTGGCTCACCCTTCGACCAGAGATCGCCCAGCAGATTGCTCATCGCGGCGGCCCGCAATCTCTCTGTCGATCCGAGTGACAACCCGCAGACGGCTCTTAACTGCTGCTCGAACTGGCTGGTCACATGCGCGTCGATTGTCAAGTGTCCGGAATTGTGCGGCCTCGGCGCAAGCTCATTGACCAGCAACCGGCCATCGCGCGTCAGGAAGAATTCGACGCATAACACGCCGACAACTTGCAGCTGTTCGAGAATGCCGCGGGCGATCTCGATGGCTTGCGTTTGCGTCTCGGGCGGCACATCCGCGGGACTGACCGAAACATCGAGAATGTGATTGTGATGCGTGTTATCAATCACGCCCCAATGGGCAAATGAGCCATCGGTACCGCGGGCGGCTACGACGGAGACTTCGCGATCAAAATCGACGAACGCCTCATAAATCCGCTCGACCGTCGGCGCGGCTCGCACGACCGCCTCGGCTTCCGCCAGCGTCGTGACTTTGTGCTGGCCTTTGCCGTCGTAACCGCATGAAGCCGTCTTGAGGATCGCGGGGAGGCCAAGTTCCTCCGTCGCTTTGCGGACGTCTTCGAGCGAGCGGATCGCGCGGAAGGCGGTCGTCGGAAAACCATGATCGGCCAAAAACGTTTTCTCGCGCAGGCGATGCTGCGTCGTATGCAGCACGAGGCCGGCCGGCCGCACCGGCGCACGCTCTGCGGCGGCGGCGGCCGTGGGAGCGGGGACGTTTTCAAATTCGAACGTGACGACTTTCACCGACGCCGCGAACTTGCGCACGGCATCCAGATCGTCGTAGGACGAAACCACTTCCACATCCGCCACCTGGCCGGTGGGCGTGTCGCTGTCGGGCGAGAGCGTATGAACGCGATACCCCATCCGCCGCGCGGCCAGCGCAAACATGCGGCCCAGCTGCCCGCTACCGAGCACGCCAACCGCCGAACCGGGGAGAATAGGAGAGTGGTACACGATGTTTACTTATGCGGAAGGTGCCGGCGAAATCAAGCGGCTTGGGTGATCGGCGAATTTGAGGATGGAGGATTGAGGATAGAGGGGGGACCTTGAGGATGGTTGATGGCGGATTGAGAGTCGCGGAGCAGTGATCATTTTCTTGCCGTGGAGCGGCAGAAGCTGTCGGACAGTTGCAGCATACGGTTTAGCATCGCCCCGATTTGTTGCCAGGCTGCGTCGAGCTTGCGGTGTTCTGCGGGGGTGATGTATTCACATGCGTGTGCGTGATCGAGCCAGGCTTGGGTCTCCATTGCTTCTCCCATCGACTCGTTGAGCTTATTCGCGAATGCAGCCGGATAAGCGCGACGCGCCCAAGCTTCGGCGATCATCGCGCCCACTGCACGGGATGACCTGCGGATTTGGTCGGTCAATGAATATCGCTCATCGGTCGGGAAACGCCTGGACAGCACAAAGATCTGCCGAGCTTCCGCCACCGCCATCTTGTAAACATCCAGATCTCGAAACCCACGAATTGCAGCCATCAGTCATTACGCCCCTTCCGCCAACCTTCAAATTCGCCTCCGAACGCGCCATCCTCTATCCTCAATCTTCCATCCTCAAATTCCACCAGTTCGCACAACGCGCCTAACATCCCTTCGTCCGCTCTTCCAGCTCGATCTGTTTCAGCTTCTCAATCCGGCGGACATGCCGCCCGTCGGCAAAGGGTGTAGTCAGAAAGATCTCGACGATCTGGCGGATGTGATCTTCGCTGAGCAGATCCGTTCCCAGGCAGAGGACATTGCAATGATTGTGCTCGCGGGCGATGCGGGCGGTGACCTCGTCGTGGGCGAGGGCGGCTCTGACGCCAAATACTTTGTTGGCGGCGATGGACATGCCGATGCCGCTGCCGTCCAGGAGGATCGCGGCTTCGGCGGTGCCGGTGATGACGGCGCGCGACGCGGGAATGGCCAGATCGGGATAATCGACCGCGCCGGGCGCGTCACAGCCAAAATCGGTCACTTGATGACCCCATTTTTTGAGCACCGGGAGCAACCGGCGTTTGGCTTCGTAACCTCTGTGATCGCACGCCACCGCTAGTTTCATAAGTCAATCCTGCGCCATTCGGTCAACGCGATACATTAGCAGAGGTGCCGCGATGTGTCACGGACCGCAATGCCACCGAGAAAACGAGGATTGAGAATGGAGGATTGAAGATGGCGCACTAATCTGATCGCCATCTTCCATCCTCTATCCTCTATCCTCCATCCTCGTATTTCCGCGCGCCTATCGCACGACGTCCGCCAGGCGTCGGGAGATGAGTGTCCGCAATTGCCCTGCCAAATCCTTGTAGACGCCGACATCGCTGCCGATGGGGTCATCGATGTCGCCGTCGGGGTCGAGGGTGGCAACTTTTGTCGCCGCCGCCGGCACCAGCGCCATGACCGCCTGCGCGTGTCCGCGGCTCATGGTGTAAATCGCGTCGGCCTGATGGATGAGCTCGACGGTGAGCGGACGCGAGCGGTGATGCGTCAGATCGACCCCCACGCCGCGCAGCGCCTCGACCGCCTGCGGCGTCGCCCGCGCGCCGGGCATCGCAAAGCTCCCCGCCGATAGCACGTTAATCCCCTTCTTCTCCAGATCCGATTCGCTGACGCCGAGATTTTCCGCGAGCACATTGCGCGCGATCGCCTCGGCCATCGGCGAGCGGCAGGTGTTGCCGCTGCAGACAAACAGGATCGTGGTTTTCAGCAACCGGTCGATGATCCGCTCATCATACGCGCCGCTGCGGACAATCCGATAGGTGTCAGCTTCCACTTTAATCAGCGTCGAAGGCTTGGAATATTTCGTCGGCCCGGCGTCGAAAATCAGATCGACCTTGTCGCCCAGTTCTTTGGCCAGCGCCTCCGCCGACCAGCTTGGCCCCGATGCCTGCGAGCCAGCGAGCGTCAGCGCTACAGGCCCTTCGGCTTCCGCAAGGAGATCGGTCGCGACGATGTTGTCCGGACAACGTAGCGTGATCGTGCCAGCTTCAAAGAGTGTCTCTTCGGGCACCTTGTGCTGCGCGATAATCTTTTGGCGCAGCTCCGGCGGCACATCAAACACCAGCCCCACCGGCCCCGGCCAGAGCTTGCGAACCAGCCGCCGGCCATAATCATTCAGCGGCCCGGTATATGCCTCGGCGGCTTCCGGCGTCGCCAGATGAACGGTGAACGGCTTAGGCTTGGAATCATCGCCGCGCAGGCTTTCAAGCCGCGCGCGGCCTTTCGGATGGCTCAGCAGCGCCGCCGCCCCGTAGACAGTTTCGGTCGGGAGCACGACGACGCCTCCCTCGCGCAGCGTTTGCGCTCCGCGCTGGATCTGCTGGTCATAGTCGCCGGCCGAGAAAATGGAAACGATCGAGCTGCTCATCGCCAACAGCGATATCAGAGGCGGGCAAGCGCGGGGTGTCAAGGTGCAGGAGTTAGGAGGTGCAGGAGTCAGGAGACAAGAGACAGGAGCTGGGAGGGGGGAAGCCGGAAGCCGGAAGCCAAGACGAGGAGGTCAACACGCTTCACCCGTCATCCCTTTAGTGTTCCGGGACGCGCCGTGCAAGCACGGCGCAGCTGGAACCGTCGAAAACCAGCGCGTGCAACCGCGGACAACCACCAACCCACCCTCACAACCGGCTCAGCTCATCATAAAGCGCCACGGCGGTTCGCGTGCCGCCGAAGAGGCAATCCAGATCGAACTTCTCATTGGGCGAATGCGCGCGGTCGTCATTCAAGCCGAAGCCTATCAGCAGCGTGTCGATTGCGAGTTGTCGTTTGATCAATCCGACGACGGGGATGCTGCCGCCTTCGCGGATGAGGGTGGGGGGTTTGCCGAAGCCTTGTTTTACCGCGGCGGCTGCGAGTTGCATGGCTTTGCCTTCGCGGGGGACCAGCACTGCGGGCGATGCGCCATGCTGGAGCACGTCTACCTTTACGTTTTTCGGGCAGCGATCGCGGATTGCCTGCTCGAAGCTGGCGGTGATTTTTTCAGGATCTTGCCCGGGGACCAGCCGCATCGAGACTTTTGCCGAGGCGGTGGAGGGGATGATGGTTTTGGCGCCTTCGCCCTGGTAGCCGCTGGTCAGGCCGTTGATGTCGCAGGTGGGGCGGCCCCATTTGCGCTCGACCGGCGAATATCCTTTTTCGCCGGTACCTTCGGTCAGCTTCAGCTCCGAAAAGAATTTCTTCTGATCGAAAGGGAGCTTCGCCCACTCATCGCGCTCGGCCTGGCTGAGGGGAATCACATCATCATAAAACCCCGGAACATTGACGCGGCCATCCTTGTCATGCAGCGTCGCCAGCAGCTCGCAGAGAACATTCGCCGGGTTGGGGACCGCGCCGCCATAACTTCCGCTGTGCAGATCGTGACTGGGGCCGGTGAGAATCACCTCGCAATACGCCAGCCCGCGCAGGCCATAGGTAATGGCGGGGATGCCGCGATCGAACTGCCCCGTGTCGCTGATGACGGCGATATCCGCCTTCAGCTTGTGGGCTTGGGTTTTGATGAAATCCTCGAGATTATCGCTGCCGATCTCTTCTTCACCTTCAATCAGCATTGTGAGATTGACGGGCACGCCGCCGAACTTTTGCCAATGGGAGATCGCTTCGATGTGCGCCCAGACCTGGCCTTTATCATCGACCGCGCCGCGGGCGTAGATCGCATCGGTGCCGGCGTCGGTCTTGCGGATCGTCGGCTCAAAAGGCGGCGTCGTCCACTTGTCCAGCGGCTCGGGGGGCTGCACATCATAATGCCCATAAAACAGCACCGTCGGCCGCCCCGGCTTGTGGGCGTTTTTCGCCAGCACGATCGGATGACCCGGCGTGTTGCGGATCTCCGCCGAAAGGCCGATCGATTTGAGCCTGGAGGCGATCCACTCCGCACATCGCCGAACATCCCCCGCGCGCTGCGGCGCGGTGCTAATGCTGGGAATGCGCAGCATCTCCATCAGATTAGCGATCGATTGTTGATGATTGTTATCTGCCGCCGCAAGGACATCATTAAGCATGTGGGGAGTTTAGCGGGAGGGAAAGGGGTTCGCGAGATGCACTATCTGGCTTGTGAACTATCTGGCTTGGGCGGATTTAGTCGCTGCCCCAGACGAACTGGAAATCGATCGGAAAATAATCACGGTTCCATCGTTCCAGGACTTCGGGGGTTTGCCCGTGTTGATGGTCAGGATGATCCGCAACTTTTTGTCTTTGATTTCAAACCACCCTATTCGGTCTTTTTCACCGTCAATCTTCATCAAGATGGTATGCGGAGACGCATCCATTGAAATTGTATAAGCATCGCGGGTGATTTGGTCCCCGGTCTTGTCGGTCACGGTGATGTATTTGTCGTCGATCGTCCAAATCAAATTGAACTCTTCCGGAAGGTTCTTCCCGGCAATCGTGAATGTTTCCCATTTTCCGATAAGGGGATTTGTCCTATTAGTTGTCGGCTGCGTTTGCTGGCCGCGCGCGACGACACCGTGCACGAGTAGCAGCGCAAGCAGGATGTATCGATTTGCGAGTAGCGCCATTTACCGATCCCTGTCCCCTCACCCTGCCCTCTCCCCTGAGTACAGGGGAGAGGGTTCTGACCTCAAATCGGCTGTTCCCCAAACAGCGAAGTCGATGATGTTTGTCCTGCCGCAACGCTGACCGTGAGGATCGGAGCGGTCGTCAGCTTCCATCCGCTTTGTGCGACGATGTGAAGCTTGTATGTTCCCGCTGCGAGGGCGCTGAAGGAGAATTTGCCGAGGTGATCGGTGGTGAGTTTCAGATCGGCCCCGTCGAGCGTGCCGTTGTTGTTCAGGTCAATCCAGACGGTCCAACCCGAGAGGCCGATGGCGTCGATCCCTTTCTTGCCGTCGCCATTTCCATCGGCAAAGACCTGGCCGGAAACGGCGGACGTTCCCGATGGAATAGCGGTCAGGCTGATGTCATCCAGCGCGATGCCGAGCGATCCGAGCGATTTTCCGACGAAGGCGACCGCTGACGATGTGGTGGTTGCGGTGACGATGAATGAGACGTACGTCCATCCGGGCTTGTTGGGGGTTTCGCCTGTCTCATTCTTGCTCAACGTGGTAAGCGTCTTGCCGCCGAAGAGGACATTGGCCGTCCGGACGGCCGGAGCGCCGCCGCCCGCGAACGGCGTCGCCGTGTACGCGAAGCGAAGCATGTACCGCCGCCCGATGACCGTGGCGACGGATTGCGAAATCGTGCCGGGGGCATATCCATTCAGATCAAGATATTGCGTGCCGGCGGCGGGCGTGCTCGCGAAGGTAGCCCCCACCTTATTGCTGACGATATCGACGCTGTTGGCAGTCACATGCCACCCCGCGCCGGCAACCTGGCCCACCGTATAATCCGTAAAATCCTGCCCGCTGGCGCCAAACCCAATCTGCGGCGTCTCAAAGCTCCCGTTCACCACCAGATTCCCCGATAAAAGACGACGACTCTCCAATGACTCGATTTGATTCCGCATGATGCTCTCTCCCTGAAAAAGTTTGGTGCGACCCCAACAATCTGAAAGATTAATGGGCGCGGAACGCTCATACAAGAAATAAATATCACGCGACCTCAAACCCGCGGCCGGCGGGATCCGCAACGGCTACCACGATTGCGCATAGCGATGCGGGTTTTGCTTTTCGGAGCGTGCGCGCGAAGGTGAGCAGCGTCGCGCCGGTTGTCATCACGTCATCGATTACAACGACGTGACGACCTTGAATCGAATCTGGGTTTTTCAGGTCGAATGCGCCCCGCAAGTTCTGCATCCGCTTCGCGCGGCTATGCAGATGCGTTTGGGTTTCGGTGTTCATGGCCCGCCGCGCGGGGTGGACCAGCGGTATGCGGCACTTCTTTGACAATCGACGCGCAAGGATCTCGGCCTGGTTGTAGCCGCGCCTGAATTGACGCCATCGATGCAGTGGGACCGGCGCCAGACATTGCGTTTGCGTGAGCAATCCCTTGACGCGTTCCTGCTGCAGAAGCCAGTCGGCAAGATGCTCGCCGATCGTCCATTTGTTGTGGTATTTGAGTTGAAGGATCAGCGTGCGGATCGGTTCTTCATAAATGCCCAGGCGGACGATGCGATCGAAGTAGGCGATGCCGCGCCCTTTGCAGTAGGCGCAGGGTGTGTCGGGCAATGCGAGCGGTGCTCCGCAGTCGTCGCAGGCGGGGGCGCTGGAGAGTCGCTCCAACTCCGCCATGCACGGCTCGCACAGGGCCGCCGATCCTTCGCACGGGTTTTTGCAGGCGGCACAACTGCCGGGAAAGCAGAATTCCAGCAGATCGTCGATGATTCGCCGCGCGAGCACGGAATGCAGTTTAGCATGATGGGCCGTTTGAATCCCGATGGTTTGACCGATAGGATCGGCTAGGGAGCACAACCGTGAACGAAAATGAATTGAAGCTACCGCTATCCGCCAAGGCACTGCGCACGCATGAGCAGCCGATCAGCTATCTGATCACGACGGCGTTGCGCACGCCCGGCTTGATCAACCTTGCGGCGGGGCTGGTTGATCCGCTCACGCTCCCGGTTGAGGAATGTGCCGCCATCACGCACAAGCTTTTTTCCGATCCGGCTCGCGCGCGGCATGCGCTGCAATATGACACGACGCTGGGCTTGACCGAACTTCGCCGCGAGCTGTTGGCGCATCTGGCAAAGCTGGAAGGGGTTGACGCTTCTGAGCTGGGTTACGGCGCGGATCAGATCGTCGTCACCACCGGCTCGCAGCAGGTGCTGTATCTCGTTGGCGATGCGCTGATTGATCCGGGCGACATCGTGATCGCGGGCAATCCGAGCTACTTCGTCTATACGGGCACGCTGGCGTCGCTGGGGGCGAAGGTGATTGCCGTGCCGATGGATGAGGATGGGATGGATGTCGATGCCGTGGCGGATGTGCTGGCGCGGCTGGAGCGCGAAGGAAAGCTGCCGCGCGTGAAGCTCGTTTATTGCACGAGCTATTTTGATAATCCGACCGGGCTTTCGCTTTCAGTCGAGCGGCGGGCGAAATTGTTCGAGCTCGTTCGCAAGTACAGCAAGCGGCATCGAATTTTGATCCATGAAGATGCCGCCTATCGGGAGCTACGCTATGACGGGCCGGCGATGCCGTCGATCAAATCGCTGGATCGCGATAATCAGTTCGTCATTCTGAGCAACACGTTCAGCAAGCCCTTTGCGCCAGGCATTAAGCTTGGTTACAGCGCGATGCCGGATGATCTGCTGCACGCGGTATTGCAGCAGAAGGGGAATCATGATTTTGGGTCGGCGAACATTTCTCAATATATTGCGGTGGAGGCGATGCGGGATGGCAGCTATCAGAAGCACGTGGAAGTGCTTTGCCGCGGCTACCGCCCCAAGCGCGACGCGGTGTTGGCGGCGCTGAAGCGGCACATGCCCGCCGACGCCGGCATCACCTGGACGCACCCGCACGGCGGGCTGTATGTGTGGCTGACACTGCCCGAAGGAATCGACACCAGCCGCGCCGGCCGTATGTTCCAAAGCTGCGTCGCCGCCGGCGTGCTGTATGTGCCGGGCGACTATTGCATGTCGCCATCAGAAACCGGCGAGATCCCGAAGAACTCTCTGCGTCTTAGCTTCGGGCAAGTCGCGCCGGACAAGATCGAGCCGGGAATACAGAGATTAGCGGGGGTTGTCGTGGCGGAGATCGCCGCCCAGCGAAAAGTCGCGGCGAGCGTTGCATAGCTTCTGAACGAATGAGCGAATCTCCAAACGGTCAAGATAAGG
>DATBDZ010000209.1:0-25259 GCA_036276235.1 Humisphaera sp. | reverse complement strand
GTTGGCTGCCGGTACATCGGCTGCCGGACAGATATTCGGCGCGATCGCGAGCGCCGCAAGTACGAGCCAACCGCAAAATCTCTTCGTGTGAATCATCAATGCTGCTCCGATTTAAGTTCGCCGACTCTATGTGTATTGCGCGATCGGTAGGACGTTGGGACTTATTATCGCGGTGCCTGAAGGTAATCGTCATGCTGAGTGGCCATGCGGCTGCGCCGCACCCGCGAAGCATGAAATCCGTGTTGTAGGGTGGGCGTACTCGCCCACCACGAGCGACGTGGTGGGCGAGTACGCCCACCCTACAAAAAGTTGCGGCCATTCGGGCGCGGCTCATTTTCCGATCAAATCCACGCAAACCATCTTGTCCTTGCTCCGCGCAAAGAGATGGCCATCAGCGATGGCGGGATAAGCCCTCACCTCAAACCCCAGAATCTGCGCGCGAGCCGTTGGCTTGAATCCATCCGGCGATGCCGGCGCGCAAATCAACTCCCCTTTCTCGGTCAGGATCAACAGTTGATCGCCGGCGACGGAAATCGTTCCCGCACCAAAATGATCTTCACTCCAGCGCACCTTCCCTGTCTTCAGCTCGACGCAGCGCAGATTTGGGCCGCTTTCCTGGCGGCCGTCGTAGCCGAAGAGATAGCCGTCGTGACAGACGCTGTTGGCGTAGTGATTGGAAAGAATGTCGTCGCCCGACCAGATTTTCTGCGGCTTGGATTCGTCGAAGCGCAAAAGAGCCGCCCCGGTTTCGTAGCTGGCGGAGATGAAGATCTGATCGTCGATCACGAGCGGCGTCGCCGCGTTGACGCTCTCGCGCGTGCGCGAGCGCCAGTGAAAATGAAAGAGCACCTTGCCGGTGGGCGGATCGAGCGCGACCAAACCGTCGCGCGTGAAATCCAGGAGGTAGCGTTTGCCGTGGATCGTCGCCGCCGTCGGCGACGCATATCCGGCTTCGTCATCGGTGGCCTTCCAGAGCAGATCGCCGGTGCTTTTGTTGAATGCGACGATCCCCGCGCCTGGCGCTCCGATATTGACGATGACGGCGTCGCCTTCCACTAATGGGGAGCATGCCATGCCGAAGAAGCCCTTATCCGCGGGGAACAATTTTGCGGTTTCGACGCCCCAGATTTTGTGGCCGTCCTGCAGATCCCAGCAATGCAGTTTCCCCTCGGCACCGAAGGTGAAGATTTTGCCGTCGGCGATGCAAGGCGTGCCGCGCGGGCCTTCGTCAAAGCCGAAGGAGTCGCGATAGGTCGTGGGATATTCCGAATGCCAGAGCGTCTTGCCGCTGCCGGCTTCCAGGCACTCGACGCGTTCGCTGTCATTCACGCGATGAAAGAGAATGAGCTTGCCGCCGATCACGACCGGCCCGGCAAATCCCTGGCCTACATCGCGCCGCCAGAGGACTTTGGGCCCCTCGGCCGGCCATGTGCTCGCAATCTTGCCGGCGTAGGCGCCATTTCGCGCCGGCCCGAGAAACTGCGGCCAATCCGATTGTGCCGCGCAACAAGCCGGAAGAAAAAGCAGGGTCAGCCCGACGAGAAACCGGCGATCGATCGTCATCAAAACGATTCTCAGTCCTCGATATAATCTCGGCAAGGGTGGTGCAAGGCTATGTGGCACGGGCGTCCCGCCCGAGAAGAATCACCAAGGCACGGAGTCACGGAGGCGCGCTCGAAATTCGAGAAGCATTTGGCGAATGGCACGACTGAATTCAAAGAAAAAATCAAGGCAATCAATCCGGTTTCGCAATGTCGTATCGAACTACGAGCGCGCCTCCGTGTCTCCGTGCCTCCGTGGTGAATCTGCATGGGCGAGCCGCGCGAGTCGCCCGTGCCACGAATCTTCTACCCCTTCTTCTTGAGCGCTCCATACGGCGGCGGACCCGAAAGCGAGCCATCCGAATTGATCGTGAGGACCACCGCATGGGTGACGGCGGCATTGGGCGGCGGATGCAGGATCACCTCATTCCCATTGATGTCGTATGTCATTTCCTGGTTCGATATCGCCGGCGGAACATTCACAATCGCCTTGCTTCCCTTGAAGTCGATCGAAACCGCTCCCCCGGAATCCGTGTACGTCCCACTCATCTTGCTGCAGCCGACCATTATGAGCATCGAGCAGACAACCGACGCGAAAAGAACCTTGCGAATCAATGATCCGGTCATGGCGAATCTCCCAAAAGAAGTGACCTTCTGAGGAACCTGCGCCGCTCCTTACGGCGTCCCAGTTTTAAACAGCTACGAAGCAAGTATTTTATTGAAAGACGGCCGGCGCGCCTGCTGGGAAAATGAAACTGCTGAGCTCGCTGGCGATTGTTCTCAACGCAACGCAGGCATCATAAGAACCGACCACGAGCCCGCAAATAAAAAGTTGACGCCAGCGCGAAATCAGCCGACACGACTGGAAAAGCTTGCATATTTCCCATACAATCGCCTAACAAGCGGGGTCAAGGTTTTGTATTTAGGCGGCCGATAACTACCCTAGCTGGCCTTTGGAGTCGGGAATGGGACCAGCGAGGCAGAAAGCGTCGTCAAAAAACCGCGGGATCATGGAGGAGAGCCAACTGGATATGTCAAATCTGATGGACAGAGCCGCGCGTCCGGCAAAAGACGCCAAACTGTCACGCCGCCGCGAAACCGCCGAGAGCATGGCGGCCAAGCAGAAGGATATCGCGGTCAGCGAGTTTTTCGCCAAGAACCGCCATCTGCTGGGCTTCGATAACCCGCGCAAGGCGCTGCTGACGACCGTCAAAGAGGCGGTGGACAATTCGCTGGATGCTTGCGAAGAGGCGGGCATCCTGCCGAACGTGTCGGTGGTGATCGAAGACCTGCAACCCGATCGCCCCGCCGCGGCAAAGCAATCCCGCTATCGCATTACCGTGGTCGATAATGGGCCGGGCATCATCCGTAAGCAGGTGGAGAATGTCTTTGGGAGGCTGCTGTTTGGCAGCAAATTTCATCGCCTGAAGATGAGCCGCGGGCAGCAGGGTATTGGTATCTCCGCCGCCGGCATGTACGGGCTGATCACCACGGGCAAGCCCATGGTGATCCACACCCGCCCCAGCGCCAAAAAGCCCGCTCACCACATCGAGCTGGCGATGAACACCAAGACCAATCGCGCTGAAGTGACGGTGGATGATGAGGTGGAAGATTTTCCGCCGCAACGGCTCAAGACGCTCAACGGCGGCACGCGCGATCCGGGATTCCTCAACTCCGAGGATTACATCACCGGCACCAGCGTGAGCATCGAGCTGGAAGGCCGCTACCAGAAGGGCCGCGGCAGCGTCGATGAATTCCTGGAGCTGACGGCCATCGCCAATCCGCATGCGCGGATCACGTTTGTTCCGCCGAGCCGCGTGAGCGCTGATGAGCAGGAAGATCTGCCGCTGGCGAACGCCGCGAAAGATGCGGTGCATGCGGAGGGATTGACCGAAAATGATGCGCACGTCTCGCCGCATGTTGAAGAAGTCACCGCGCCGATTGGCATCGATCCGACAATCACGACCATCGAAAAAGAGGGCGTGATTTTCTTCCCGCGCGGCACCGATCAGCTTCCGCCGGAAACCAAGGAAATTCAGCCGCACCCCAAGGGGATCGAGCTGGGCATCCTGATTCAGATGCTTCGCGACTACGAAGCTGAAAACAAAGGTGGCGGCACACTCTTCAACTGTCTTCAGGAGAAATTCAGCCGCGTCAGCTCCGGCAAGGCCAGCGATTTTTGCAAGGCGATCGGCGCGCACAGCCGCACGAAAGTCGGCGATCTGGAGCCCAAGCAGATCGAGGAGCTGTTCAAGCAATTCCAGGAGGCCAAGCTCCCCCCGCCGCCGACGGACTGCCTGGCGCCGATCGGCATTCGGCAATTGCAGAGCGGTTTACTCAAGGGCGTGAAGGCGGAATTTTATGCCGCCGAGACGCGCGAGCCGGCGGTGTATCGCGGGCGGCCGTTTCTGGTGGAAGCGGCGATCGCGTTCGGCGGCGAACTACCCGCCGACGATCAGGCCCGCGTCATTCGCTTTGCCAATCGTGTGCCGCTGCTCTTCCAGCAATCGGCCTGCTCGAGCTTCAAGGGATGCATTGAGACAAGCTGGCGAAATTACAACCTAAGCCAGCCGCGCGGCGGGCTGCCCGTCGGGCCGCTGGTCATCATGATTCACCTGGCCAGCGTGTGGGTGCCGTTCACCAGCGAATCGAAGGAAGCGATCGCCGACTATGATGAAATCCGCAAAGAGATGAAGCTGGCGCTGATGGTGTGCGGCCGCAAGCTCGGCACGTATCTGCGCAAGCGCCAGAAGATGCAGCGAGAAGCCGCGCGGCGGGATGTCTTCGAGCGCTACATCGGCGAAATCTCAAAGGCTGTCAACGCGATCAACGGCACCGACGCCAGAAAACTCTACGACGCCCTGCTCACCGAAGCGCGAAAGCGCACGGCGATCGCCGATGCGAAGCTCGATGAAGAAGGCCGCACGGTGAAGAAGGATGAGATCGACGATCTGAAGCAGGATGAAAGTGTCGTAATGATCGAATCGCGCGCGGCACATTTGAAGGATCAGCAGCCCCAGGGCGCGGAAGCCGCGCCAGCCGCCGAGGCGCCGACAAACGGCGATGAGTTGGTAAAGCTGACGAAAACCAAAAAGCCGCGCAAGAAGAAACCCGCCGAGGATGGCGAAGGGTTGTTCTGATTGATTTATGTGGCATGGGCGTCTCGCCCATGTTTTCTGTCCGTAGCAAAAAAAACCATGGGCGAGACGCCCATGCCACGAATACTCCCATGGCAAAAAAGAAATCTGAAAACGGCAAATCCGCAGCAATGAACAAACGCATCAAGGAGCGCGACAAGTCAACGCTCGGCAAGATTGTCAATCTTGCCGACGAAGTCGCGACATCCGCCTTCAAGGGCAAGGACATCGCCGTCGCGATTCCGCTGCGCACACGCTCGAACACTGTCTGGAACCGCAAGCGCGGCATTCTTCAGATGGGCGATGCCAAAGCCTCGCGCGAATTGTTTAACCTCAGCCAGGCCAAACAATTCATGCAGACGGTTCTGCACGGCAGCAGCATCAAGGAGCTGATTGAGGCGGAAAAAACGCTCAGCCTCCGCGGTATGTTTTACAAGGGCCTGCACACGATCCAGGGCACAAGCGGCGAAAAGACGTTTGGCCATCAGGATGAATCAGATGCCGTTCTGGAAGATCTCGAAGTGTCGCTGGGCGCGCTGCGCGAAGAGCTGCACATCTACGCCAAAAAGCGCGGGACGATGGTCGGCAACATCACGATCATCGACAGCGGCGACGAGATCGATTGCCGCCGCATGGGCTCGGGCGGGTACGCCATCCCCAGCATCACCGAGCCGGATGTCATCCAGTTCAAAAAGTGCGAGGCGAAGTTCGTCCTGCACGTCGAAAAGGACACGGTCTGGGGCCGCTTCAACGAAGACCGCTTCTGGGAAAAGCACAATTGCATCCTCACCGAAGGCAGCGGCCAACCCCCGCGCGGCACGCGCCGACTGCTTCGCCGATTGAACGAAGAACTCGGCCTGCCGATCTATTGCCTGCTCGATTGCGATCCGTGGGGGCATTACATCTTCTCGGTCATCAAGCAGGGATCGATCAGCCTGGCCTTCGAGAGCGAGCGACTGGCGATACCTGATGCCAAGTTCCTGGGCATCCGCTCGAAGGATTACACCGAGTGTGATCTGAGCGATGACGTTCAGATCGAGTTGAATGACAACGACAAAAAGCGGGCGAATGAAATCGCCGCCTACCCCTGGTTCAAGGACAACAAGAGCTGGCAAAAAGAAATAGCCAGAATGATGAGCAACGGCTTCAAGATGGAGGTCGAATCGCTGATCACCAAGGACATCAGTTACGTCACAGAGGAATACGTGCCCGAGCGGCTGAAGAAGAAGGATTGGTTGGATTAGAGTGCAAGTTGGTGCTCGTTTTAGCCATCAGAAGGAGCTATAGTTTTGCCATGCCGGCGACGATTGCCATTCCGCTTGAGGAGCAGCAACACTTCGTTATGGACGGTGTGTCGTGGGGATTCTACGAGCACGTTCTGGAAGAAGCGGGTGATCGCCCGATCCGAATCACGTACCTGAACGGGAGCATCGAGATGATGGCGCCGCTGGCAGAGCACGAATGGGCGAAGAAGGCAATTGCCCGCCTGCTCGAAGCCCTCACCTCGGAACTCGACATCCCAATGCGCGCTTTTGGGTCAGCAACTTTTCGCCGGGAGGATCGGCAGGCAGGACTGGAGCCGGACGAGTGCTACTATCTAAGAAATGAAGAGGCCGTCGCGGGGATGAATCGCTTTGATGCCGCGATTCATCCGCCTCCGGATCTGGCGGTCGAGGTTGACATCACCAGCCGGTCGATCGCGCGCGAACCCGTTTATGCGGCGCTGGGCGTGCAGGAGCTTTGGCGGTTCGATGGCCATCACTTGAGTGTTCTGATTCTAAAGATCGACGGGCTCTATGCGGCCGTTGCAAAGAGTCCAAGTTTCCCGTTCATTCCTCTTGCTGAATTCGAACAATTTGTAAAGCGCATGGCAGTTGAGGAGCAGACTCGCATCGTGCGGGAGTTTCGGAAGTGGGTTGTGTCCCTGCCCCGCGCTTGAATCACGCCTTCGATCATTTTCTTCAACGTGCCGAATACGGTTAATGTATTCCCGTAGGGCGTGGTTTAGTGCACGCGGGACCGTCCGACGCGCTAGAGCGCCCCGCTAAAATGCGCCATCTCTTTGAAAGTCGCGCCATGCATCAAAAGGACCGAACCGCATCGAAACCGACGAGCCGCCGCCGATTTCTCTCTCAAGGCGCTTTGGGCGCGGTGGCTATCACGGGGCTGTCGGGTGAATTTGCGAGTCCGATGGCCCGCGCGGGAACAGGCGCTTCTCCCGCTACTTCACCTTCGCGCAAAATTGTTGTCGGCGTCATGGGCACCAGTCGCTACGCCACCGGCGGTGATGGGCGCGGGTCGCATCTGGCTAAGACACTGGCGAAGTTGCCGAACGTTGAGGTGGCGTATGTGTGCGATGTGGATCAGCGGCATATTGCTTACGCGCGCGAGGAAGTCGGCAAGATTGTGAAGAGCGGAACGCCGCCTAAAGGCGTTGGGGATTTTCGGCGGATTCTGGATGATAAGGATGTCGATGCCCTGGTCGTGGCGACGCCGGATCACTGGCACGCGCCGGCGGCGATTCTGGGGTGTGCCGCGGGCAAGCATGTCTATGTTGAAAAGCCGTGCTGCCACAATGCGCATGAAGGGGAGATGCTTGTCGCGGCGGCGAAGAAGTTGGATCGGCACGTGCAGCACGGCACGCAACGCCGAACCTGGCCGGCGATGCGCGAGGCGGTCGAACGCCTGCGCGCCGGCGACATTGGCCGCGTCATTCACGCGCGATGCTTTTATTATTCCAATCGAGCCACGATCGGAACGGGCAAGCTGATGCCGGCCCCGGCGGAACTTGATTGGCCGCTGTGGCAAGGGCCGGCGCCGCGCCGCGAGTTTAAGGACAACTACCTTCACTACACCTGGCACTGGTTCTGGAATTGGGGAACCGGCGAACTGGGAAACAACGGCGTCCACTTCATCGATCAGGCGCGCTGGGGTCTTGGCGTCGAGTATCCAACGCGCATCGCATTCACCGGCGGCAAATTCCGCTACCAGGATGACCAGGAAACGCCGGACATGGGCGATGTGTCGTTCGAATTTGGCGACAAACTGCTGACCTGGGAATACCGAAGCTGGTCGGCCAAGGCGCCGATGGAGCCGGATTACGATGTGCTCTTCGCCGGCGAAAAAGGCTTCATGGCCCTGCGCGGCGGCAGCTACAGCATCCACGACCTCAAAGGAAAAAAAATCGCCGACGGCACCGGCGAATCGAGCGATTCCAATCACCTCAATAACTTCATTCAGACGATTCGAGGCGACGCAAAGTTGCACGCGCCGATCGACGAGGGATACAAAAGCGCGCTGCTTTGCAATCTCGGAAACGTTTCCTATCGAGTCGGCCGCGTCGTGAATTTCGATCCGAACGCGCGGCGCATCACCGGCGATAACGAAGCTGCCGCGCTGTGGCAACGGCAGTATGAGCCGGGGTGGGAGCCGAAGGTCTGATTTATTTTCGATCCCTTATCAGCGATTCCACCAAATCCTGAAGTTCGCGCAGCTCACTGCGCATGGCGGGCAGGTGCCGCAGGGCGGCTTGCTCGCGGAGGCTTTGGCGATGGGGGACGGCGGGGACGCCGCTTACGATTTGCTTTGGGGCGACGTCGTCGGCGATGCCGCTGCAGCCGGCGCCCATTGCGCCGTCGCCCATGGTGACGTGATCGCGAACCGCCGCCTGCCCGCCCAGCACGACGCCTGCGCCGAGCTTTACCGAGCCGGCCAACCCCACTTGCCCCGTGATGACGCAATGTGGGCCCATGTGCACGTTGTGGGCGACCTGCACCAGGTTGTCGATCTTGCTTCCGCGGCCGATGCGAGTGGATGAAAACTTCGCGCGATCGACGCAGACGCACGAGCCGATCTCGACATCGTCCTCGATCACGATGGTGCCGATGTGCGGAATCTTTGCATGCCGCTGCCCGTCCCAGCGATAGCCGAAGCCGTCGGTTCCGAGCGCACTTCCCGCGTGGATCACGACACGGCTGCCGATCGTAATCCTCTCGCGGATCGTCACGTTGGGGAAGCACTCGCAATCATCGCCGATGACGACATCGTCGCCGATAAAGCAGCCGGCGTGGATGACGACTCGGCTGCCGATGCGCGTGCGATTGCCGATTGAGACGAACGGTCCCACTGCGACGCCCTCACCCAAAACTGCTGTCGGCGCCACGCGCGCGAAAGTATCCACCCCGACAGGCGGACGCGGGATCGGCGGCGCGAAGAGCTCAAGCACCTTGGAGATCGCCAGGTCCGCGTCATCCACGACCAATGCCGGCCGCGCCCATGTCTCGGGCAATTTCACGCGCTTCTGCGCAATGATGGCGGCGGCTTTGGTGTCGCTTAGCTTTGCGACGTAGGAATCGGAGCCGACGAAAGAAAGATCGGCCGGCCCGGCTTCTTCCAAAGTCGCCACACCGGCGATTTCGAGAGACTCGGCCGGCATCGGGCATCCCAGAAGATTTGCGATCGACGAAAGGGATGGCATAGGAAGATGAGTCCAAAATGCGCTGCTAACGACGGGAACCGCCACAGGTCAGATTGGAAATCTCAAATCTCAAATCTCAGATATCAGATATCAGATTTTCGATTCCAGATCTGAGATTTCAAATTTCAAACCTGAAACCCGCACCGTCCGCCTCTCACTGCTGCGGATTCTTCGCGTAATCCGCATCGAGCAGCGCGATCACCTTCTCGCTGATATCGGGAATGTTCTTTGAGTACATGATCTTCCGCGAGCCGATGAGGCCTTCGAGCTCGTTGAAGTTCATCCCCTCGACCGTTGTCGGAAACTCGCGTGGGCCGGTTGATAAAACCAGATCGATCTTCTCCTGCTCCGCCACGCGGCCGACGGCGTCTTCGATCTTCTTGTACGTCGCCAGGAATTTCATCTTCTGCTGGCGGGCCAGTTCGCTGTTCTGCGTCTCCTGCCACGCTTTGTATTCGGAACTGGCCTGCTCGATCTGGCGGCTCAGCACCGTGAAAGTCGGATGATCCGGCTTCACCTGCTGCCGTTGCGATAGCTTCTCATTGATCGCCATCTTCTTGTCGTTGTCTTCTTTGACCAGCTTCTGTTTGTCGGCTTCAAGCTTCTGCTGGAAATCGGCCGACTCCTTGATCTGCGTGTAGATGCGATACGGGTTGGCGGTGGCGACCTTCAGGTTTTGCGCCGCCGCCGGCATCGCGCTGCAAAGCGTCGCCAGCAGAGCGACATGGAAGAGACGTGAAACGCGCATAATTCGATCCTTTCGCAACTGTTGAATTCCTGATTGATCCCGCCGGAAGATCGCAGGCGATTGATGGGCTACTGGCTGAAACCCAGCGAGAAGCTGATCAACTGCTTGTCATCCTGGCTGCTGGAGGTCAGCGGCACGCCGAAGTCAATGGCAATGGGCGCCTGGCCCATGCCGGGAAGCGGCAATTGCAGCCGGATGCCCGCGCCAATGCTCGTGCGAATTGTACCGAAGCGCACGTCTGACTCAACGTCGCCGGCATCGATGAACACCACGCCGCGCAACATTTCCTGGTACACCGGGAAGTTCAGTTCGGCGGTGCCCGCCACCGCAAAATCCCCGCCGATCGGATCCTCGCCGCGCCCGTCGCGCGGGCTCACGCCGCGATAGCGGAACCCGCGGATCGATCCGATGCCGCCTTCGTAAAATCGCTCGAGAAACGTAGAGTTGCCGGCGATATACCCTCCGTGTCCGCTGAGGCGAAACACCGTCCGCCGATCCAGCAGGTCCTCATGAAGGGTGAAGTACTGATTCCAACTCGCGGTGAATTTATTGAAGTAGTAGTCGCCGCCCAAGGCGCCGTAAAGCTCATAGCCGGCGGTTGCCACCGAACCCTGATATGGAAACATGCCGGGATTGGTCGTATCGCGCCGGACCTGAAAACCCAGGCTCGTCAGCGGGTGATGCCCCTCGGCGGCGAGGATTTGCTCCGAACGATCCTTCGGGTCTTGCACGTCCCGCACGGAGACGCGCTCGGCGCGAAGCGACGCCTGTGCAGACCAGACATAATCAAATCGCTTCCCGAGGGTAATTCGATCGCCGAGGCGGCGATCATCGTAATGCTCGCGAATCCAGTCACGAAGATAGAGCTCGTCGCCGAAACTGTAAGGCTGATCAAACAGATAAGGCTCGAAAAATGACACACTCGCGTTGGAGGTAACGGTGCCGGGGCTGAAATCCAGCCGCAAGCGTTGGCCTGCGCCGGTGAAGGAGGTTTCGGTGAGCAGGTCGCGCCAGTCGTTGGGAGGGTTTCCCAGGTCAAAGTTCTGCTGGGTGTAGGTGAGGTTACCGCCGACGCCCCCGTTACTGTTGATGCCGGCGCCGATGTTGAATTGCGCCGTGCGGTTCTCCTGAATTTCCACCAGCACATCGCGATATTGTGGATCCTCGCCGATCGGCGTCACCGAAACCGCGCTGAAAAACCCCAGCCCGCGCAGGCGGTCGGTCGCATCCTGCACCTCGCCGGAATTGTAAAGCGAGCCTGGCCCCATCTGGCGAAACTCGCGCACAATCACCTTGTCCTGCGTCTTGTAGTTTCCCTTCGGCCGAATCTCTCCGACGTGGAATGGCCGCCCCTCGCGGATCACGTACACCAGATCGACCTTCCCTGGCTGCTTGGTGAAAACGTGCTGGGTAGTGATGTCCAGGTAATCGGGGTTTTGCTCGCTTGCGACACTTGGCTGCTCGTAGATGTAGCCCAGCGGGCTGTACGCCTTGATCACCTGCTTCTTGTCGCGCTGCAGGGTTTCCTCATCCCAAAAACGACCTTCCGTAAGCTTCAGATTTTTCCGCAGCTCAACATCCGCGACATGACTGTTGCCTTCAAAAATCGTTCGGCCCACCACGTATCTCGGGCCTTCATCGATCAGAAAATCGATTTCCATCTCGCTTTGATCGGGCGAAAAGATCAGCTTGCGGCCGACGCGCACGTCGAAAAAGCCGTGCGCCTTGTAATACTCACGAAGCGCTGCCACATCCTGCTCGACGACATCCGGGTCATACTTGCCGGCACTGAAAATCGGAAACCAGGTCGCGCTCTTCACCTGATCGCGAAGGCGATCCTTTGAAACCGAGTTGGCGCCCTTGAAATCCAGCTTTCGAATGACGACGTGCGGGCCTTCGATGATCTCAAATAAAAGCTCGCCGCGCTGCAGCAGCGGCTCGTTGGGATAAGTGACATGGGCGAGCGGAAAATTCTGATCGCGATACAGATTTGCCATGGCGGTCAGCGCCAGGGAGATGCGAAATGTATCGATTGCCTGGCCCACCTTGAGATCGGCGGCGTCGGTCAGATCCTTGGTGGTGACGGCGCGGTTTCCGTGAAAGTTGATTTTCGTGATGAGATTCTGCTCGGTGACTTCAAAGGAGACGATGACACCGCCGTTGGCGGTCGGCTCGACCCGTGCCTGCACATTTTTGAACTTGCGCAGGTCGTAAATGTGCTGATAATCCGCCTGAACAGCGAGGGGATCAAAGCGGTCGCCGACGTGGGTATGAATCTGATTGTCGATCAGGGCGTTGGAAACGGTCGTATTACCGAAGATGTGGACCTCTTCGACGATCCGTCCGGCCAATTCGGGCGCCGGCCCGGTCTGTGCGACGGGCAGCGTGGCTTGCGCAAAACTGGTTGAAGCAAGCGGGAAGGCGAGCAGACAGGTACAAACCGATGCAATCAGCCAATTGCACATCCCTGGCAACGCCGGCATTCGCACATTGGTCAATCTCACGCTTGGCCCGGTTCCACGAATGCCCCGCATCAGCGCGGCATCCTGCCGCACAACTGGACCGGCAGTGTAGCGGACACATGAACGATGTAAAGAACGACGACTTCTATGATCAGGTGGTATGATCTGCGCGCCAGCCCGCAACAATGCCCCGAATGCGGCGCCGCAACCACTCATGCAGCCTGATATCAGCATCATCACCCCCTGGCTCGATCACCCGGAATTCATCGACGATTATGAGAAAGCGACCCGCGCGCCCGGCGTCGAAGTGATCGTCATCGATAACGGCTCGGCCACCGACAACGCCGCCGCCCTTCGCCAGATGATCGATCGTCTGGGCGGGAAATATATTCGCAACGAAACCAACCGGTGGTTTTCGTCGGCCAATAACCAGGGCCTGGCGATTGCCGGCGGCAAGGTCGTGCTCTTCCTGAACAATGACATCGCCGCCGATGCAGGTTGGCTCGACGATGTGAGACAGGTGCCGCCGGGCGGATTGTTTGGCGCGGAGGCGGGCAAGGTGCAGCTCGAGCAGGCGACCATCGGATTTCTGGGAGGATGGTGCATCGCCGCGCGGATTGAAGTCTGGAGGTTGCTGGGCGGCTGGGACGAGCAGCTTTTCAAGATGCCGTATTGGGAAGACGCGGATTTATCGATTCGTGCCGCGCAGGCGGGCGTGAAGCTGACGCAACTGAATTGGCGCGTCGTCCACAAAAAAAATGGGACCAGCGGATTCGTCCCCGGAATCATGTACGGTTTCGAGCACAACCGCCATAAGCTCGCGGCGCGCCTTCGCGGGCAGACGGTTCCCCAGACTTATGCGGGTCCCGGTCTTGAATCGCTCGATCGATTTCTGCAATCCGGACGCCTTCCCGAAGCCGAGGCGGCATATCAACGCGCCGTTCAACAGCAACCGACCAACGCGCTGCTTTGGCAGACATATGGAACCACGCTGCGGATGTGCGGCCGCTTTCAGCCGGCGATCGATGCGCAGCGCCGCGCCATCCAACTGAACGCGTCGGCCGAACCGGAATCGCTGCGCGAAATCGCGATGAACTTTCAGTACATGCAGGAATTCACCAAATCTGCGGAAGCCTTCGTCAGGCTTGTCCAGCTACGGCCGGATTCGGCGGATGCGCAGACGAATCTCGCGACGACATTGAATCTATGCGGTCGCTTCGTCGAGGCGGCCGACGCCGCCGGCGCGGCAATCCGCCTGGCGCCAAACGATCCTGCCGGCCACGTCCAACTGAGCGCGGCGTTGTTGCGCCTCGGCCGCGCCCAGGAAGCGCGAACCGCCGCCGAGCGGGCCGTGGCGGCCGATCCGCAACAATCCTCCGGCCTGCATGCGCTAGGCGCCGCATTGCGTTCGCTGGGCCTGTTGGAGGACGCGCTGCGGGCCTACGACAAGGCCAATGCCCTCGATCCGCATAGTTGGGCGATCCACAGCGAGCGGGAAGAATTGCGGAAGCAAATGAAGCCGGAAAAGCCGGCTTCTGGATGAACGCCGCGAAGAGATGCTGCCCATCTCCCTCTCCCCTGTACTCAGGGGAGAGGGTTGGGGTGAGGGGACGAACCGCGGATTTGCGAACGGTGCGATATCGCGACCCGCTGTCCCCTCACCCTGCCCTCTTCCCTGAGTACAGGGGAGAGGGTTCTAAGCGCATCACTCTCGCGTGTGTTTTTTCTGGGTGTGCCGCATCGATGAATCCGTTCCTGCTCACAGCGGCAATCGTCGCGCTGTCGCGAGAAATGCATCGTAATTCGCGCGGATTTCGACCATCGAATCCCCGCCGAACTTTTCGAGGAATGCTCTGGCGATCTCGAAGGCGATTACATTTTCCATTACCACCGAGGCGGCGCTGATCGCGGAGATGTCGGAGCGTTCCCATCCGGCGTCGCTGGCTTCCTTCGTATTCAGATCGACGCTTCGCAGCGGCTTGCCGAGCGTGCTGATTGGCTTCATCGCGCCGCGGACGACCACGGGCATGCCGTTGGTCATGCCGCCTTCGAGCCCGCCGGCATTGTTGCTGCCGCGCGTGAAACCGAGGGATGGCGAATCCTTGCGCGACGCGTCGAACGCGATTTCATCATGCACGCGCGAGCCGGGTCGGCGGGCCGCCTCGAAGCCCAGGCCGATCTCAACGCCCTTAAACGCCTGAATCCCGACCACTGCCGCCGCGATGCGCGAATCGAGGCGGCCATCCCACGTCATGCAAGATCCGACACCGATCGGACAGCCGAATACATGCGATTCGACCACGCCGCCCGCTGTGTCCTTGGCCATCTTCTGATCGTTGATAAAGTCGCGCATCTGCTGGCTGGCGGCTGGATCGGGGCAATAGACATCGGAGTCTTCGCGAGCTTTCAGAAGATCTTTCCAATTGTCGGGCGTCACTTCGATCGCGGTGCTCGCCGGCCCGACAGATCGCACAAAGCCGAAAACTTCGATGCCGAATTCCCGCAGGAAGCATCGCGCCAGCGCGCCGGCGGCGACGCGCGCCGCAGTTTCGCGGGCGCTGGCCCGCTCGAGCGTCTCGCGGCAATCCGTCGTCAGCCATTTGATCGATCCCGCGAGATCGGCATGTCCCGGCCGCGGCCGATGCAGCGGCGGGGTTTTGCTCAGATCATCCAGCCGCGAATCCTTGTTGGGGACTTCCATGATCACCGGCGCGCCGATGGTCTTCCCCAGGCGCACGCCGGCAAGGAATTCGGCATGATCGGTCTCGATCTTCTGCCGCCCGCCGCGGCCGTAACCCCCCTGCCGCCGGCGAAGCTCGCCGTCGATGAGCGCCTGATCCACCGGAACGCCCGCCGGCATCCCTTCAACGAGCGTAATCAATGCCCGGCCGTGCGATTCGCCGGCCGTGCGATACATGAGAGTCGCCATAGATTTTGAAATTGTAGCAGCAAAAGTCGCGGTTTTCGCGGTGGATCACGAACACCGTCATGCTGAGGTACTCCGAAGCATCTGGCCGGCTCGCGTGAAGGGGCCAGATGCTTCGGAGTACCTCAGCATGACGATTGCCTCGAATGGTGAATCGAAATTGCAAATTACGATCTGCGTCACGACGTTCCTACAAAACGTTGGGATTTCAGAGAGAGAACAAGATCATGAATCCACCCATCGCAATCCGCTGAGCTTCTCAAAAGCCTCCAAATATCGCCGGCGCGTTCCCTGGACAACTTCCAGCGGCAACTGCGGCGCGGGCGGCGTCTTGTCCCACGGTTGCTGCTCCAGCCAATTACGCACGAACTGCTTGTCAAAACTCGGTTGATCCTTCCCGGGCGCATATCGCTCGGCGGGCCAGAAGCGGCTGCTGTCGGGCGTCAAAACTTCATCAATCAAAATCAACTTGCCATCGGGCAACTGGCCAAACTCAAACTTGGTATCGGCAATGAGAATCCCTCGCCCCGCCGCGTATTCGGCCGCGCGCGAATAGAGCGAGAGAGTTCGCTCGCGCAGCTCCGCGGCCAGATCGGCACCGATCCGCCCCGCCGCGTCTTCAAAGCTGATGTTGATGTCATGCCCCTGCTCTTCCTTCGTGGCCGGCGTAAAGATCGGCCGCGGAAGCTTATCGCATTGCTTTAAGCCATCAGGCAGCTCGACCCCGCAAACGGTTTTCGACTTTTGATATTCTTTCCACCCCGACCCGGCGAGATATCCGCGCGCCACGCATTCGATCGGGATGACCGTCGCTTTGCGCACCAGCATCGATCGCCCTTGAAGCTGCGCCGCGAACGGCCGCGCGTCGGCAGGATAATCGTGAACTTCCGTCGCGAGCAGATGATTCTCAAATGATTCTTTGAACTTGCCAAACCAGAAGAGGCTCAGTGCCGTGAGAATCTTCCCCTTGTCAGGAATGCCATTAGGCATCACCACGTCAAAGGCGCTGATGCGATCGGTGGCGACGATCAGCAGCATCTCGCCAAGATCATAAACATCGCGCACCTTCCCCCGCCGAACAGGGAATGGCAGCTCGCTCTGCAACATCGCGGTACTCATTCCCGAACAATACGGGAGGCATGATTGATCGGCAACGGGAAGCTGTCGTCGGCAAGCCACGTGCACGATGATCTTTCAGAAGTACTCCCGACCCCCTTCCGGCCCATAGGGGGTCGGGAGTACTTCCGTGGTTCGAAAGGTTGTTACGATTTGTGATCCCGACGATTCGTATCCATTACATCCAGCAGCGTGCCGGTCATCCGGTCGGCCATGCGATAGACGGCGGCATTCGCAGAGTAAAGAACCTTCGCACGGGTGAGATTGATTGCTTCGCGGGCCGGATCGACATTTGATCCTTCTTTGCCGTCTGGTTGAATTGGACCGGGCGTTCGGTCTTGCGAAACGTTGCCGGCGGTAACGCCGCCGCCTTGCAAGGAAGCCATATCGACGCGGGTGGCGCGATATCCTGGGCTGTCGGAATTGGCCAGATTATTCGCCGTCGCGCCGAGCATGCTGCTCGCCGCCTGCATTCCTGACCCCGCGATCCCAAACGCATCCATCTGCCAAAGGCTCCTGCCCGCGCGCAAGGCGGGCTACGAGACAATTCGACAGGGCGAATGTGTCGCTTAATCATTGCGATTGTGTTTCAAACGGAGTTCGTCCTTCCATGCTCAGGCAATGCGAACCTGCATCAGGTTTGTCGTGAACAGCGTGCGTGCTGCGAGTGAGGAAGATGCCGCCAAACAGCGGTCGATTTACGGCTGATAATTATGTGCCGCGTTGATTTCCGAACAAAGCAATGTGCAGTCGCGGGCAGTATCGGAAGCCGCGCTGCTTGCAGATTTCGGTGATCCACCCGGCGCGCGAGCCAAGCGTCTGCGAATCGGTTCCTTCGGGCATCAGCAGAATGTCCCCCGGCGCCCAGCGCTTCAGGCACGCCAGAAGAGCATCGATTTCGTTTAGGTCGTTGTCATTCGCGACGACAAATTTCAGTTGAAAGTCGGGCGAATGATCAATGAACTGCTGGATCACGGGAACATTCAATCGATTCTTCTCGTGCGCCGCTGCAAATCTTCCGCCTTCTCTCTCGACCGGTGTTGAATTCGCCAGCTTGGGCGAAACCGATGCAAGATCGATTTTCACCGGCTGATAAACCGTGCCCGCCGTTTCCATCGTGATGTGATACTCACGCGCTTTAAGTTGATCGCAGAGCGACACAATCTCCGGCATGATCATCGGCTCGCCACCTGTGAGGACGATGTGCTTTGACGGATACTCGCTGACGCGGGCGATGATCTGATCGACGCTAAGAGCCTCCCCCTCCGGCTCCCAGCTTGCATAAGGCGTATCGCACCACGTGCAGCGAAGATTGCACCCGCTGGCGCGCACGAAGACCGAAGGGACGCCGCTCAGCTTGCCTTCGCCTTGAATGGAATGAAAGATTTCGGCGATCTTCACGGCGTAATCTTATACGTGTGCGCGATTCTTTGTACGACTTCTTTTCTCCCTCCGTCGGTACTCCGGGGGAGGGTTGGGGAGGGGGGTTGTGTAACAGCGGCGCGCTTCGCAAACCGCCCCCACCCTAACCCTCCCCCGGAGTACCGGAGGAGGGGACAAGACGCGTTGCCGAAGCTTTCGCGCATTCATTTTACCAATCGAGCCTACAGTGCGCTTGCCGCTGCGCTCTTGGCGGAATAGCCTCAACATTTATGACCGTTGAACCTCTGATTGAAAAGCTGATCGGGCGCGTCGCCGATTTTCGGCACAAGCTTCATCGTATTCCGGAGTTGGGTTACGAGGAGTTCAAGACCGCCGCCGCGATTCGCGCGGAGCTGGATTCACTGGGAATCGCACACATTGATGGCGTCCCCGATGCCCCGACCGCAACTATCGCGTGGATCGGCGACACGAACAAGCCGTGCATCGCGCTGCGCGCGGATATCGATGCGCTGCCGATCGTCGAGCGAACCGGCTTGGCGTACGCGAGCACGCACGAAGGCCGCATGCACGCTTGCGGGCATGATGGGCATACTGCGACGCTGGTCGGCACCGCAGGGCTTCTGAAGTCCATCGCGCGCGAGTTGCCGGTCTGCGTGAAATTTATCTGGCAACCCGCCGAAGAAGGCGGCGGCGGAGGAGAACGCCTCGTCGAGGCGGGCGTGCTGGACGGCCGGCTCGGGCCCAAAGTCCACGCGATCTTCGGCCTGCATGGATGGCCCGGCATCAAGGTCGGGTCGGTTGCGACCAAGCCCGGCGTGCTGCTCGCCGCCACCGATTGCTTCGCCGTCACGTTCCGCGGCCGCGGATGTCATGGGGCTTATCCGCATTTGGGGTTGGATCCCATCGTCACCGCCGCCGAGGCGGTGCTGAATTTGCAGCAGTTTGTCAGCCGCGAGTTTGATCCGACGGATAGCGCGGTGGTAACGGTCGGCACATTCAACGCCGGCACCGCCGTCAACATCATCCCCGACACGGCCAAGATCACCGGCACCGCCCGCACGCTCAACGATGCGGCAAGAAAACAGATCCGCCGTGCCATCGAGCGCCGCTGCGCCGGCATCGCCGCCGCCAACGATTGCGAGCTCTCCTTCGACTGGATCGAAGGCTACCCGCCAACGGTCAACGATCCGGCGATGTCAGATTATGTTGCCGACATCGCGCGCAAAACGCTCGGCGCCGATCGCTTCCTCCCCGTCGCCAAGCCGTCCATGGGCGGCGAAGATTTCGCGTACTATTTGGAAAAAATCCCCGGCTGCTTCTTCCTGGTCGGCGTCGAGCCGCCGGACAAGAACTCCTATCCGCCGCTGCATAGCGACCGCTATGATTTCACGGATGCCGCGCTGGCGGTGGGGATGCGGATGTTTGCGGAATTGGTGAAGGGTTTTATGCCGCAGGGGTGATATCCGCCACATTCACCTTCGCCGGATCAGCCAACCGATCGCCGCATTCGCGGAACCAGTTGAAGTTTTTGACATAGATCCCCGCTTCATTTCCACCTGCGATCCACGCGATGTTTCCTTGTGCCGCCGCCGGATCTACGAGCATGACGGCGTCGGGCGTGCGCATCGCCAGGTCCGGATCGACGAAGCCGAGCGGCCAACGGCCGCCAGGGTCCGCAGGTCGAATTGCGCTGATGCCAAACATGGCTTGTGCCGCCTCGGCCACCTTGCCGATATCCAAAGATTGGTCGCCTCGAATAATTGTCACGAGCCAGCGCGCGGGCGTGAGCGAAGTGGCATGGAAGACCGTTGCGCGAAGGATCTTCGTCAGATCAACGTCGAGGTTTGCGGCAATAGACGTGATCGGCAATTCGTGACCGACAGTAATTCTCTCCAAGTCTCCCTGGGGCTCTCCAGCGAAGTTCCATGATTCATCGCTCATCTGCATCCCACCATGTCATTGTAAGCGTTTTCGATCTCGCGCGCGAATTGCCGCGCGTTCATTGCTGGTGATGCGCTCAATCGATCTCGCAACTCCGCGCGTAAGTGCGAAACACGCACCATGTCGCGCGCCAAGCGGATTGCTGTATTGTGATATTGCTCGACCGACCGCACGGCCAGCTCACCCAGATCGGCATTGGACAGAATACTCAATCCGCTGCGCGAGACGGCCGTTTCTCCGACGAGACTCACTACCGGCACACCCATCCATAGCGCATCAAAAGTTGTCGTGCCGCCGGCGTAGGGAAATGGGTCCAGGGCAATGTCGATTTGGTTGTACTGGTTGAGATAACGATTCAGCGGAAGAAATCCGATGAACGACAGCCGCGCGGGATCGACGCCGGCATCTGTCAGCCGCGCGGCGGCTAGATTGCGGTGATGGCCTTCATGGCTGTGCAGCACAAGCCGCGAATCGGGAAGCTCGCATAACAGGCGCGTCCACGCAGCCCACGTCGGCTCTGTAATCTTGCAATAGTTGTTCAGGCAACCAAATGTGAGGTAGCCGTTTTTGAGCGCAGGGAGCGGGCCGACCGGCGGCGAATCATCGGGCGCCTGGTAGCACCAAAAGCTGGCCGGCAAACGGATTGACCTTTCGCTGTAACACGATTCATCCGCGCCCGGCGGATCGAGATACGGATCGGTCAAACGATAATCCATCATCGAAAGACCCGTTGTGCCGCAGTAGGCGAGATACGTCACCTGAATCGGCGCGGGCTTGCGCGCGAAGGTCAGCAGGCGGCTCCCGCCCATGTGCATCGTCAGGTCTACGAGGATGTCGATCTGATCGGCACGAATCAACTCGGCGAGCGCCTCGTGGCTCATGCCCAGCGTCTGCCGCCAGGTGTCGGCGTGCGATTGCAGGCGGGCCGACATCGCATCAGGCTTGCGCAAGTCGGCGTAGCAGAAAATCTCAAATCGCTCGCGATTGTGATTGGCCAGCAGCGGCAGCATGAACCGCCCCACCACATGATCGCGCAGATCGGGCGAGACGTAGCCGATGCGCAAGTGATGATTTCCCATGCGAATCGGCTCGTGCGGCCGAACGAACTTCGCCAGCGGCGCGGCATGCCGCCGATCCCACTCCACATGTGCCTCATATAACGAGCGCGGCGTCGAATTGGGATGAAAATGCAGGCAGTAGAGTAACCCGCTGTGCGCGACCGCATGTTCCGGCTGAAGCTCGATGGCTCTCCTAAAGCATTTGAGCGCATCATCCAGAGCCCCCGCGTCCTTTAGAGCATTGGCAAGATTGTGATGATAATCCGCCTCGGCGGGCTTCAGCTCCATCGCGCGCTGATAACAGGCCAGCGCCTCATCGATGCGGCCCGTTTCCTTCAGGGCGTTGGCGAGATTGTTGAAGATCGAACCGGAATCGGGGCGAAGCACGATCGCCTTGCGATACGCACCAATCGCCTCGACGGGCCGGCGCAGCTTGTGCAGCGTGGTGCCGAGATTATTCAGCGCCTCCACCTGATCCGGTTCCAATCGCAACGCCTCGCGATAAGCGGCTTCTGCCGGCTCGAATTGGCCGGCGGAATGAAGCGCGGTACCCAGGTTATTGAAGTGCGCCGCTACTACCGGACCGATCGCGATGGCTTGGCGGAAATGCTCCGCCGCCGCTTGATATTCGCAGGCGCGTTGCAGGATCACGCCCAAATTGTTGTGGGCTTCGACGAGCGTTGGCTGAAGTGCCAGTGCTCGCTGATAAGCCGGCGCGGCGCGATCGAGGAGCGATAAAGCCTGCAAGGCGGCGCCGAGGTTGTAGTGCGTGAGCGCGTTGTCCGGATCGAATCGCAACGCTGATTCAAACGCATTGATCGCTTCGTCCAAGCGCCCCGTTCGCTGCAGCGCATTGCCCAGGTTATTCAGGGCCTGCGCGTGATCTGGCTTCAGCGCAATCGCGCGGCGATATGCTTCGATCGCCCGATCTGTCTCATCGATCGCGTAATAGAGATTCGCCAGATCGAAATGCGCTTTGACATAATGCGGGCGTAACGCGATCGCGCGATGAAACGCTTCGATCGCCGCGCCGCTTTGATTTCGTGCAGCCAGCACTTGGCCGAGGCTCGCCTGAAACTCCGCACGATCCTCCAGCGCGATCGCCCGGCGAATCAATTCCTCGGACCGTTTGCAACTGTTACGCTGAAAGTGCAGAACGCCCAGAAGGTGTAGCGCGACACAGTGGGAAGGGTGCCGCTTGAGCACATCGCAGTACATCAGCTCGGCTTCACTTAGGAAGCCCGCCGAGTGGCGATCGAATGCATCGCTCAGTTCCTGCTCAACCGTGGTGGCTGTCATCCGTGACATCCTTTCGCCGGCCGTACAGCGGCCAGAGAATCAGGCCGCCGTATCCCACCGCCAGCGCCGACCAGATCTCCCACGGCAAGCGCGGCGAATCGCTCTGATCCTGCGGATCATAATACCCGGATTCGATCCGCAACGAGCGCTCGTCCGACCATTTCATCTGTTGCATGCACGCGTGAGCCGTCACCCCGGCCGCCAGCAGCGCCCAAAGAATTCCCAGTCCCAGAACCGCATCCGATTGCACATGCCGCCGCGAGCGGCTCAACAGAATCGGAATCAGACCCAGCGCGGCCGCGGCGATGATCAGGCCAGCGCAGAGTAGAACGATCGATAAGTTGGATTCGGTCGAGTCAACATTTCGCGCGTAGGCGAGCATTTAGAGATTCAATCAAGAACTGTGCTTGGATTCCGGAAGAACGCTGAAGCCACGTTTGTTTCTCGTTGCCTTTCGCCACCATCGAATTGCGATCGTTATGGGCCCGACCTGCGCTCCGAGACACAGCCAACTGTACGGGAGCGCGACCATCATGAGTGAGAAACGATGGTAAGGTTTAGCCGGCTCAATTAAGAGGCCAGCACTCAACTGATTGACATCGTTCGGATAGGGCCAACCAGCCTGCATTCGGCCGGCAAACAACGAATAGGACCACGCTGGATCCGAGGGGTTCCGAATAGCAGTTGAGCTGGATAATCGTCCAATGACGAGCAGGCCATCCATTGATTTAATCGACCAATCAATTTCACGCCCCGTCGATAGGACACGATCATAGCTTATGATCTCCCGCGCCTGGTAACTGCGGTGCCATATCGAAAGTGTGCTGCCACAGATCAAAGAGCTGAGAGTGAGAACCGAAATTGTAGATGCTCGGCTCATACGGCTTTGGGCGTTGATTCATCTCATCTCGCGCGCAATTTCACCGACCACAAATACCCCGCCACCGGCTTGCGCGATTCGATTCGGACGGTGATTGGATCACAGGTCTCTTCCTCGAATCCAAACATCGCCGCGATGCGCTGCAGATACGGCCGCGAATGCGAGTAGCGCAGGGATTTTTTGCCCATCTGATAGCGATCGCCGCCGCCGGCTTCGATGGAGGCGATTACCCTGCCGCCCGGCCGCAGGCGGCGGACGATCTGCGTGAAAACCGGCGTCAGGTCGCCGACGTAGATAAACACGTCGCCGGCCACGACCAGATCAAATTGCTGGTCCATCGACTGCATGGCCTGGACGACATCGCCCTGCTCAAGACGATCATACACGCCGCGCGCTTTCGACTTGGCGACCATGAGTGGAGACAGATCGATTCCCCACACCACGCCGGCGATCGGCTTGAGTAGCATTCCGCAAAGCCCGGTGCCGCAGCCTAGATCGAGCACGTCCAAAGGTCGGTCTGGCTTACCTTTCGCGGCCGCCTCCGCGATCAACTCGGGGACTCGATATTCCAGCTTCCCGCGCAGATGCTCGTCGAATCGATCCGCGTATCGGTCAAACAAATCGATCACCGTATCCGGCGGCAACGTGGTCGGGGCGGCAAAGTTGAATTTCGCCGCCAGCGCAAATTGCCCTTGCGCGCTTTCGGGGGAAAGCGTCAGCTTGCGATCGTACTCGGCAATGGCATCAGCGGAGGATCGTGCATTGCTCGTCGCGTCCTTGGCGCTCGCCGCCACCTGTGAATCTTCGAGAATCTTGCGCGCTTCGTCTTTTTTGCCGCGATGTTCGAGGAGGCTGGCAAGCGCCGTGTAAGCCGACGCGAATTTTGGCCGCACGGCAATTGCGCCGCGGAAAAGCGCCTCGGCTTCGTCAAAATGCCCCGCCTCCGCTTCCAGCACGCCCAGCGCGTGCCAGGCGGCGGCGTGCTCCGGCTCAATCTGTAACGTGGCGGCAAGCCAGTTGCGCGTCTGCGCCAGATCGCCCTTCTTTCGATACGCCACCGACATATGGTAATACGCCAGCGCCCAGTCGCCGCGCATTCCGATGGTCTTTTTCAGCGATTCGATCGCCTCGTCCAGACGATCGGTGACCAACAGCGCGATGCCGCGATTCAGGTGCAGATCGGCCGAAGTCAAACCGGCATTCTCCGCCTGCTTGAGATAAAAGATTGCCTTGCCGGCGGCGTCCGGCGCTTTGCGCGCCATGTGCGCCATCGCCAATCCGAAGAGCGTATGCGGCTGATTTGAATCCAGCGTCGAGGCGCGCTCGAATGCACGAATCGCCTCTTCAAAGCGATGCGTATGCAGATACGCCTGCGCGAGATTATGGACAAACGCCGGATCATTCGGCCGCTGCTCGACAGCGCGTTCGAGCAGAGGAACCGCCGCCGTCGGCGTGCCCGCCTGTACGTTGAGCACGCCGAGCCAATGGAGCGCGTCGGCATTCCGCGGGTCGGCTTCCAGCGCGGCGCGATATCCCGATTCAGCAAGCGCAACGCGCCCGGCGCGATGATTCTCAAGCGCGATTTGAACTAAATCCTGTGGCATTGTGAGAGTGAGGGCACGAAAAAATTACATGGTCGAAGTAGCGGTGCTGCCATCCGAGGCCGATTGCTGTGCCCGCCTCACCATTTCCGCGGCAACCGCGGTCGGATTCCCCAGCGGCGTTGCGATGCTCGCGATCCCCCAGCCCATCCCTGTAAGGGGATTATTCCATCGGACTTGCCCGGTAGCCACGTCAAGGCAGAACGCCTCACCGCGCGTGGTGGCTATGAGATCACCGCCGTCGAGCACCAGATTGACGAAACCGACGCCTTTGAGCGTCGTCTGCCAGACAATCGCGCCGCTCGCGCGGTCGAGTGCGAGCACAGATCCCTTGATGCCGATGTATGTAATCTTGCCGGGCATAGTGCCCTTCAGCATCCGGGAAACGCCGCGAGGATACAAGCTGCGACGAGGACACCCCACGTGCAAGTCCGCTGATGAAACGAAGTGAATCAAATTTTAAATCATTTGGTTTCATGTACTCCTGTTTCATGTTTCATTGCGCGGAAGAAGTGGCTAGCGATCATTGCAATGTTTCGCACCGATTTCTGGTTCTTCCGCACTCTTGAAGAAACGGCGCGCCCCAAATTTGCGCCCCGCGCTTAGTCTTGCTATGGTCGCCGCCGTCGAATGGATGCGGCACGACTCATCGCAGCAACTTTACCCACGACGGACCGGCCGATGCGCATC
>DATBDZ010000208.1:0-17007 GCA_036276235.1 Humisphaera sp. | reverse complement strand
TGCCCCCTTCACGAAAGGCTCAAACCGGCGACCCAACATCCTTGTATCCTCCGGCGAGGACTTCCTATCCTCTGCCAAGACACAAGGTTACCATCCGGGAAAAGCACCTTGAAAGGGGTGGGTGCGCTTTAGCGCACGCGGTCGAAAGTCGAGAGGTTCCGCGTGTGCTAAAGCACACCCTACGGGTTGAGGTTCCTGAAATACTTTTTGAACGACCGAATCGTCATCTCCGCCGCAGCATCGGGATCGGGAAACGGGAAACACTCTGCGGAGATGTATCCGTCGTAACCGATATCCGCCAGCGCCTGGACGATCGGCACGAAATCGGTGTGCCCGCCGCCGACGGGTCGGCGATTGGAGTCGGCAAAATGAACGTGGCCTACCGACTTGCCCACTGCGCGCAACGTGGCGGCGAGGTTCGCCTCCTCGATGCTCATGTGGAACAGATCGCAAAGCAGCTTGACGTTTTGCGATTCAAGTGATCGCACCATCGCGACGCCTTCGGATTGCTGGTTGATCAGGTTCGTTTCGTAGCGATTGAGCGGCTCATAGAACAGCGGCACACCTTGCTGGCCCGCGTGCTCGCCGAGCTCGTTGAGGGCATCGCGCAGATGTTTCATCGCGGTATCGCAATCGACCTCGCTGCTCCAGCGGCCCTGCATGGAGCCGATGATCGCCGGCGCTTTGAAGACGGCGGCGGCGTCGATGATCGAGCGGACAAAATCCCGCGCCCGCTGCCGCTCGGCGGCAACGGCGGAGGTCAGCGTTAATCGATGCGCCACCCATCCCGCGCCCGTGCCGACGGCCGCAAGACTAAGCCGATTCTTCTCGAGCAACGGTTTGACAATGTCAGCACGAACCGCCTCCGCCCCCGGCGGAAAGATCTCGACAGCATCAAACCCAAGAGCCGCCGCTTTGGCGCACCCCTCGGCCAGATCATTCCAAAAAACAAACGGCCCCCCGCGCGCTTCGCGGACCAAACTGATAGTGACGGCGGATTTGATCATGTGTGGAATAAGTTGTCAGTTGTTAGTGGAAATGAGTTGCCAGTTGCCAGTTGTCAGTTGCCAGTGAGAAGAGAATTCGCACTGGTAACTGGCAACTGGCAACTGGCAACTCCTCTCATATCTCTACGACGGCCTTAATCACACCCGTCTCCGGCTTGGTGAAGCTCGGGAACTGTCCGATGAGCGAATCGAAATTGCAATGATGGGTGATCCATGGCCGCGTGTCGATTTTTTGGTCTTCGATCAATTTGATGATCCGCCGAAAGTCTTCGGGCATGGCGTTGCGGGAGGCGAACAGCGTCATCTCGCGGGCGTGAAAGAGGGGATCGGGAAACGACACGTCGGCGGTCACGATGCCGACGTACACCATGCGGCCGGTATGGCCGACATAGTTGAACGCGTTGTTCATTGACTTCACATTTCCCGTCGCGTCAATCACCAAGGTCGGCAGCGCGCCGTCGGTGATGCGCTCGAGCTCCTTCAGCTCTGAGCCATTGCCATCCGGCTGGATCGTGTGATCGACCCGCATCGTATTCTTGCAGAATTGCAGACGCTTTTCGTTCAGATCGAGCACGGTAACGCGGACGTCCGCGAGCTTGAGGAACTCGATGACGGATAATCCGATCGGGCCCGCGCCGATGACGAGCGCATGTTCACCAGCCTGCGGCTTCGCGCGGTTGACGGCGTGACACCCGATCGCCAGCGTCTCCACCAGCGCCAATTGCTCCAGCGAGAGTTTTGCGGACGGATGCAGCTTTCGCGCGGGGAGGATGAATCGCGGGCGCATGCCGCCGTCGGTGTGGACGCCGAGCACTTTGAGGTTTTTGCAGCAATTGCCGCTCCCGCGCTTGCAGGCGGAGCACTGCTGGCAATTGATGTAAGGCTCGATCGAGCAGCGATCGCCGGGCTTGACGTTTGTCACATCCGCGCCGACCTCGAGTACCTCGACACCCAACTCATGCCCAGGAATTCGCGGATAACTGTAGAACGGCATCTTTCCCAGGAACCCGCTGATATCTGTCCCGCAAATGCCGACACGATGCACGCGCACGAGCGCTTCGCCGGGGCCCGGCTTGGAGGGTTCCGGGAGATCGATCGAATTGAATTGGCCGGGTTTTTCCAGACAAATTGCTTTCATGAAATCCTCGTAGTTCAGACGCGTGACACTTTTCGCGAGGCGCAATGATTCCCTCCCCCGGTACTCCGGGGGAGGGTTAGGGAGGGGGTTCGCGCGACAGACGCTGGTTCGACACAACCCCCTCCCCAGCCCTCCCCCGGAGTACCGGGGGAGGGAGCAAAGGAGTCACGCGCGTCAGGTGTTCCATCAGGATTGAGTCGCCGATGTTGCATGCGATCACTCAACTTCCAACACCGGCCGGCAAAAAGTTCCGCTGAACCCGCGCATATTGATCGGCAGACACCAAAACTTCGCCGGCTGCGGGGCGGCCATCGCTTCTTCGCTGAACCGCAACTCCTCGACGACCCACACGCCCGCGCCCAGAAGGATCTCGTGCGTGCGGGAGTTTTCCGGTTCAGTCGATCCGCCGATTGAATAGTGATCGATCCCGACGGCGTTGATCTTATGCGAAACCAGCCATTGCGCGCCGTCAGCGGCCAGATAGGGTGATTGCTTGAGCCACAGGTCTTCGCGTTTTCGCTGTTCGCCCCAGCCGGTGTTAAGCAACACGATCACATCTCGAAGTGGGTGATGCAACTTGTCGGCGAGCATCGCGCCGGTGATCGGCGTGCGCGGGGCGATCCCGCGCAGGTCGGCGATGACCGCCGGGCCGACAAACCGATGCAACGGCATTTCATCCAGACTCGCGCCGCCTTTCATCTTGTGCAACGGCGCATCGACATGCGAGCCGGTATGGCTCGCTAGCGAGATCAGTTCGACGTGCCACCCGTGCTTCTCGTGGGTCGCGCCCAGTTCCACCTTCACCAGCGGATGGGCCGGGCAATTGGGGCATTCGTGATAGAGGGGTTGCGAGAGGTCGATGAGGCGCATGGGCCGGAATATATCGTAAGAGGGGGTGGGGATGTAGGGTGGAAGGGACGGGGGTGATGTAGGCACGAAGGCACGGAGGCACGAAGGGACGAAGGGACGGGCGGACCGCTCCTATCTGCTTCATCGAACTTCGGAATTTGTGGTCGCAACTCCAAACGGGGTGTAGATTGAAAAGGTCGATCATCGGAGCGATTCCAACATTAAAACAGTTCAGGCCTTTGCCGCCGATCGGTTCGGCTGCCAAGGCTCATTTATAAGGAGTGAAGATATGCGCGAAATGAACGTTGGCGGTAACGGGGGCATCGGTGGCGTCGGCGGCAACGGTGGCGTTGGTGGCGTCGGTGGGTTCGGCAACAGCCGTAAGTAGTACGCCCAGCCCAACTGATCACTCATGGCAGCGTCGAGAAGCTGACGCAGTCGATCACGTTCCCCGGTGGGGATCATGGCAGCTCGCTGCCCATCGACTGGCATCACGGCGACTAAGCTCCCGTTAAGATTCCATTTTTTCCGTCCCGCTACGAGGGACCTGGCGAACGTTTTTGACTCGCCAGGTCCCTCGTCTCGCTTTTTGCCTGCAACGTCGCCGCGTAATGCGCATTCAAATTCCGGTGGATATGCTGTAGGGTTGGGACAGTGCGCATGACTCGGCGATTCGCGCGGGATATCAGAATTCTCCTTGGGCTCGTTCTGCTCACGTTGAGCGGAACGCCGTCGATGCTGCGCGCGCAGCAAACCAAGCCGTCCGGCATGTGGGTCAACGTGACGACAAACGTGGGCGGCGTGAAATGGGGCTACGCGGGCGTGACGACGATGGCCGCCGTCCCTGGATCCGATCGCGTTATCGCGGGCGTCAGCGAAGCGGGCTTGTGGATCACCGAAGATCGCGGCAAAACCTGGAAGAAGCTTGGGGCGGATGATGCCATCCTCGTCCGAAATCGCCCATATAGAATTCTCTTCGACCCGGCCGATTCGCAAATCTTCTGGACGAGCGGCAGCTACGAAGGCCCCGGCGCCTTCAAAACCGCCGACGGTGGCAAAACCTTTACGCCGCTCGGCAAGATCGCCCACATCGATAACATCGGCGTCGATTTCACCGACCCGCTGCGCAAGACGATCATCGTCGGCCATCACGAGCAGCCGCGCAGTCTCGAAAAATCAGCGGATGGCGGACAGACCTGGCAGCTCATCGGCGACAAACTTCCCGATAACACGAATTTCTCCAGCGATGTGATCGTCATCGACGCCAACACATACATCACAAATGCCGCCGGCTGGAAGCAGGGGGCGTCGTTCGGCATCTATCGCACCGAAGACGGCGGCGCAACTTGGGCAAAGACATCCGACGCCGGCCCGAGCGGCCCGGCCTGTGTCACTGCGGATGGCACGATCTATTGGCAAACCCTCTGGGCCAAGGGCTTGGTCAAAAGCACCGACAAAGGCAAAACCTGGCAGCAGCTCGAAGGGCCAGTGAAGGACAACCCGCTCGAGATTGACGGCAAGCGTCTGGTAGCGCCGGTCGGCAAGCAGCTTTACGTCTCGGCAGACGCCGGCCAAACCTGGCAGCCCTTCGGCCCCGAGCTTCCCTTCAAACCCAGCGGCATCTGCTTCAGCGAAAAGAGCCAAAGCATCTACGCCTGGCGATCGACCGAGACCAAGGAAGACAACGTGATCGTCAAGTGGGAGATGGGCGGTGCGTGATCCGTTAGGCGGCCGGTATTTCTCCCTCCTCCGGTACTCCGGGGGAGGGCTGGGGTGGGGGTTGTGTAGAACCGGCGCTGCTCGCAGGAGGCCCCCACCCTAACCCTCCCCCCGGAGTACCGGAGGAGGGGACAAGACTCGTCGTTGATATTCGCACGCACCCGCAGATGTGGCCCCTGACTTGACGAGCCCGCCGCGCTTCTGAACAATCCCGCCTTCGATTGGAAGTCACCGAAAGGACCTCATGCACCGTTCGATCGAGCATCGCGCGCTCAAGCCTTTGAAGGAACGATTCGCCGACACCAAGCTGTTCGTCGGCGAGTTTCGCGACATGGTGACGGTTGTCGTCCCGCGCGAAAAACTGGTCGAGGTCTGCACGTTTCTGCGCGACGACGCCGACCTGCGCTATGACATGCTCGCCGATGTCAACTCGGTGGATTACCTGAACTATCCCGGCGCGGAGCATCGCTTTGCCGTCAATTATGGCCTGACTTCGATCGACAACAGCGATCGCCTGTGGCTGAAGGTGTTTCTCGACCCGCAGCACGAGACGGCTCCCGGCACCGCCCCGCGCGATGAAGACCTGGCGACCAAGGGCGACCCGGGTCTGAAGGTGCACAGCGTCACCGGCGTTTGGCCCGGCGCCGAATGGATGGAGCGCGAAGTGTACGACATGATGGGAATCATCTTCGTCGGCCACCCCGACCTGCGGCGAATCCTCACCTGGAACGGCTTCGGCAGCTATCCGCTTCGCAAAGACTATCCGCTGCGCGGCGTCGGTGAACGCGAAGATTACAAGATCATCTCGCGCGAGGGGGCGTAAGTTTCCCCTCCCATGCTGATTCTTCTGACCAACGATGATGGCATCACCGCGCCCGGCTTGGTGGCGATGTACCGCGAGCTCACGCGCCTCGGCGAGGTTCATGTCGTCGCCCCCGAGACCGTGCAGAGCGCTGCCGGCCATGGCATCACCATCGCCACGCCGATCCTGACGAATCAGGTGAAAGTCGGCGAAGATTTCGTGGGCACCGCGGTCGGCGGGCGGCCGGCTGATTGCGTGAAACTGGCGGTCTCCAAGCTGCTCCCGCGCCAGCCGGATCTGGTCGTGAGCGGAATCAATTCCGGCGCGAACGTCGGCATTAATGTGATCTACAGCGGCACCGTTGCCGCGGCGATTGAAGGGGCGTTTCTTGGTTTGCCGGCGATCGCGCTGTCGCTTTATTTGCGCGATTACAACCAGACCGATTATGCGCGAGCGGCGATTTGGGGGCGGCAGACGATCGAGCAAATCCTCGCCGCCGGTTTGCGGGCGGGACAGGTGGCGTCGATCAATCTGCCAGCGATGCAGCCCGGCGAAGAGCCGACCGGCACGCGGATCGTCCGCCAATGCACGCGCGGCTGGCTCGACACCTACGAAGACCGCCGCGACCCGCGCGGCCGCCAGTATTTCTGGAACAGCACGATTTTCACCTTGGGGAACACGGAAGGCGACACCGACGTCGCCGCCCTGCGCGACGGATACATCACGATCACGCCGCTGCAGTTTGATCTGACGCATTATCCGCTATTGCACGAATGGGAAGGCCGCGAGTGGGGCGACCAGCGAAGGCCTTCGGTCGCCTCCTCCGGTACTCCGGGGGCGGGTTAGGGTGGGGGTTCTTGCGGCTGCGTCACCTCTTGAAATGCAAAATAATAAACCGATTCAAATCCGGTTCGGGTTGGGAGGTCGTGATGTTGTTTTCCTCGACGTATTTGTCATACACCGCCCGGACGCGGGCGCGGCCTTCGTCGTTGAGCGGTAGCATGGCGTAGCCAAAGTTTGGCCGCGCGTTTTTCGCGCCGCTAAAGTTCACGTACACATGAAGTGCGCCGGCGGCGAGGAGCTTATCGACCAGCTCATCGACCAGATGATCGTCAAAATACCGGTTGTTCTTCCAGCCCACCGCATCCCACACCATCTCTGTGTTATTCAGCTCCTGCTGGATTCCGCGGTCGCCGGGGGTCGGCAGATACTCTTTGACAACGGGCGCGGTCGACGGCGCCGCCTCGACCGGCTGCGTCACCGGCGCCATCACCGGGATGTTAAACGAGGTGGCGATCGCCGCCTGTTGGGTGGTGCTCATGTTCGCGAACACAATCGCCAGCACGATGAAGAGCACGAAGTGCGCCCCCCAGGAAATCATCGCCAGCGGAAATCCGGCGGCCACGAAGTCATCGTCCTGCGAATAAAAGAGGCAGAGCGACCCGGCCTTGATCACGAAGATGACCGACGCGACAAACAGCGCCGCGATCAGCATCATTCCTCTCACCGAGTGAAACGTGTAGGCGTCGATCCGCCGCAGCCATTCGAAGATCCACAACACCACGGCGTCGGCGGCCAGAATGAGCGACGTGATCTTGAACGCGCCGGTGACAAAGGAGACAAAGCTCAGGCCCAGATCTTGGCCGCGCATCTTTCCAAACCCAAGGAAGACCAAAAACACTGGCGCGGCAGTGAACAGCAGCACGAAGCCCAGCGCGCCCGCGCCCCCAGCACGGGCGAACTGCGAGCCGACCCAAAGAGTGGTGCCAAGAAATCCCAGCACCAAAAAAGCGGTCGGCAGCCACACGTTGCGCAGCGAGCGCATCATGAGATTCGGCGCCTTGGGCTCGTCCTTACGAAGCCCTCGCCGCGGCGCATGCTCGACCATCACCGAAACGGCAGGCGGCGGCGGGGGCGGCGGGAGCACGTCTTCCCCCACCTCGTACATCTGCTCAAATTGCTCTTGCGGGGAAGTGATTTCCGCCGGCACGAGCACCTCCTCCCCGCAGGCGCAGCGCAGCCGCCGGCCGGAGTATTTCGCCTGCCATGTATACTTTCGCCCGCAACGGCCGCAGGAGAACTTGCGTTGAGACTCAGACACGTGCCACCTCCACACGCGAAAAACAAACACGATGCGAAAACCAGGACTTGGTTACCTACCCTCTTCCGCGGAATAGAAGTGAATTGTATCGGAAGGCGATGGACGCCTCAATTCTTACTCATCAGCTCGCCGCAGATCGAATTTGAACGTCGTCGGTTGCTCGGCTTTCTGCGTCGTGGGATTGGTGGTTGGAGTTGATGATCGCTCGACTTCTTCCAGAATCTCCGTTGCCTTGTGAATCGCCGCTCTGCTGCCGGCCATCATGACGGAATTCGTAGGCTCGTAGGCAACAGCATTGAAGTACCAAGGGTCTTGAACTGCCTCGGCGTCTTGCACAGGTGGAAATCCCTCGAACTTGAAGAGCGCCATCAACATCGTGGCGGCTGGGCCAGCCTTGGCATGCTCAAGGTGAAAGACGCACAGGTCCGGCGGTTCGGTGGGGCCATCGTTGACCTCAAGCTTGTTCAAAACCTCCTCGACGAGCCGCATAGACTCGGCGTCGGCAAGTACGAACAGGGTATTGGCTTTCGCATCCGGCACTACGCGCACTGGAAACCGCAAGGCAACGTTCGCTGGACGTGTGGATGGAAGTGCAGCCTGCGGTTCGGAACGGAAAAGCCCATCGAGAATCTTCGTAGCATCCGTCGCACTGGCACTGCGTAACTGAAAGTGGCGCAACTCCTGTTGCGATTTCGTCTCCGGTAGATCCAGCTTCTGCACAAGGCCTTCAATCACCGATACCGCCTGAACATCGCCGACCGCAACCAGCGTGTTGGTTTGTGTCTCGACATGCACACTGTGCAAGTCGCCGACGCCCCAAGTGGCGTCGGCAGGCCCACGCGCGGCTTCCGATTTGAAAATTGCCGTCACCAAGCTCGCGAATTCTGTCGCATCGAGTCTTTCGAGCCTGAACAAGCGAATCTCCGGTTCGCGGCCAGCCGAAACTGCGGCCTTTGATGGCTGCGTCGCAGGCTGTGAAGCCGCGACTTGTCCGCTCGCGTTGACGCTCATGCAGACAAGAAGCGATGCCCCCGCTACCCCAGTCACGATCCACTTGAGTCGTAAGAACATGATGTCCCCGGGTCAGAAGTTTCATCTCCGCATCTATCACGGCCAGGTTGCCGAATGGTTGCAGGTTGGGCTCACAAATCGGAAGAAAGTACTTGGGCCGACATCGCTCGCGGGTGCCACAGGTCGCGGTACTCCGAGACCTGTGTCTTCAGCCCATCAGAAGACACAGGTCTGCGGGTACGCCGACCTGTGGCACCCGATTATGACACGCGAAAAAACTAGGACGCAAAAAAACTAGGACGCGCGAAAAAACTAGGACGCAGCTAGTTTTTATCGGGGTTGGAATCTCGGTTCACGTAGCCGGGTTTGAGCTTCGCGAGCCACCCTATGCCTGTCAGCAGTTGTTCGCGCCATTGCAAACTCGTAAGCTGCTTTGCTTGAAATTGCTCGTTCCCTTCCCTTCTTGAGGAGCACGTATGCGGCAAATCAAACAATTGGCGTTAATTACACTGTTCTGCGTGTTGTGCGTGATGCTGATCAGCCGTGGGCGGGCGCAGCAGGTTGTGCCGCCGCCGGCGCAGCCGGTGGAATCGAAGGTCAAGGCGGAGTTGGTTTCGCAGTTGATTGCTACCGCCGAAGCGGCTCAAAGACAGGCTCAGGAGCTCTATAAGGCTGGCTTGGGGACCGTTCAGGAGGTGCAGACCTGGACGATGCGATTGGCTGATGCGCGCCTGATGGCAGCCAAAGACAAGAAGAGCCGCATCGAGATCCTGACGGCTCGCGTAACTGCGGCTCAGGAGATGGAAAAGGATGCAGACGGCCGGTTAACCGCCGGCCTCGTGCGGCACATTGATGCTATCGATGCTCGGTTTGCCCGCATCCAAGCCCAGATCGATCTGGCCAACGAAGAGGCGAAATAACCCGCGCGCCACGTGGGATCATTTCCCGGCAAACGACTTCAGTTCAGCGGCAATCTGCCGGATCGGTTCTTCCCACCGTTCCGGCTCGGATTGGCGAAACAGCCGCATCGTCGGATACCAGGGTGAATCGGGGCGATAGAGCAGCCAGCGGAAATCCGGGGCGAAGGGGAGCAGAAGCCATGTCGGCTTGCCCATCGCGCCGGCGAGATGCGCGACGGCGGTATCGACGCAGATGACCAGATCGAGCGCGCTGATGAACGCCGCCGTGTCGGCGAAGTCTTGCAGCTCGTTTGTCCAGTCGATCAGGCGCATTCCCGACGGCGGCGATTGAGCCTTGGTGGCGGCGGGGCCTTTTTGCAGGCTGAAGAAATCGACGCCATCAACTTGTCCGAGCGGGGATAGTGCTGCCAGCGTCGTCGAGCGGATATGGTCGCTGCGATTATCGGGATTGCCGGCCCAGGCGAGGCCGACCTTGCGCTGATTGCTCGCCGCGTTCACGCGTTGCCGCCAGAGCGCGGCGAGGACCGGATCCGGCGCGATGTACGGGACATTCGCCGGTATGGTTTCGAGCGTCGTTCCAAATGCCAGCGGCAAACTCATGAGCGGGCAATGCAGATCAAATCGCGGCGGCGGATCGTCCATGTTGACGATCTGCCCGAAATCCGGCTGGCCTTTGAAGAGGCGCATCAGCAGCGCGTGGCATTGAACGATCGGCACGCCACCCCGCGCGCGGACGAGGGGCGCGTAGCGGACAAAGTGAATCGAATCGCCGAGACCCTGCTCCGGATGAAGCAGAATCCGCTGGCCGCTCAAAGGCGTTCTATCCCAGCGCGGCTGATCGAATTTGCGCGGCAGTTCTTTGGCCAGCTCGATTCGCGATTCATACGATCGCCAGCCGTCGGCCAGATTCCCCAACACCAACTGCATCATGCTCAAATTCCAGCGCGTCTCATCTGATTGCGGCGACAACTCCAGCGCGCGCTGATACGCCTGCGCCGCCAGGTCGGGCCGGTGATTGGCGCGATAAGCATTTCCCAGATTCGCCAGCGCCGCGGCGTTGTCCGGCTTGAGCGCCAGCGCGCGCTGAAGAATCTCAATCGCTTCCAGCACATCACCCTGCTTCTGCAAGGCGTTGCCGAGGTTGTTGAGAAGATCAATCTGATTTGGAATGCGGGTCAGCCCAAGCCGATAGGTGGCGACCGCCTCGCCATGACGGCCGAGGTCTTGCAGCGTGTTGCCAAGATTGTTGAGAGCGCCGGCGTGATCCGGCTTGAGCAAAAGCGTCTGCCGATACGCGGCAATCGCTTCCTCGGCCTTCTTGGAATCACGCAATGAATTGGCGAGATTGAAATTCGCATTAACAAGGGCCGGCTTTAATGCGATCGCGCGGCGATAGGACGCAATCGCCTCTTCAAGGCGGCCCACTTCCCTGTATGCGTTGGCGAGATTGTAATGGGCTTCGGGCAGTTGCGGCCCAAGAGCCGCGGCACGCTGATAAGCGCCGATGGCGGCGTCGGTCCGTCGCAATCCTTTGAGAGCATTGCCGAGATTGAGGTGAAAAATCGCATGTCCCGGCCGCGCGGCGGCGGCGCGCTCGAGTAGGGCAGCGCCTTCCTGCAAATCTCCCGCCTGCGATCGGAGAACGCCCAGCATATGGAGCGCATCCGCATGATCGGGAACTTGCGCGATGATCTGCCGATACAGCGCCTCCGCCTGCCCCGTCCGGCCCGCCTGCTGGTGTTGAACGGCTATCGTGTAAGTCTGCTGGGCGGAGAAGGGCATGGGGGGAAATGAGTAGGCAGTAGGCAGAAGTCAGTAGTCAGAAGGCAAAGACAATTTTCTGACTACTGCCTTCTGCCTTCTGACTACTTATTTCATTTTTCGCTGCGCGGTCGATGGCACTGCGAAGTTCGTCGGCCGAATAAATCCCTTCCAGCTTAATCGGCTCGGATGACTTGGGGCCGTACACCGCCGTGAAGGGGATTGCCGCCACGGCGTTGATTTGCCGCAATAGTTCCCAGCCGGGGGCGGCTTCGGAGGTCAAATCCGCCTTGATCATCTCAACGTTATTCTGCTTTACCGTTTTCACAATCTGCGAATCATGGAGCGTGTGTGTTTCGACATACTGGCAATTGGTACACCAGGTAGCGGTGAACTCGACGACAACGACACGATTGTCGCCGCGCGCCTGAGTCAGGGCGGTTTGTGAGTAGGGGGTCCAGGTATACGGCTGATGAACAAGCTTTAGCGTCAGCTCGAAACTGGTTCCGACGATTAACGCCGCCAGCGATGCCGCGATCAATCGCGGCACCACGCGCGGCGAATACTGAATCGCGCGTCCGATGAGATAGAACGCCGCGATAACCGCCACGACAAACAAAAGCCACCAGACCGCGTCCGGCCCCAGCACCGGCTGAATGAATCGCCGCGCGAAAAAGATCGCGCTGCCGAGCAGGAGAAATCCCATTTCCTGCTTGATCAGATCAGCCCAGGGCCCGCTGCGCGGCAACTTCCGGGCAACTTCGGGGAACGCGCTCAGCAGGAAATAGGGGAACGCCATCCCCGCGCCCACTGTCATCACCAGTGCGACGCCGATCGATCGCGGCTGCGACGAAGCCCAGATCAGCAAGCCGAAAAATAGGCCGAAGGTGCATGGCGTCGATAGCACCGCCGTCAGGATTCCGAAGAGAAAATTGCCAAGATACGTGTCGTGCCGTGGCGCGATGCTGTAGAGCGACGTCGGCACGTCGATGCTGAAGAAGCCGAACGTGCCGACGGCAAAGCCGAGCAGAATCAGCACGATCACCAGATTAAACCAGACGTTGCTGTAGAACTGGCCCCAGCCATATTGGAAGACCACGACGACCACAGCCAACACAGCGAAGCTCGCGATCAGTCCCGCGCTGAACACCGCGCCAAACGCAAGGCACTTCAGCCGATCGTGTTTGGAGACTTCGTAGAACCCCATCGCCTTGAGCGGCACCACCGGCAGCACGCACGGCACCGCGTTGAACATGATCCCCGCGACAAACGCGGCGATGAACGCCATCACAAACGATGTCTTGCCGATGACGAAGCCGAAAAAGTTGAGCGACGGCCCGCTTCCCGTTCCGCCCGCACTCGAACCGGCGGATGGCGTTTGCGTTGAGCCTGCCGCCGGCATCGTTGTCGGCTTCTTCAATCGCGAGAACGTTTTGGGATCGAAATTTTTGAAGACTTCGGGATATTGCGTCTGCACCGCCTGGCCGGCGGCGGCGATCGTTGTCTCAACCGTGAACTTTTTGGTTTCGGGGATGTAGCATTTGTCCTCGTCGCAGATTTGCCAGCGGACGGTTCCCGCCAATGACAGCGGCCCGGGCTTGGCGTCGGTGGGGATTTCCACCGGGACATAGACGATCACCTGACCGGTGTAGACATTCAGTTTGCCGACGGCGTAGTTGTGCGTTTCGCCTTGGGGGTAGATCGGATCGTAGACGATGGCCGGCGCCACCGCCGGCAACTTTACGACGAATGCGATATAGTCTTCGCTGCTGGGCGTGTGGGATTGGGCGTGAAACCCTGGCTTGATATCCACGACGATGCCGACCACCGCCTGCTGGCCCGGCTGCAGCGATTTGTAATTGAGGACGGCACGGGAGATTTCAGCGCGGGTTTCAGCGCCGGATGCGAGCGCCGCCGGCAGGCCGAGCAGCGCGACAACGAGAATGGCGAATCGGTAGCCCATATGCCATAGTATACCCGCGGTTGACCTGCGGTTGTTTGCGGGAGCATCTTTTGCGTTTGTCGAAACAGACCGAATATGGATTGAGAGCGGTGGCCCAACTGGCCCGCCTGCATCCCCGCACGTTTGTGCAATCGCGCGATCTGGCCCAGCAGGAGGGGCTGCCGACCAAGTTTCTCGAGGCCATTCTGCTGACATTGCGGCGGGGCGGTTTTCTGGAAAGCAAAGTCGGGCGCGATGGAGGATACCGCCTGGCGCGGCCTCCCAAGGAAATCCTCGTCGGCGAGCTGGTCCGGCGGCTCGAAGGACGACTCTCCGACAAGGACGCCACGCCCGATTCCGAACTTTCACCCGGCGGATTGGCCGTCCATCTGATCAACGAAAAGCTCACGGAAGCGATGGACGAAGTGCTCGACAAATTCACGCTCGAAGAGTTGATGGAACGCGTCAATCGTGGCAGTGGGGTGAATACGGAGATGTATTATATTTGAGGAGGAAGGGACGAAGGGACGAAGGGACAAAGGGACGGAGGGAAAAGACGTAGAGCAGTTGCTTTGCCCTTCGCGGCCCAGGGATCTTTCGGACTACCTCCTTCTGTCTACTGACTACTGCTTCAGAGGGCTCGCTGAATGCATTTTTGGCATGCTTTTTTACACTTCTGGTCCCATCTGGGCGAATACGTCTGGCACTGGGTCGAGCACTACGGCTACGTTGGCTTGTTCTGTGTGCTCTTCTCCTGCGGGCTCGGCTTTCCATTGCCGGAGGATATTCCGCTGTTGGCCGCCGGCACGATGATCGCCAATGGCCGGCTCGATTTTGCGCTCGTTGCCCTCTGCGCCTGGTGCGGAATCATCGGCGGCGATTGTGTCCTCTATCACATCGGCAAGAAATTCGGCGATGAAGTGCCGAAGATCCCCATGGTCGGAAAGCATGTAACCCTGCAGCGCATGCGGCAGGTTGAGGAACTGTTTACGAAGTGGGGCATCTGGGTGGTCGCGATCGGCCGTATGTTCGCCGGCATTCGCGGGGCGATGGTGGTGGTCGCGGGAGCGAGTCGGTTTACATTCTGGAAATTCGTAGTCGCCGACGGCCTGGCGGCGATCGTCAGCGGCGGATTGTTTCTATTTCTGGGCTACAAGTTCGGCCCCAAGATCATCTCAGCCGTCGAACGAGGAAAGCACATGTCGCTCTATGTGCTGCTCGGCGCCGCCGTGATTGTTGGGCTGTACATCTGGTACCGAAAGAAGCGGCATGCGCATCATCGCGCGGTGCACGAGAGCGCTCCGGTCGCAAGTCCGGTTCCCTCCTCCGGTACTCCGGGGGAGGGCTAGGGAGGGGGTTCGCGCAAAAAGCATCTATTCACAATTTGCAGTTCTCATTCAGAAGCGACGGCAACCGTCATGCTGAGGTACTCCGAAGCATCTGGCCGCTCGCGCGAGTTGGCCAGATGCTTCGGAGTACCTCAGCATGACAATTAGCCCGATGGAACATGTTGCGAGTATCGGAGGACGGAGAAAGCCGCCGCCTCGCTGGCCGCTGGCCGGTGTCCATTTTCTGCCTTATCATTGTTAATCTGTAATTCGCGTCGGGTCCGACTTGGCCCAAAGTGGCGCCAATCGCGCGAAAAACGTCCGCCAAGTCGGACCCTCCGTGAACCCAAAAGAATGCGTCGCAAACTCTATCTCGAAACCTTCGGCTGCCAGATGAACGTGCTCGATAGCGAGCTTGTCCTCGGGCAGCTTCGCGCGCATGGATACGAGAGCGTTGAAGACCGCGAACAGGCGGATGTGATTCTCTACAACACCTGCTCCGTGCGCGAGCATGCCGAGCAGAAGGTCTGGTCGCGCCTCGGTGAGTTGCGCGATCGCAAGAAGCAGGACCCCGGTCTGGTGATCGGCGTCATCGGCTGCATGGCCGAGCGCGACGCCGGCAATATCTTTCAGAAATATCCGCACGTCGATTTGCTCTGCGGGCCGGGCGAGCTCGACAAGCTCGTGAACCTCGTTCACAACGCGGCAATTACCGCGGGCCAGCCTCGCCGCGCGCGGCAGGTGGCGCTGATGGGGGCCAATAGCCGCCGATCCAGCACGCTGGAAGCCGCCGTCGATAATCTTGAGCTGCTCGATCTCTCGCGAAGCATTTCCGGCGAGGACAACGTCGCGCAGGCGTATGTCCGCATCACGCGCGGCTGCAACAAATTCTGCACGTATTGCGTCGTCCCGTACACGCGCGGGCCGGAAGTGCATCGTCCGCCGCAGAATATTATCGATGAAGTGAAGCGCCTGGCGGATGTCGGCGTGCGCGAGGTGACGCTGCTGGGCCAGACGATCAACCACTATCACTACAAGCACGGCGACGGCCGCGAAACATCCTTTGCCGAGTTGCTCGTGGCGATTCACGATGCCGTCCCGCATTTGCCGCGCCTGCGTTTCGTCACCAGCTTCCCACGCGATTTCAGCGATGAGGCTTTGGCCGCGATGCGCGATTGCCAGCGCATTTGCCGCTATCTGCACGTCCCCGCGCAGAGCGGCAGCGACCGCATCCTGCGCATGATGAACCGCGGCTACACCTCCGGCGAATACCGCGATTTCATCGACCGCGCCCGCGCGATGATGCCCGATATCTGCATCGCCAGTGATTTCATCGTCGGCTTCCCCACCGAAACCGAAGAGGATTTTGCAACGTCGATGGAGCTGGTGCGATACGGGCGATTCAAGAATTCGTTCATCTTCAAATATTCCCCGCGCCCCGGAACGGTGGCGATCGATCGCTTCAAAGACGATGTGCCCGAGGAAACCAAGCGACGCCGCAATAATGAATTGCTTGCCGCGCAGCAGGAAGTCTGTGTCGAGAACAATCGGCAGATGGTGGGGAAGACCGTGCAGGTATTAGTCGAAGGGCAAAGCAAACTGGCAAGCAAGCCGGCGTATCCCTCGGCCGCGGTCGAGCTCAAATGGGAGCAACGCAAGGCAGACGCTTCACCCGCAACGGTGCAGTTAATCGGCCGCACGGCGGGGGATCAAATCGTCGCGTTTGATGGGGAGCCTTCGCTGAATGGGCAATTGCTCGAGGTGGAGATCGTCGCGGCGCGGAATATGACGCTGTTCGGGCGGCAGTTGGCGCTGGTTCAACAACTCTGATCTGACTCCAACCATGAATGCGCTTTCTCCCTAGCCCGTATACGCAGGGGAGAGGACTGGAGTGAGGGACCATTTCGTAGGGTGTGCTTCAGCACACGCGGAACGTTTGAAGAGCGGATAACCAACAGCGTGCGCTTCAGCGCAAGCGGAGCATTTTTCGCGCGGGGACGGCTCCGCGTGTGCTGAAGCACACCCTACGAAAGCCATTGACGCATGACGCGGCGGGCAGTGCCCGCCCTACGCGCCTGATCTGACTCCAACCGTGCATGCGCTTTCTCCCTCGCCCCTGTACTCAGGGGAGAGGGTTGGGGTGAGGGGACGGACGCGTCAATTTGCGAACGGCGCATTTCGCAATTCGCTGTCCCCTCACCCTGCCCTCTCCCCTGAGTACAGGGGAGAGGGTTCTGAGCGCGCCTACCTGTAGGGTGGGTGTACTCGCCCACCAGCTTACGCGGTGTGCGCGCGAACATGGTGGGCGAGTACACCCACCCTATCCATGAAAGGCTCCGTCCAGTCAACAAAAAAATTCTCTGCTGCGGAGAACCACGTCTCCAGCGTTTTTCTTTCGTTGAACTTTTCGTCCGTGCACCGGCAAAGGA
>DATBDZ010000207.1:0-6065 GCA_036276235.1 Humisphaera sp. | reverse complement strand
GACGCTCCGGTTCGCGATGGACTTGTGGCGGAGGCCAGACGATACACAATCACAACAAGATTCTGACCCGAAGCCACGGTGGTGGTGCGCCCATTGCCGCCGGCCTCAGGCCGCCGAGAGATACGCTTGTTTAAGGACTAACAGCGTAAACGAGTCGCATAAAAAACTCGCGGAGACTCAAGCTGAGCTCAACGTGGCACTGAATGATGCCAAGACGAAGACCGCTGTTGCCGCGAAAAAATTCGACGAAGCACTCGAATTATCCGGCAGAGTCATTGAAAAGAAGTCTGAACTTGAGCAAAGCCTTAAGCTGGTAGCTGATCCGCAATTTCGGGACCTGTTACTGTCTGGCGCGGTAGTAAAAACCCTTGATGCCATGAAAGAGCGAATTAAGGGGATCGACAGCGACGTTAAGACTCGTACTGATGGAGCAGCGCAAAGAATCGATGCGATAGAAAAATCGATAAACGGAAAAGACGGCCAAGCCGGGGTAGTGTCCCAGGTTTCCGACCTTGCACGCCGCGTTCCGTCGCTGGAGACAGATCGAATGCGATTGGCTCGGCAAATTGGCCTCATCTATTTGCACACAGTAGACAGTGTGGACGGCAAGCTACAGTCGGTTGGAGATAACTCCGATCACAAACCCAGCTGGTGGCGTGATGCGGTGGCCCGCGAGATGGCACAATTCAAGGGCGACAGAGATGCAATTACAAAGCAGGCACGTGAAGGGAAGGTGGCAGAATGGGCGGATAATTAATCCGGTAGAGTAGTAGGTAACTCCCGCCTTACCGTCAGTGCTATTCAGAACTATTCAGAATAACTCACCGGATTCAGTAGTATTTCGCCTGAAAACGCCACTGAATGCAAAAGTTTGCAAATGGCAGAAACTGTGATAAAAAGCCTACGAAATAGCCTTTTTCGCTTGTTCTCAGTGCCAGCCCGGATGATCTTCCCAAGGCTGACGTCGTGGGTTCGAATCCCATCGCCCGCTCTTTCCTGCCGTTTATTAACTGGTGCGAACGTCGATCAACATCTCGACCACGCTCTCCCGAAACCCGCAAGCCTTGAACAATCCTCGGGCCGCTGCGTTTGTGATCAGCGTATCCAATCGAACCTGCTCGACGCCGATCTGCTCGAAACGCTCCAGCGCGAGGGTCACGAGTTGCCGCGCGATGCCTTCGTTGCGGTACGGTTCTTCGACCCACAGGTCGTAGATGAAGCCATATTCCTTGAGGCGATAGATTGGGATTTCGCGATGCACGCCGCCGACGAGGAATGCGACCAATCGCGGCGGCTCGCCCGACGATGCCGCGTCGGCGACGAGGAACACGCTGCGCTGGTCGCGGGCGCGCTCCGCCAGCCAGCTTCGATACGATTCTGCCGGGTCTTCGTCCAGGCCGTACTTGGCCGCGTCGAGATCTTCGTGAAAGCGCGCGATCTTCGTCACCATCGGCAGCACCGATGGAATATCCTGCGCAGTGGCGGGGCGAATGGTCATGCTACGGGGCGAGTGTCCAAAGCTTCCTTGGCGCGTGTCTGGCGCGCGGCCACTCGGAACTCAAGCCGTGCTGCCGGGTCCAGGGCTCGTCGGAAGAAGCGCAGCCAGTTCTGGCCCAGAATATTGCGGACATCCTCATCGCCGAAGCCAAACGCCGTCAGCGCGTCGGCGACGCGCGGGAGATCGGCGGAGCTGCGGATTTCGACGGGGATCTGCTCGCGGCCCAGGCCGCCGTCCATGTCGGTGCCGATGCCGACGTGGCGGGCGTCGCCGATCACATCGCACATGTGGCGCAGATGCCGCATGACATCGACCAGCGTAGCGCGGCGTTTGCCGTAGTCGTCGGGCGGAATCAGAAACTTATCGAAGAAGTTGATGCCGATCACCGCGCCGCGCGCGGCCAGCGCGCGGATCATCTCATCGGAAAGCTGGCGATCGGTCGGCACAAACGCGCGGCAATTGGAGTGCGACGCCATCACCGGACCGCTGCTGATCTCCAGCAATTGCCAGAATGATTCCTCGGCCAGATGCGAAACATCGTGGACGATTCCCGCTTCATCCAGCGCGGCGACGAGCGCAACGCCTTCTGATGTAAGTGGCCCCGGCGCGCCGGTGCCGCCGGCGTAGCGCGTGCGCTTCCAGGCCAGGCCGATAGCGCGAAGGCCCGCTTCATGCCAACGCCGCACGTCTGCCGGTGATTGGATGGCATCGGCACCTTCCATGAGCAGGATCGCGCTGGTGGGCCTGTAGGCGGTGTCGCCGTTCATTCCCGAAGGAAGGTCAGCGGCGCCGCGGATGATCTGGATGCGGCCTTCCTGTTCCTGCTTCTGATACCATTGCAATTGACGTTGCGCCATGCCCGCCGCCTCGGCGCTGCTGCGATAGCCGTCGTGGTTGGGGAGGGCCGGCTGGCAGAAGATCGTCGCGCAGATCAGCCCCACATCTCCGGCGCGAAGATCGGGCAGGCCGACGCTGGGGATTCCCTCTTCATCAGGCTTCTGGTCGGCGGCATGTAAATGCACCTCACGCCCGCGCAGCGCGTTGTAAGCGATATCCAAATGCGCATCGACGATGAACAATACTGCCTCCTCTTCGCGTGGCCGTCCCCCGGGATTCGATGTTCACCTGTATCGGCATTCGCGTCCGACAATATAGACCAACAAACCGGTTTTTGGCGTGGGCAATTTTTTCGGGGGTTGGAAATGCTGCGCAGCGCCGGTTGTCGCTCCAAAAATCAGTTGTCGCGGTGCGTCATGCTGAGGTAATCCGAAGCATCTGGCCCATTTACGCGAGTAAGCCAGATGCTTCGGAGTACCTCAGCATGACAGCTATTGTCTGCCCCTCGAACGCCAAAACTCCTCAAGGCTGCCTCCAATTGCGTCCGATAACCATCAAGTGCTCATCGACCAACTGCTTGCCGCGCTGACCGCTTCCAAGAACCAGGCGGCGGATGATGTGCTGGCCGAGGCGCTGCAACTGGGGACCGAGAAGGAAAAATGGCCCGTCTTGCAGGCGCTGTGCCGCCGGCAATCGGTCCGCGGTTTGTGCGGCGTCATCGAGCAATATGAATCGCTTCCCGAGGGGATGCAACGGCATATCCTCACGAACGCGAAATTGTTTCATCACGCCCTGCGAGAAGCCGGCCGCAGCGACAGCACGCCGCTGCGGCTCGCGGCGCTGCGGCTGATCGCCCTGAGCCGACAGGGGAAGCTGGGATACGTCCTTTCTGAAAACCTGCACAGTACCGACGAAGTCCTCTCCAAAACGGCGACCGAAGCAATGGTCGCTCTGGCGCGCTGGATCGCGACGGAAACGAAGAGGTTGCAGAAAGGGATGGGTTCAGGGTTCGGGGGTCAGGGGTCGGGGGAGGAAGGGACGAAGGGACGTAGGGACGAAGGGACGAAGGGGGAAAGACAAGAAGGCACGGAGGCGCGAAGGCACGAAGGCACGAAGGGAAATGCGGGGGCGAATTCTTCTTCTCAAACTGAACCCCGAACCCTGAACCCTGAACCCTCTTCCGACCGAACCCTGAACCCTGAACCCTCTTCCGATCGAATCCTGGAGGCTGAACCTTCCGCTCCCACCGACGAAGAAGTTTACGCGCAATTGATGGACCAGCGTCCTGAGATCGAGGCGGCGGTGGCTCGCGCGATGGATGTGCATCGGGGTCGTCATGGGCAGGATCTGCTTCGCGCGGCACTTTTGCTCTGCGATTGGCCGGGCAGCAAAACGCTGGGGATCTTGCAGACCGCCAAACATGGGGGCCAAAGCCCGATGGTGCGGCGGCTCCAGCAGCCCCCCGCCGCCGAGCATGTCGAGGCATTTTTGCTCGGGGCCAGCCATGGCCAGCTTCGCTCGCATTTTGGCGTCGTCTTCTCGCATATCGATGAAGCGCCGGTACTCGATGCATTGCTGCGGAAAACACATTGGCTCAAGGACCATCAGCTTCAGCTTTGCATGCATCAGGTGAGCCGCGGGACGTGGTGGGAGGCTTCGTCGCTGGCGCGCGATATTGATCGGCGCGTTCCGGAAGATGCCTGCCGCATTGGCGAATGGATCGCGGTTTCGGGAGTGCATGATGTCGTGCAGGATGAGCGGATGGAGAAGCTGCTCTGGCACGCCTCGGCGCGATTTGATGCGCGCTTGCGGCTGCTGCGCATCGCCGCCCGGCGCAAGCGCGGGTCGTCCGTCAGCCTGTTCAAGACAATGCTCAGCGATTCCGACGAGCGCCTGATGCGCATGGCGGCGCGCGAGCTGGTCCGCCGTCGCCCGCCCGATTACGAGAATTCGCTGCTGCAGCTCATGACTAATGCGCCCGAATCGGTGCGCCGCGTCGTCGGCCGCGCGATCGGGCAAACGGGGTTTGAACAATTCTGGGCGCGCTTCGATCGGATCGATCGCCAGACCCGCAAACAAGCCGGTAAGGCGATGCTCAAGCTTCTCCCCGACGGCATCGCGCGGCTCAAACGCCGGCTGTTGGTCGGCCCGCCCGAGCAAAAAATCAAAGCGCTGCAAATCGCCCAGGAATTGGAGCTGGCCGAAGCAATCCGCGATGAGCTGGTTCACCTGTGTGCCGACTCCAACGCGCACATCCGCAGCAAGGCGATTTCGGTCGCCGGCGATGTCGCGGTTATTCCCGCCGAGCTTCTGGTGGATCGGCTGGTCAACGACCCCGATGCCCGCGTGCGCGCCAACGCCATCGAGGTGATGGAAGGCCAGGAGCAGCCGCGGCTGCTGCCGGTGCTCGCGAAGCGCGCCCGATCGGCCCATAACCGCGAGCGCGCCAACGCGATCAAGGCGCTGCTGCGGATGCGCGTCGGAGCCGCCAGCGTGCAGCTCACCCACATGCTGCGCGATCCGCGGCCGGAGCATCGCGTCTCGGCCCTCTGGGCGCTGCGGCAAAGCGGATGGTGGCAACTGCTCACGGAAGTCAGCAAGCTGGCCAAGGAAGATCAAAACCTGCGCGTGCGGAGATACGCGCTGACGGTACTCAAGGTGGTCGCCCAGTCGGCCAAAGATCAGCAGCAAAGGAGTGCGGGATGATGGGGAATGCGCAATCGCTCAATATGAATTCACTCATCGGGTGCCACAGGTCGCGGTACTCGCAGACCTGTGCTGTTCCAGCGCAAGAAAAGCACAGGCCTGCGAGTACGCCGACCTGTGGCACCCAAACCGACCCTCAAACGGAAAATGATGAAGGCCATTCGCGAGTCGGTGGATCGTCGAGGCGCTCCAGAAAATCATGCGCAATCCTCATCGCCTTTTACGCCCTGATCGTCGCGCTCTATCTCTGCTCGACCGCCAGCGCCAAGCCGACGCAGCAGGATGTCTTTCGTAGTATCGAAAACAACACGGCCGACACCAACGAATCCGGCGGCAGGATCATCCTCTTCATTTGCGCCGGCGCGGCACTGCTGATCGTTCTCGCCTACGTCAGCAAACGCCAACAGCGCCAGTCCAAGCCGACCATACTTCATCATCACGGAAAACTCCTGAAGGAAATCCGCTCGGCCATCGGATTAAAAACCGCCGAGCTGAAGCAACTGCGAATCGCCGCGGATGAAAGCACGCTGGCGACGGGTGAACCATTCAGCAGCCCGCTTGTGTTGATGCTCTGTCCGTCCGCTCTTGCGCAGGCGACACGAAATCCCAAAACGCGCGTCGATCGCACGACGATCGCGCGGATGATCAAGCGGCTGGTAAAAGGGTGAAAAAGTGGCATGGGCGTCTCGCCCATGGGCTCGTGTACTCACGAGCATCGGCGCAGCCGATATCAGCCCGAGTGCAGCGTTCCCGGATGCGCGCAGAAAAACGCTTCGCTCTTGCTGAGGTCGGGCGAGTACGACCGACGCTTGCGGAGTACCGCAAGCCATGGGTTGGAAACCCATGCCACTAGGCGAAGGCCCTTCGAGTGAGCCTTCGCGTCTTCGTTTCTTCGCGTGACAACTTTCCGATCGAATCAGCTCACGCCGATCAATGATTCTTCTTCTTCCACTCCGCCAACGTCTTCTCCGCCTCCGGATAGGTATCGGCAGCCCACTTCTTATACTCCTCGGGCATCGTGTCG
>DATBDZ010000206.1:0-33042 GCA_036276235.1 Humisphaera sp. | reverse complement strand
TGGGCGAGGTCTGGGTCGCCAAGCAATCCGCCCCGGTCAAGCGGAAGGTGGCGCTGAAACTGATCAAAACCGGCATGGATTCCCGCGCGGTCCTCAATCGTTTCGAGCAGGAGCGGCAGGCCCTGGCGATGATGGATCATCCCAACATCGCCAGGGTTCTCGATGGCGGCATGACGCAGACGGGTCAGCCCTTCTTCGTAATGGAATTGGTCAATGGCTTGCCGCTGACCAGGTTTTGCGACGAAGCCAAGCTAACGCCGCGCCAGCGGCTGGAACTGTTCGTGCCGATCTGCCAGGCGGTTCAACATGCCCACCAAAAAGGAATCGTGCATCGCGACCTGAAGCCGGCGAACATTCTCGTGACCCTTGTCGATGGCCAGCCCGTGCCCAAGGTGATCGACTTCGGCGTGGCCAAGGCCACGGGCGGAAAGCTGACCGAAGAAACCGTCTCCACCGGATTTGGCGCAGCAGTCGGCACGCTGGAGTACATGTCGCCGGAGCAGGCGGGTTATTCAAACGTCGACGTCGACACGCGAGCTGACATCTATTCGCTTGGCGTAATTCTTTATCAGCTGCTGACGGGCCTGGTGCCGATCGATGGCGGGCGGCTAAGAAACGTGGCGCTGGCGGAAATGATCCGCATCATTCAGGAAGAGGAGCCGTCCAAACCGAGCACGCGACTTTCGACGGATCAGTCACTGCCATCGTTGGCGGCTTTGCGGCAGATCGACCCCTACAAGCTGATGACGCTTTTGCGCGGCGAGCTCGATTGGGTGGTCATGAAATGCCTCGAGAAGAGCCGCGAGCGCCGTTACGAAACCGCCAGCGCCTTGGGTAAGGACATCCAGCGCTATCTGGCCGATGAGCCCGTGGACGCGCGGCCACCATCCGCGAGTTATCGCATGCAGAAATTCGTTCGCCGCAACAAGGGACGCGTCATTGCCGCAAGCCTGTTGTTGCTGGCGTTATTGGGAGGAATGACGGGAACGAGCTGGGGGCTGCTGGCGGCAAAACGGGCGCTGGGCGCAGAGGCACGGCAGCGGAACATCGCCGAGCGCGCAGCTGACGAAAGAGAGCGCGCGCGGGCAGCGGCGGAATACGAAAAAAATCAGAAGGAACAGGCGCGAGCGGCCGCCGACAAGGCGCTGTACTTCAATCGCATCAACCTTGCCGCCCAGTATTGGCAGAGTGGCAACCTCGAACAGTCCGGGCGCATTCTCGACCTGTGCGCGCCCAACGTCCGTGGATGGGAGTGGCGCTATCTCGACCGCCTGCACCATGCCGATTTGCAGACCCTGCCGGGAGATGGGCGGATCACCACGGACCTGCAACTGAGCAGTGATGGTCGTAGACTTGCGGCGTTTTCCCCCAATGGCATCGACTCCCGTGTTCGGATTTGGGACCTTTCGCGCGGCCAGTCTCTGACCGAGATCGAAGGGCAGGACATAGGCCGCCAATTCACCTGCTGTGCGATGGCTCCCGACGGGCAGATGATCGCGATAGGCGAACGATCCGGAGCGATCAGCTTCTGGAACCCGCAGAGCGGCCGGATAACGCGTGAGTTCGCGAAGTTGCCGCGCTCGATCAATTCGCTCTCCTTCAGTCCTGACGGTAAATGGCTTGCCGCCGCCCGCGCCGAATGGCGAAATGGCGAAATGGTGCTCCCGGTCTTCGAGTCGCCGCGTTTCGAGGACTTCGTAGTGTGGGATGTGGGGAGCGGGGCCGAGGTGTTTCATCCCAAAGGATATGGTTTTGTCGCCGCCTTCAGCCCGGACGGCACGCGCCTTTTGACGTTCAAGATGAACACCGCGCTTCGGCTGACCCCGATAACGCCCGAAACGCAACTGGCGCTGTTTGACACGTCGAACTGGACGGAAGTCAACGCGGGAAAACTCGGATCGCCCAAGAGGTTCGCCTTCAGCGTAGCCACCGGGAAATTGGCGCTGGGCGACGACGATCGAATGACTGGCATTCAGCAAATTCGCCTTATCGACGCGGCGAACGGGAGCCAATTGGCGGCGTTTTCTCCGGGACTGATGGCCGTGAACTTTGACATCGCGCTCAGCCCCGACGCCTCGTTGCTCGCCATGACGCAGGGATTGATAGGCGGTGAAATTGAAGTCTGGGACACGAAGGCGCCGCGGCCGATCCGCACCCTGCGCGGACATACGCAGGCGGTGAACAGCCTGACCTTTACCCCCGATGGAAAACTGCTGAGCTGCTCGGCGGATCGAACCATCAAGGTCTGGGACCCGACATCCGATCCGCAGGTGCAAACGATCGTCTCCCCCAGCGGCGCCTATACATCGCCCGCCGTGCTGGCCGCCAGCGGCAAACTGCTCGCGTATTCCCAGAGCAGTACAACCACGCTGACTGGAGTGATACGCTCAATCACGCTCGTCGACGTAGGATCGGATCGTCGCCCGCCGACCACGAACGACGATGCTCTCTCCCAATTGGGCCGCGCGCTGTTCCGCGGCGGTGCGGGTCCTAATGACCGCACGCTGGCTGGGAATCCCGGCGGAACCATCTCGCTTGCTTTCAGCAGTGACGGCAACCGGCTGGCATCCGGGGGTCGCAACGGTGAGGTAAAAACCTGGGATGTTGCAAGCCGCGCCGAGCTGGCGACCTATCGCGGCCACGACGGAGAGATCGGGGCATTGTCATTGTCTCCAGACGGGCGGCGCGTCGCCTCTGCCAACGTCCCTCCGGAATTTACGCGTGCACTCCAGCATAGTTCGCCTTGGCCGACCGCGCGGATACCCACGCCCGTGAAAGTGTGCGATGCGGCGTCGGGCCGGGAACTGTTGTCGCTGGAGGGTCACGTCAACGGTGTCTCGCAGGTGGCTTTCAGCCCAGATGGCCGGTGGCTGGCTTCCACGGGAAACGGGCAGGTGAAGATCTGGGACCTGGCCAACGGCAAGCTGCTGCGCGAACTTGAGGCAGGCGAAATGCGTTCAGGTGTCGGGGACGCTCTCACCTTCAGCAGGCGCGGAGATCTCCTGGTGACGGCGGGGAACCAGATCGTGCAGGTTTGGGACGCGTCCAGCGGACACTCGGTGGCGGTTTTTCGCGGGCATAGGGCCGGCAGCCTCGCAGTTGCCATCAGCCCCGATCAAGCCCGCCTGGCGACGGCAGCCGGTGAACAAGTGAAAATCTGGGATATCCAAAGCGGCTTGGAATCTCTTACGCTTCCTCTTTCACAAAGCGGGCCCAACGAAAGGATCGCGCCGGTCGTCGCACTGGCGTGGAGCGACAATGGGCAGAGCCTCCGTGCGGCGCGAAACGACGCCTCCGTGGTGGAATGGAATGCGGCGCCGCCCAGAAAATAACCCCGGGCACGCCGATGCGCTCGATCAGTTGTTCGGCGAATACCCAAGCGAACGAGGACTATCTCCCGCCCACCTACCAGAATTTGATGGCGGAACGAACGGAGCGACGTCATCACTCAGACGCATCTGAATACAACGACAAGGCAAATTGGAGGACATTGGCAATGTCAAATTTAACACGAAGTGTGGCAATCGCAATCATCATCTCCCTGGCGCTTGGTGCAATTGTCGGTCGAGCGCTCGTGCGTGCGGGACAGGTCAATCAATTGCCGCCGGCCGTGCCGGCAAAGACCGTCGAGGCCGAGCGGTTTATTCTGAAGAACCCCCAGGGCAAGATGATGGCCATCCTTGATCTCAATCCGGACGGAGTGCCGGTATTGGCAATGTTCGATAAGGACGGGAAGAGCCGAGCGCAAATATCAATTTCCCCAGGGGCGGACGGACAGCCGTTTATCAGCCTGTCGGATAAGAATGGGAAGGCTATTTTCTATGCTCCGTCTAAGTAGCCACGTTCCAAGATCAAAATTCAAATTGGTTGGTATGCAGCAGCACAAGCGTGCAGGCGTGAACAACCTCGATGCCGGCTTCGCGGAGCCTTTGTTCGCCTTGTTTGGATTCGGAGCCGGGGTTGAAGATGACTCGCCTTGGCTTCTTTTGGATGATGGCGTCGAGCACCGCGGGCTGATGAAGGCGGCTGACGTACATCGTTACCGTGTCGAGGGGCTCGGTGATTTCGCTGACGGATGTGCGGCCGATCGCGCCCTGGACATCGCGGCCATGCAGGGAGATGGCGTACGCTTTGTGGCCGCGGGCGCGTAACTGGCGGCACGCCATGTTTGAGTAACGGCTCAGGTCCTCACTTGCTCCGATGACGGCGACGGTTTGCATATTCGATCGATTCACCCCTGCAAGACGAATGCCGGTCGCCACAGATGGACACAGATGAACACGGATAAAACCGGGGTCTCCGAGCATTGAACAAAATTCATGGAGTGAACGCCAAGACACAAAGGTCGCCAAGGAAGAAACGCCAAGAAATCAGCGGATGGCTCGGTCCTCTCTTTGCTGCCTTGGCGGCTTGGCGTTCAACGATTCTGCCTGGAACTCTCAATTGTATTATCTGAGTCCATCTGTGTTTATCTGTGGCGTTATGTCCTTGCATCCTGCCGCGCTGCAACGCTCTTTGGAAGCCGCACTCGGAAGGTCGTTCCCTTTTCGACTTCGCTTTGGAAATCGATGGAGCCGCCGTGGGCGTCGAGGATGGATTTGCAGATGGCCAGGCCCAGGCCGCTGCCGCCGGCTTGGCGGGAGCGGGCTTTGTCTACTCGGAAGAAGCGCTGGAAGATATTTCTTGCATCATCCGGTGGGATGCCTACGCCGGTGTCGGCGATTGTCAGAAGAGCACCGGTTGGCTCGTCTTCGAGCGTGACGGTGATTGTGCCGCCTTCGCGGTTGTAGTGGATGGCGTTGGTCAGCAAATTCGTGATGACCTGCGCGATGCGGAACGAATCGCCGGTGATGTGAGCGGGCCGCAGGCGCGATTCGATTGTCACACGCTTTTGCTCTGCGAGCGGCTGCACCATGTCGATGCATTCCTGCGTCAGCGTTTCCAGATCGCATTCTTCGTTCTTGAGTTCCAGCTTGCCGGCATCGGCGCGGGCCAGCATGAGCAGGGATTCGGCGAGCGATTTCATTCGCCGCGCGGCGCGGAGGCAGGCTTCGATCGTCTGCCGATACTCGGCGGCGCTGCGCTCCTTACTGAGGGCAAGCTCCGCCTGCGAATGAATGACCGAGAGGGGCGTGCGCAGCTCGTGCGACGCATCGGCGGTGAAACGAACCTGCTGCGCGAAGGCGGTTTCCAGGCGATCGAAAGTCGAATTGAGCACGCGAGCCAGATCGGTCAATTCATTTTGCGTGCCGTTGGTGTTGATGCGGCGGGAGAGGTTGGAGGCGGAGATTTCCGCCGCCGCCTGGCTCATGGCGGCGATCGGTTTGACGGCCTTTCGCGAGAGCATCCATCCGCCGGCCAGTCCGATCGCCATCACTCCGCCGCCGCAGACGCACAGGAGCCAGGCGAGCTGGTGCAGCTCATCGAGCTCGCGCGCGATGGAGCGGCCGACGAGGATCTGATTGTTTTGCGGATCGGTGATGTACACCTCGCGCAGTTGCCCGCGCCAGCGATAGATCGGCGGTGCCGGCCGCGCCACAGCGCGCGGCGGGCGCGGAACATCCAGCCCGGTTTGTGAGACGATACGAATGCGGTCCTGCGGATCCCAGACGATGTAGTAGCCGCCGGCGCTTTCGATGGCGCCGAAGCGTTGCGCAAATGGAGGCGGCAAGATGGGCCCCCGTCCGCGTCCGCCGCGCGGCGGGCCCTGCGGCGGCGGGCCGCCGCGCCCGCGGCCGCGCGGAGGAGGACTTTCGGGCGGCTGGCCGTCACGAGGAGGACCATCAAATTGCCTGCCCTCGGGAGGACCTTCCGGCGGTCCATCAGAACCATCCGGCGGCGGGCGATTCGGATCGAATTGCGGACCGTATGGCCCATCATCAAATTCGCCCTGCGGCCGCGGCGGCGGGGGGCGACCGCCGAGCCGCGACGCGATAACCTGCGCGGCCGCGTCGATCTCGGTATCGACTTGCTTGAAGCGCGCGTGAGTGGTGCCGTAGTACAGGGCGGCGCCAAAGCTGGCCAGAGCCGCCAGCAGAATGCCGGCGTGCCATATTTGTAGTGTCCAGCGAATGGAGTGGAATCGGCCTAGCAATTTACTTCTCGTTGAGGATGCGTCATCCGAAGGACGCGGCGGGCAGTGCCCGCCCTACGCGCGCGGGAACTCGTAGGGCGGGCACTGCCCGCCGATGCGTCGCTACACATCAATCACATACCCTTGCCCGCGGCGCGTCGAGATGAAATCCTTGCCAAGCTTGCGGCGGACATTGGAGACGTGTACATCGACCAGATTCGAGAGGCTGTCGTCCTCCTCATCGAACAGATGATCGTAGATCATCGAGCGTGTGACCAGCTCGCCGCGATGCAAGGCGAGCAGCTCGACCAGCGCGTACTCGCGGGCGGTGAGGGGGACGGAGCGGCCGTCTTTGGTGACGCCGCGCGCGGCGGTGTCGATCTTCACGTCGCCCATTTCAATGACGGCGGTGGCTTTGCCAGCGGATCGGCGGATCAGCGCGCGAAGCCGTGCGAGAAGCTCGGGCAGCTCGAAGGGCTTGGTGAGATAATCATCCGCGCCGGCGTCGAGTCCCCGGACGCGATCTGCCAGCGCATCGCGAGCGGTCAGGATCAACACCGGCACAGATTTTTCCTTGCGCAGCTCGCGGAGAAAGCCGTATCCGTCGAGCTTGGGGAGCATCAGATCGAGAATGACCGCGTCGTAGTCGGCGCCGCCGGCCTTGAAGAGGCCTTCCCGTCCATCGGCCGCTTCATCGACGGCATAGCCGGTCTCGCGGAGTGCCTGCGAAACCGCGGAGAGCAAATCCGGCTCATCTTCGATCACCAAAACGCGCATCGTCCAACTCAGTCTAAGCATATTCGGTCGAACCTGAAGACCAGATGAAGGCGATGCAGCATTTACGAAGCGTTCTTTATCGATGCGCCGCATTCGGGGCAGATTCCTGATTCGTTGCCGCGCAGGGAGTAGCCGCAGGATACGCAGAGTTTTTGCAGCCGTCGGCGATATTCCCGCGCCTCCCTCATTCGTGCGGGGGTCTCGATCACGTGCATCACGACGAAGTAAATAGCCCATCCAGCGAATCCCAGTATCAATAGAACGACGAACAATACGATTGCGCCGCCGAGACGGTCCGGGAGTGAAGCGGCGCCGCGAAAGCAGACCACCAGAATCGGCCATGCCATCGCGAAGATTCCAAAGGCGATGAGCAAGCCGCGCGTGCGCCTGGGCATGGGGGCCGTGAAGATCTGCCGCGCTACGACAAACCCAGCGCCTATGACCACCCCGAGAAGCGCGCAAAGCATCAAGACCTGGATGAATCGAAGCGTCCACTCCCTGTAATCGGCGATGTGATGAGCCGCGATCAGACCGCATGCAACGATGAGCCCCACGACAGCGGCGCTGCGCAGTAGTCGGAATGTTCGCGGCCGATTCATCGGTATCGCTAGAATATCGACATCGCGCAGTAACGCCCATCGAACTCGCGGTGCCGCAATTTGCGCGCGCCAAATTACCCATTGTCAAATTATCATTTGAGCGTTGATGTCGAGCAATTATTTGCTTGACTTGTATTCGCATCTCACTAGATTCGATTTTGATTGGGGACCTCCGGCGATCAAAACTGGCTAGGGCAGTTGACTATCCACCGGTACGCGTGACAGATGGCGATGGTACACCGCCGGCCCGTAAGGGCCGTTCCATTTCCATTGGTCCGGGGTCATGTGGATAAGTTCGACGCGCGCGAAGGTTTAGTTCCCTTCTCGGCAGCGTTCTTTAATTGAACCCGTTCGTGGAGCTCGCTCGTGCGGGAAGAAATTGCAAAATCGGAACGCGCGCATTTTGCGCAACTGGATGCCGCGCGGGTCATGCACCCGGCGTCCTCACGTCAAAAAAACGGCCGCCCCATTTCAACGGAGCCGCTCCGGAATTGGCTGACCGACGAAGATGGCCAGGAGCACCTGACCCGTTGGCGCGAGCGATTCAAAGCATCGTCGCCGCGCTGGGAAATTCCTGCACGCACCGCGCGCCAAAACGCCGAGTCGTTTTCCATCGGTCGCGAAAGACTGCAATCGAATCCGAGGTCGGTTGCCCAAATCCGCGCGCTGGCCACTACGCGCGGAATCTCCCTCGAGGCCATCCTGCTCTCGGCGGTTTCAGTCCTCCTCGGCCGCTATAGCAACGAAACCCGGGGCCTGATCGCATTGCGCGTCTGGCGGCAGAGCGACGCGAAGGTGACGGAAGTGCCGCAACCTTTCGTTCGAGACCTGCTCGCGCCAATCGATTTGTCGGGCGATCCCCGATTCGGCGAGCTTGTCTCGCGAATCGCACGCCTGCACGAAGAAGTATGCGAACATCAGCGCGTCGGGTTTGACCAGCTTCTTACATTGGCAAGCGCCGACCGAGGGGCATCGTCCGCGACACGCCCGCAGATTGTCTTCGAGTATCAACGTCGCGCGGTCGATGAGTCCATGCCCGCGGAACTGACAAACCATGCGGCCGATCTTCCGGAGACCAACGCAGAGTTGCGATTCATCTTTTCTGATGATGGTGAATCGCTCGACGGCTGGCTCTTTTACAACAGCGATCTATATGACGCCGATCTGATCCAGGACCTTATTCGGCATCTGCGGAACGTGCTGTCGGCTGGACTTGCCGATTCATCCGTCGCGATCTCGCGGCTGCCTCTGCTCGATGAGGCCGAGCGGCGTCAGTTGCTTGTCGAGTGGAATGAAACCGACGCGGAGTTTCCCGATGCGACCCTCCATGAGCTGTTTGAGCGCCAGGCGCGCCAGACGCCGGATGCCAGTGCGTTGATCTTTGGCGATGAGCGATGCTCCTATCGTCAGCTCAATGCCCGCGCCAATCGCCTGGCGTGGCATCTTCGGTCGATCGGCGTCGGACCGGACAAACTCGTCGGCCTGCTTCTTGAGCGCGGCCCGCAGATGATGGTCGGCGTTTTGGGCGTTCTCAAAGCCGGGGGTGCTTATGTGCCGCTGGATCCGACGTATCCGGCCGGCCGCCTTAATGCCATGCTGGAGGACTCCCGCGCCCAGCTTGTTGTGACGGAGAGCGCGCTGAGCAGCTCTATTCACGGCCTTTGCGGCGATTTGCTCTGCCTCGATACCGATGCTCATATTCTTGATGCTCAGAGCGAGGAAGACCCGCCGCCGGCCGCGGGCACGCGCGATCTGGCCTATGTGATTTTCACCTCCGGATCGACCGGCCGCCCCAAGGGGGCAATGATCGAGCATCGCAGCGCCGTCAATTACGTCTGGTGGGCGATTCATTATTACAAGGCGCATGAAGGGTCCGGTTCTCCCGTTCATACAACGCTCTCGTTCGATCTGACGGTAACGAGCTTTTTCTGTCCGCTGCTGGCCGGTAAGGCGGCTACGCTCGTGCCGCGCGTCAATGAGATTGAAGCGCTGGCAAAAGTGCTGGGCGATCACCAGGATTTTTCGCTCGTGAAGTTAACGCCGGCCCATGTGGACATTCTGCGCCACATGATGACGCCGCCGCAGGCGGCCGGATGCGCCGGCGCGTTTGTTATCGGCGGCGAAGCGCTGCTCAATGAGTCGCTTGCATTCTGGCACAAGTATTCGCCGCAAACGCGATTGATCAATGAGTACGGCCCGACCGAGACAACGGTCGGCTGCTGCATCTACGAAAGCCAGCCCCACGACGAAGGGCCGTGCGTCCCGATCGGCCGGCCGATTGCCAACACGCAGCTTTATGTCCTGGATGGGAACCTCCAGCCGGTTCCAATCGGAGTGATCGGCGAACTCTATATCGGCGGCATCGGCGTGGGCCGCGGATATCTCAATCGCCCCGATCTCACCGCCGGGCGATTCATCGCCGATCCGTTCAACGATCGGGAAGGGGCGACACTTTATCGATCGGGTGATCTCGTTCGCTATCGCCGCGACGGTAACCTTGAGTATCTCGGCCGCGCCGATCAGCAGGTAAAGATTCGCGGCTACCGAATCGAGCCGGGGGAAGTGGAGGCGGTGCTGCTGCAGCAGCCCCACGTCCGCGACGCGGCAGTCAGCGTTCATGCGGATGCGTCGGGCGCCAAGCGGTTGATCGGCTACATCACCCCGCAAAGTGGCACCGCTCTTTCGACTGCGACAATTCGCGAGTCGCTACGGCTGTTGCTTCCCGAATACATGCTGCCAGCGGACCTGGTGGTGCTCGAGGCGCTGCCTCTTACGCCCAACAACAAGGTGGATCGCGCGGCGTTGCCGCCACCCGTTGCTTCCCGCGATCGCGCGGGCGGGATGTATGTCACGCCACAAACCGCTGTCGAACAAACCGTTGCCGACGTCTTTTGCAAAGTCCTTGGCCTTCCGTCCGTCGGAGCGCAGGATAACTTCTTTATGCTTGGCGGCGATTCGCTGCAGGCCGTCAGCCTGCTGACGCATCTCGAACGCGCGATCGGCCGATCGATTCCATTGAGCCTGCTGCTGGAAGATCCGGTTGTGAGAAATCTTGCCCGGCGACTGTCACTACCCGGCGACGCTTCGGGGACGCACGGCCCAGTGGTGATGCAACGCGGCAGCGATCGAAGACCGCTCTTTTGCGTGTCCGCTGGTGGGCATGGTTTTGAATTTCGCGATCTGGTGACTTGTCTAGCGCAGGAGCAGCCTGTCTACGCACTTTGCTTTGATTTTAAGTTAGACACCAACGGGAATCCCCCGAGAATTGAGGACGTTGCCTCGGCGCTGATCGTTCAAATGCGCCAGATGCAGCCGCGCGGACCTTACCAGCTGGCTGGCTTTTCGCTGGGCGGTGCGGTGGCCTTCGAGATCGCTCACCAACTTCGCGCGGCCCATGAAGAGGTAACGCCGCTGGCGCTGCTGGATAGCTGGGGTGAGAACTATCCGTGTAAAGCGAAATGGGCGGCAGCCCGCAAGATAATCTACCGCATCGGCGAGGTGATCAAGCTTCGCCCGATCGAGCAGGTTCACTACATCCGCGGTTATTTCGGCCGGGCGTGGCGGCGACGCGGCGCGACCGGAAGAGACGCCGGGCCCCAGCGGATGATGACTGCGACGGATATTGCGATTGTGGCTCGCCGAGAATACGTGCTTCGCCCCTACGACGGCCCGATCCTGCTGTTTCGCGCTGACGTGGCGGAACAACAGCCGGAAGTTGATTTCTCGAACACGGCCAATGGGTGGACGTGCCTCGCCGGCGGCGGGTTGACGGTTTTCCGATACCCCTGCACGCATATGAAGCTGCTCGCTCAGCCCGTGGTCAGCCAGGTCGCCGACCAGCTCAGTCAATATTTTCAGCAGGACAAGACACTTCAGACGGCTTGAGTTACAATCCCCGGCGCCAGCAGCCCGCGGGAAAAGTCGCGCGGGCGTCGCTTGCGTCTTTGGCTCGGGCTCTTCGTTGTCGAAACTCCGCGTATTTCGTTCCAATACTCGTCGTTTCTCCGCCTCGATCCCGAGCCAAATCCGCGGCGCGACGCCGCGCGGGACTTTTCCCACGGGCTGCAAGGCGTAAACGCGTTCAACCGATGAGGTAAGACGTGAACCCCTTCTATCAGCGCCTTCATGAAGATCTGGATCAGTTGTGCGACCGCATCGATCTGATGCTCGTGAATCGCGTGCAGGGCGCGCCGCCCGTCCCCACTGTCGAGATGCACGGCACGACCGACGACGGCGCGCGCATCACGCTCTATCCGGGCAGCCGCTCCAATTTCAACGAGCCCATTCCGAAGCAGGCGGACGAGCAGTTGATGGAGATGTTCAGCAATCCTCCCTATCGATTGCTCAAGCGGAGCAAGGATGTGGGGCTGATCAACTACGTTGTGCGGCGATCACTCCAGCCGGCGGCGCCCGCGCCCGCGGAAGCCGCGCCGGCCGCCGAGCCGGCAACGAAAGCCCCAACGCCCGCCCCGACGCCCGATAGGCTCGCGATCCTGGTCACCGACACCAACGTCGCCTCGGGCGCGCATCCGATCCTGGCCGATGCGCTGACGGAGATCGGCTTCATCGTAGAGCAGAGGCATAAAGCGACGCTCAGCGCCGAGGCTGCCGCGCGGGTCACCTGCGCCTGCGAGCCTGTTGTGTGGAAGGCAATTTTCGGCAAATCCGCCTCCGCCTATTGCGGCAGGCTCGCGCAGCTCACCGCCCAAAAGCCCTGGCCCTCGCGCCGCGAGCTTCGGTCGGCGGTCGCCAAAGCAAGCGGCACCGAAGCCGCCAAGCTCCAGCGCTTCGCGAAGATGCTCGCCGACGCAAAAAAACGGCATGGCGATCCAATCGAAAGCACCATCGCTTATGAAGCCCTGCGCATGTGCATCCGCCTGCCCGCGCACGATGAGGACGAGACGGTCGAAGTGCTGGCGCGGTTTACCGAGCTGACGGATGCGATCATCGCGGCCGCCCCGGCGGTTTCATCCAAGATCGCCGACGGCAAGCGGGGAGCCATCAAGCTCGAAGAGGGCGGCTTTGCCATCCAATGGCCCAACAAAGCAGACGGCGCCGTCTACGGCCAACGTTTCGACCCCGCGGGAAAGCCGCATGGGTCGGCGTATCGGGCGGATAGCCATTATTAAAGGTGCAATCTAGCGCCTGGTCGCACGCAATTGTGGTCGCGTCCATTGTGTTCGCTCAGCAAAGCGCGCTCAACATTGGTTGGCCGCGTCCAATTCCAGTTCGCGCTCTTTGCCCTGATACAAATGTTACAGGCGCGCCGGCGTCACATGACCCGTGTGTGTAAAGCAACTGCTGATGATAAGACAACTTATGTGTTTGCCGCGCGCGTTACACGGCGGAAGGGTGTAACATCCCCCCAGGCCGCGCCGGCAGAACGTCTCAAGTGGCGCGCAGTCCGGGCGGCTCTTGCCCTCCATAGTCTTTGCCCTCTGATCGCAGAATTGCAGCGAGCCGTACGCCGATTCGCATCGCCCCAGCCAAAACGAGAAAACGGTGCAAACGATGCATCGACGTTTGTACATATGAATTCATAAAGTCATATCAATAAACGATATAAGCGAAACACAATCGGATCCGAATCGTGCACCATCTGTCCGATTTTGACACGTGTCGTGCAGGCGCTCGCGTGCGCCGGCGCAGCGGATCAATCCCACCTTGGGCAAGGAAAACCGGTCAACGAAGGAAAACGGGTCAGCAAGGGAAACGGGTCAAGTGCGGGTAAAGTACGATTCACTGAATATGCAATATCGACTTATGTGGCCAGGTTGGCAGCGGTAACATCCGCCGGACCGGCCAGCCGCCAGTTAATTATTCGCACTTGACCCGTTTTATGTGTTCCGTTTTATGTGTTCGACCCGTTTTATGTGTTGACCCGTTTTATGTGTTAATCCAGCAAGGAGCCCGCGCTCCGAATCAGATTTCGCCATCAGATGGGGGGTCGGCCATCAGCGGCACGCCGATGACCCGATCTTTCCAAACGTCGGCCATCGATCATGTGCTCTGTGAATTCTTTACAAATCCGCATTCCGAACATCGGTCAACCGATGCACGCCAATCGTAACCGCACTTCGGACAACACTGGCTCGAGATAGCTTCGGCCCGCTTGATTAGCGAGCGGAGCATCGGGAAAAACGCAAGCATCAAGAAAGCGACGATCAACCAAACTCGCATTACCAAGAATCCGGCTCCGGCAGTCGCCCCCGTGCTCGGGTGTCGGCTCGTTAGTGACATGTATCCAATGCCAGGAAAACCCCACTGAAAGCCGGGCGTACCCTTGGAGGGTAAAGGGTATTCACTGGGTGCTAAGCTAACGTGGTCCCAGCCCATGCTCACCGCAAAACCATTGTCCCACGTACTGCTCAAGCAGAGCGTCCCCGACGAAATATCGGTGCTATAGGTGGTATCACCGCGAGAAAATGAGAAGCGGTCTGCGGCCTTAAAGCTTCTTAGCCAGACAACCATCGCCCCTGTAATCAAAAGGGTCAGCAGAAAGCATGCGAGCGTAAGAAACCGCGAGCCGCGCCAAAAACTCTTGATACCAAGTCGCATTTGACACTCACGTCCGTTCTATTTAAAGACCCACTAGAATTATTGCTAAATCCACGATGGGAAATTCGACGGCACGCGTGAACACTTCGAAATTCCCTCGCGCATCATGACCATAATCTGACGAATTAATGATAAAGATCCCCGCCCTAGCGGGTCTTCTTGTGCCCTCCGGCAGGAGTTGCGGATACTCTTTGTTTCCCAGCAGAAATCCCACACTAAAGCGAGATGACGCCTTCGCATCTTCTTGAGCGCGCACGACCGGGTCCAGCCAATAAGTGCCGCTGCGGCCCACAATGACCTCGCCTTGTGTGCAATCAAAGAATGTTGTGACAGGGCGGTAGCCAAATCCGCTAAAGCGACCATCGTAGCTGTATGTTGAAAGACCGACCGACAATACGATAGCCGCGACATGAAAAAGGTCTAGCATTAGTTCACTCCTATTTCGTTCCCGGTGGCGGGCGTGCGTCTTTACGGATGCGGACGGTTTCGATGTGGTCGACACGTTCACCGCGTTGAAGGCGTTTGAGAATTTCCGATTCTTCGCCGAGCCGGTCTGGCGGAAAAAGAATGGTAATCGGCTTGCCGAGCATCTCTTCAGCCGTGTAGCCGAATATACGCTGGGCGGATTGATTCCAGCTACGAACAATACCGCTCAGGTCTTTGCTGATGATCGCGTCATCGGATGAGTCGATGATGGCAGCCAACAGAGCCTGTGCTTCATGAACCGAGCTGAGCTCGGGCTTGGCAAATTCTCCCATTGGCAACCTTTTCCCCGAATTCCTCGATCTCCGTTTCGGCGACCTATCTCTCAAACATACGTGTGTGTGGGAAAGGCGTCTACGTGCGATTTCGACGCCTTGCCCACGGAGAGTGCACGGGCTCGGTGAGACAAAAGCTATCCAGCGACCCATCGCACAATCCTCTTGCCATCTCTCGAATTGTCGGCATACTTCCCGGCAACCGTTTGCGCGGATTGGGTCGTTTCACCCTGCGCAAACTCACATTCGCCTTTTGCCCGCGCGGCAGTCACGGGAATAACGGATGGAGCAGGAACTGGGGCTGGATCGGATCGATCAGGCGCGCCTCGAAAGCGAAGCGCGCACGCGAGCTATCCTTGATGCGGCGGTCGATGCCATCCTTACCATTGACGAAAAGGGAACGGTCGATTCGCTGAACCCCGCCGCCGAGCGGCTGTTTGGGTATCCCAGGGGGGAAGTCATCGGCCGCAACGTCAAGATGCTCATGCCGCCTCCGTACAAGGAGGAGCATGACGGGTATCTGACCAATTATCTCACGACCGGAATCAAGAAGATCATCGGCATCGGGCGCGAAGTCATCGGGAAGCGCAAGGACGGCACGACGTTTCCGATGCACCTGGCGGTCAGCGAATTGCAGCTGGCCGACCGGCGCATGTTTACGGGAATCGCCCGCGATATCACCGATGTTCGCAACGCGATCCGGCGGCTGGAGGAAAGCGAGGGGCGCACCCGCGCGATACTCGACGCCGCCGTCGATGCGATTTTGACCATCGACGTGAACGGCTCGGTCGAATCGATGAACCCGTCGGCGGAAAAGCTGTTCGGCTATCCCCGCCATGAAGTGATCGGCAATAACGTCAAGATGCTCATGCCGGCGCCGTACCAGCAGGAGCATGATGGATATCTGACTAACTATCTCACGACGGGCATCAAAAAAATCATCGGCATCGGCCGCGAAGTCGTGGGGCGGCGCAAGGACGGCACGACCTTTCCGATGCACCTGGCCGTCAGCGAGCTGAAGCTGGGCAACCAGCAGATGTTCACTGGAATCGCCCGCGACATCTCCGATGTCCGCAACGCCATCCGCAGCTTGCAGGAAAGCGAAGGGCGCACCCGCGCGATTCTGGATGCCGCGGTCGATGCCATTCTCACCATCGAAGAGAACGGGGAAGTTGAATCGATGAATCCTTCGGCCGAAAAATTATTCGGCTATACCCGCGAGGAAGTCATCGGCCGCAATGTCAAGATGTTGATGCCCGCCCCTTACAAGCAGGAGCACGACGGGTATCTCAATAATTATTTGACGACCGGCATTAAGAAGATCATCGGCCTGGGGCGCGAAGTGGTGGGAAGGAGAAAGGATGGCACAACCTTTCCGATGCACCTTGCCGTCAGCGAGCTGCGCCTGGGCTCGCGGCGCATCTTCACCGGGATTGCCCGCGACATTTCTGATGTTCGCAACGCGATCCGCGGACTGGAAGAAAGCGAAGGGCGAACGCGCGCGATTCTCGATGCCGCCGTCGATGCCATTCTCACCATCGACGAGGTAGGAATCGTGAAAACGATCAACCCCGCGGGCGAGCGGCTCTTTGGTTTCAAGGCCGAGGACGTCATTGGCCAGAACGTTAAAATGCTGATGCCCGCGCCTTACAAGGGGGAGCACGATGGGTATCTCAATAACTATCTGACCACGGGCATCAAGAAGATCATCGGAAGCGGCCGCGAGGTAGTCGGAAGACGACAAGACGGCACGACGTTTCCCATGCACCTGGCGGTTAGCGAGCTCAAACTCGGCGATCGCACGAATTTTACCGGCATCGCCCGCGACATCAGCGACGTGCGAAATGCCATGCGCCGCCTGGAGGAAAGCGAGGGACGCACGCGCGCGATTCTCGATGCCGCCGTCGATGCAATTCTGACTATTGATGAAGTAGGCACAGTCGAATCCATGAACCCCTCGGCCGAAAAACTGTTCGGCTATTCGCGGCCGGAAGTGATCGGGCACAATGTGAAAATGCTCATGCCGGCGCCTTATCAGGAAGAGCACGATGGGTACCTCACCAACTACCTGACGACCGGACGCAGAAAGATCATTGGCATCGGCCGCGAAGTGGTGGGGCGGCGCAAAGACGGCAGCACGTTTCCGATGCATCTGGCCGTCAGTGAGCTCAAGCTGGGCGATCGGCGCGTTTTCACCGGAATTGCCCGTGATATCTCCGACGTGCGCAACGCCATCAACGAGCTGACGCGTTCCAACCAGGAGCTGGATGATTTTGCGTATATCGCGTCGCACGACTTGAAGGAGCCGCTGCGCGGGATTCACAATTATGCGACCTTCCTGCTGGAAGATTACGGCGAGAAGGTCGATGAGGAAGGCCGCGAGAAGCTCGATACGCTGCGCCGGCTCACCCAGCGGATGGATGCGCTTCTGGATGCGCTGTTGGAATTTTCCCGCGTCGGCCGCGGCGAGTTCGTCGCCAGGGAAACCAGCATGGATGATGTGCTGGCCGAAGTGCTCGAATCCATCCGCATCACCGTGAAAGAAGGAGGAATCGACATTCGCGTTCCCCGGCCGCTGCCACTGGTTCGCGGCGACCGCGTGCTGCTGGGCGAGGTGGTGCGAAATCTCATCACCAACGCGATGAAATACAACGATAAGGCGGAAAAATGGATCGAGATCGGCTTTTTACATCCACACGAACCCGGCTGGCCCGAAGCATTCGAGCGGCGCGGAATCGCGCTGTTCGTTCGGGATAATGGGATAGGAATTGCCGACAAGCATCACGAATCGGTTTTCCGTATGTTCAAGCGGCTGCACGCGCGCGACGCCTTTGGCGGCGGGACGGGCGTGGGCCTCACAATTGTTAAAAAGATTGTGGATCGTCACGCCGGGAAGATTTGGTTAAACTCCATTCCCGGCGAAGGGACAACGTTCCTCTTTTCTCTGCCGGCGGCGAAAGAACGATGGTAGCGACGCGAAATCAACCCGTGCTCTTGATCGAGGACAGTCCCGAGGATCGGGAGACGACGACGCGCGCCCTCAAAAGGGCCGGTGTCACGCTCCCGATCATGTACTGCGTCGATGGCGACGACGCCCTGGATTACCTTCATGGCCGCGGGCAATACACCCAAAGCGAAAAAAACGTTCGCCCCGGCATGATCCTCCTGGACCTGAACATGCCTGGCACCGACGGCCGCGAAGTTCTGGCGGAAATCAAGCAGAACGACGAACTCAAGTCGATTCCCGTGCTGGTGGTCACCACCTCTCACGACGAGCGCGACATTCGCACGTGCTATCAATCCGGCGCCAATGCCTACATCCGCAAGCCGGTGGACCTGGGCGCGTTCATGCAGACGATGCGGCGGGTTGCCGAGTTCTGGCTGAACGAGGCGCTGCTGCCGTGATTCCCAAGCTCTAACAAATCGCGGATTTATGAGCGAAAAGCCTTGCCGCATCCTCATCGTTGATGACTCGGTTGAAGATCGGCAGGTATATCGCCGGCGCATCGCTCAAGATACCTCGACCGCATATGAGTTCCTGGAGGCATCCGTTGGTGAAGAGGGCCTGGCGATCAGCCGCCGCGAAAGGCCCGATTGCATCCTCCTGGATTACAATCTCCCCGATTTGAACGGCCTGGAATTCATCGAGCGCCTCCGCCGCCAGGATGGCGACGCGCCCACGCCGGTGGTCATGCTCACCGGCCAGGGCAACGAGGCCGTTGCCGTTGACGCTATCAAAAAGGGTGCGCAGGATTATCTGGTCAAAAAGGTGGCAGGCAATGACCTGAGGCATATCGTTCACGCGGCGATCGATCGCGTTACGCTTGACATTCAGTTGGAAGAACGCCGCAAGCAAGTGCAGCAGCTTGCCGAAGAGCGCACGCGGCTGATCGACCAATTGCAGCAACAGGCGGCAGAGCTTCGCGAAGCGGCTCGCCGCAAGGACGAATTCCTCGCGGTTTTAGCGCACGAGCTACGCAACCCATTGGGCCCGATTCGCAACGCCACCAAGATCCTCAGTCTTCCGCCGACGACCGATTGCGGCCACACCGAGGCGCGCGAAGTGATCGAGCGCCAGGTGGCGCAGATGGGCCGCTTGATCGACGACCTGCTGGATGTGTCGCGCATCGCCCGCGGGAAAGTGCTGCTTCGCCGCGAGCGGGTCGATCTGGCGGCGCTGGCGCGTAACTGCGCCGTTGACCACCGCCAGGATATCGAAGCGGCAGGACTGACCCTCGCGCTGAATCTCCCCGATTCCCCGGCCTGGGTGAATGGCGATCCCACCCGCTTGGCGCAAGTCATCGGCAACCTCCTTCACAACGCCGCCAAATTTACGGATGCCGGTGGCACGATCACGCTCAACGTGCGCGGATCAGACGATTCGGTTGTCCTCACCGTCATTGATACCGGAATCGGCATGGACGCCGACACGCTGGCCCATGTGTTTGAATCGTTCCACCAGGCGGACACAAGCCTGGATCGCAGCCGCGGAGGGCTGGGGCTCGGGCTGGCGCTGAGCAAAGGACTCATGGAACTGCACGGCGGCCGCGTCAATGCGGAAAGCGACGGCGCCGGCAAGGGTTGCCGAATCAGCTTCACCGTTCCAGCTTACGAAGCCGCCTTCACCAGCGACTGTGTTCCCGCGGCAAAAAACTCCATGGCTTCGTGGCGCGTTTTGGTAATCGAAGATAATCTCGACGCCGCCAAAACACTGGGCGCATTGCTTCGCCTGTATGGGCACAAATCGCAGATCGCTCATTGCGGCTCGCAGGGATTGGAAGCCGCGCGGGAGTTTCGGCCGGAGGTCGTTCTTTGCGACATCGGCCTGCCGGGCGACATGGACGGCTACGATGTTGCCCGGGCAATCCGTGGCGAAGCTGACCTTCAGTCGATGTACCTGGTCGCCATTACCGGCTATGGCCAGGAGGATGACGTTCAACGCGCACGAAATGCCGGCTTTAACTTGCACATGACCAAACCGGTAGATCCAAATCGACTGGAGAATCTACTATCGACACTTTCCCTCCCGCGGCAGATCGCTTGAATCCGAGTCACGTCCATGAATCCACTGACGATCTGGTGTAACGCGAAGTTTCCTGAGCCGGCAATGGCGCGGCTGCGCGAGCGGGTTGGGGGGCATCGGCAAAGCGCAACACGCTTTTTGGGGGCTCGTAAACCGGGAGACGTACGATCCTTTGGCTCTTATACGTCTTTGCCTCGCAAGCTTTGTGATTATCTGGCGGTTAGTGCCGCGCCCTTAGTTCGTGAAGCACATGCTCGATTACCGGCTCCCATGCGCGCAGCCGCGGCTGGCGGAATAGTCGCATTGTGGGATACCACGGCGTGTCCGGGCGATTGAGCATCCAACGCCAATCGGGGGAATACTGGATCATCGTCCAGACTGGCTTGCCTATCGCGCCGGCCAGGTGGGCTATCGATGTATCTACGGTCAGGATTAGATCGAGATTGGCGATCAGGGCCGCCGTGTCGGCCAGGTCGTGCAGGTCGGCGGTCCAGTCGGTGAGATTCAATTCCGGCGGCGCGCTGTCAGCTCGGGATTTTTGCAGGCTGATCCAACGGATGTTGGGGGCCTGCGCCAGCGGTGAGAGAAGCTGGGGCGCGATGGAGCGGTAGATGTCCTTGGCGTGGCCGCGGTTGCCGGCCCAGGCGAGGCCGATCTTGAGGCGCGTTTCGCCGACGAGGCGTTGTTGCCATTGCGCGGCGCGGGTTGCGTCGGCGCGCAGGTAGGGGATGGGGCCGGGGAGTTGTTGCGGCGTGACGCCGTACATCGCCGGCAGGCGGTCGAGCAGGCATTGGACGTGGATCGGCGGGAGCGGTTCATCGTCCGCCACCACTTGCGTGATGCCGCACTGGCCGCGAAGCAGCGGGCGCAGTACGGCTTGTGCTCCGGTGAGGCCGACGATCACGCGCGCGCCTTGCGCCGCCAGGGACGGGAAGAATCTTGCGCATTGAATGATGTCGCCGAGGCCCTGGTTGGTGTAGAGCAAGATTCCGCGGCCGGCGAGGCTGGAGCCGTCCCACATCGGCTGATTCAGGTTGATGACCGTCGGCGCCTTCTCCGCCTCGTGGCGATACATGTAGCCGGGCCAGCCCTCGGCGAAGTTTCCCTTGAGCAGCAGCGCAATCGCCAGGTTCCACCGCAGCAATGCTTCGCTGGGAGCGAGTGCCGACGCCTGGCGATACATTGCAATCGCATCGTCGATGCGGCCAAGATCGCGATAGGCGTTGCCGAGGTTATTGCGGATCAGCGCATTGGCGGGGAATTTGCCGCGGGCTTTCTCAAGCAGCTCCTGCGCTTCCTCAGGCTTGGCCTGAGCGACCAAGATCGAGCCAAGATTGGAGTAAGCGCCGGGAAGTTCCGGACGCAAAACAATGGTCTTGCGATATTCGGCGGCGGCTTCGTCGTTGCGGCCGATAGCGCCCAGGGCAACGCCAAGATCGTAGCGGAAATCGCCGTTTTGCGGGTTTGTCGCGACGGCGCGCGAAAGCGGCTCGATCGCCGCGGCGGCGTCGCCGCGATGAATCAGCAGTAATCCCAGCAGATGCAGCGCATCCCCATGGCGCGGCTGCTTCGCGATCACCTGGCGATAAAGCGCCTCGGCTTCAGCAATGCGGCCCGCCTGATGATGCTGCGTCGCCGCCGCAAAAGCCTGCTTGGCGTTGAACTCGGGCATTCGAGAGGGATTCTATCGCCGAACCGCTCAGACCTCGATGCCCATTACGTCACTATGATCTTCGCGGTGATCACGAGTGCCGCGGCGCCGTCTTTCAAGGTGATTGTCACGGTGAAGGTTCCGGCCTTCGTGTATTTGTGGGTTCCCTGCACTTTCCAGAAGCTGCCGACGTTGAAGGTCGATCCGTTGAAGACAAACTTGGCGGCGGTTTTGGCTGAGCCGTCGCCCCAACTGATGGTGCCGGTGTAATCGGACGCCAGCGTGTTGAGCGAATCCTGGTCGCGGAAGGAGCCGAGCGTCAGATTGGTGAACGTGACGTTCTTCGACTTGTTGAGAGTCAGGCCGGCGGCCGAATCGAGCGGGGCATCGGCAATCTTAGCCAGGCCATTTGCGACGACGCTCGACCCGCCGACATCCTTGATCGTTACCTTGAACTTGTATCCGGCGGCGAGCTGCTCGGCATAAGCATGGCTTGCGGTGACGTGGAAATGTCCGCCGCCGTCGCTGACGATGGTTCCGGCGGATGATTTGCCGTCGCCCCAATTGACGGTGGCTGTGAAATCGCTGGTCGGGGCAGCACTATATGCATCGGTGAATGTGGCGACGGTTCCGCTGAGAACGCGGCCCTCAATGCCGTTGAGCGTCTTGCCGGAGGCGGTGAGCGGAGCATCCTTGACTATGACGGTCGCAGCGTCGGCCGTGAGCGTCGGCTCCGTTTCGTGCGTTACATCGAGGCTGATTGTGTACGTTCCCTCTTCGGCGTAGGGATGGGCCGGCGCGTCGACGCGGAACATGTTCCCGCCGACGAAGACGACCTGTCCGGCCGAAGTCGAGCCGTCTCCCCAGTGAATCAGCGTGGCGTAGTGATCATCCGGCGTTCCGCCCGGGTCGCTGGCATTAGGCTCAGCCCCGCCGGGATCGATGAACGTAGCCAAGCCAATGATGGCGGCGTCGGTTTGACCTTCGGTGATGTTGCGCGTGATGCCCGCACCAACGAAATTGGTGAGCTGCACGTCGGAGACGGTCGCCGAATCGTCGATGGTGCCGCCGACCGGCGAGGTGTAGTTAATGGTGATCGGCACGCCGCCGACGGATGTATGCCCGACGGTGTTTGGATCGGTCACGGTGACGATCGGCGAATAGGTACCCTCTTCGCCATACGTGTGAGTGCCGGTGACGGTGAAGCTACCGGCGCTGCCGGTGACGGTGCCGGCGCTGGAGTGTCCATCACCCCAATCAATCGATGCGGTGAAATCGTTGCCCACCGCGCCGACCGGGCCGCCCGTAACCGTGCCGACATTGATGTTACTCAGCAACTGCCCTTCGTTGCCGGTGATGGTGGTGGGCGTCACCGAGATGGAATCGGGGACATTGATGATGGTGATGGATTCAATGCTCGAATAGTTGATCGGCGGCTGGCCAGTCACATTCACCACGCCCGGCACCGAAAAATCGACCGCGTTGTTGTAGGCATTGATGAGCAATGAATCGATACCGACGCCCCCGTTTACGGTGATGCCCGTGAGCCCGGTTGGCGTGTTGTTGTTGTCGATGGTGAATGCGTCATTCCCAAAGCCGCCGTTCAGCGTGAGCGTCGTCTTGTTGGCGAAGATGATTGGCTCAAATCCGTTGACGGCGACCTCGCCCTGGGCGGCCGTCGGTCCCTGACCGTAGTCGATATTGTCTGCGCCGGTGGATCCACTCACGGCGAGCGCTCCGGCGACCGTATCCGTCACCGGCTCTAGGTTGAGGAAATTGACGACCTGCGTTCCGCCCGCGCCGCTGGTGAAGACGATCGTGCTGTTGCCGGCGCCCGGTTGCGGGCCGGGGGTGTAGGTGTCGGAGCTTGCGGTGCCGCCGGTCAGCGCCAGCGCGTCGGTCCCGCCGCCGCCGTCGTAGGTGACGGGGATCAGCACCGGTTCGGTCGCGCTATTGACGGTGAGATTGTCATCGCCAAGCCCGGCGGCAATCACGAGCGCCTCGGTCGTCGCGGCCGCGAGCGTGACGGCCTTCAACGCATCAACCTGAGCGGTGGGCGCGCCCAGGATTCCCGTCAGGGTGATTTGATTGGCGCCGGCATTTCCATTGACAGTCACGGTATCGACTCCGGCCAGCGGATTGAGCGTGAAGGTGCTGCCGACGCCGGTGAAATTGATCAGCGGGTTGGCGCCTGCGAGGGTGACAGTTCCCGCAGTGGCGCTCGTCGGCGCATAGGTGAGATTGTCGTCGCCGCCGGTGCCGTTGATGGTCAGCGTGGAGCCCGCACCGCTGGACGTCTCATTGATTTTCGCGATTCCGCTGAAGGCAATTGGATTACCCGCCGGTGTGGAAGTGATGGTCGAAGCGCCATATTGAGCGTGTCGCCGGCAGAGCCGCCGCCTTCTACGCGCAAACTGACAGCGGCGGGGCCCGCCGGCAGATTTGTGGTGATCGTGTCGTTGCCCGCCAGACCGCGCACCAGGACGCTGGCGATGTTGAAGACCTCGAGGCGCGAGACGACGATTCCGTTAAGCGTGTGGCGGAACTCTGTGCCGCCTGCTTCGCCGCCTTGGACGGCGATGTTGTCGTCGTTGGCGGTGCCGTCAAAAACGATCGAATCCGTGCCACCGGGGTTGAAGAAATTAACATCAAAATCGTTGGCCACCGGCGAGGCGCCGCTGTACTCCATCGGCGTCATGGTGAATGGGCCGGAGCCGGTGGCATTATTCTGGTCCATTGTGCCAATTGCCGTACCGCTGTCGCTGGTGAGTCCAGGGAGAAACTCGAAGGCGTCGTTGCCGGCGGTGCCCTCGAGGCGGACGCCGTCCCCGTCGGCCTGCTGAATGACCGTTTTCAGATGTTCGATGCCGGTGAAGATCACATGCGGCTGTGGCTGACTGTCGTTGAGGACCGTGCCGGCGCCGACTGCGGTGGGCAGATAGCGGAGGTTGTCGAGCGAGCCCGAGATGCCGTTGACGATAAGGGGTGTCGCTGGCGGTTGGATCGCCGCCGTCGACGGTGATGGTGCCGGTGAGGCCGGCGGGGTTTGTCACATTGTTGTAGTGAAGATTGATTGTGTCGCTGCCGGCCAGACCATTAATGACCAGATTGGTTTTGTTGTTAAACTCGAGGGTCTCCTGCACGTCCACTGAGATCAGGCCAGTATTACCCACAAAACTTCCGCCGCCTGGGCCCTGCGTGTAGTTGATGGCGTTATCAGCGGCCGTTCCGTTCACTGTGAAATTCGCCACCGGAACGCTGTCCTGGATCGGTTCGATATGGGTGTATTGGACGGTCTGGGTGACGCCGCCGGCGGCCAGATCGATAGAGCCGGAACTCGCATCCGAACCATAGTTGTAGGTTTGCGAGTCGAGCAGGCTGGTGCCCGTGAATCGTAGCGTGTCGAAACCCGCGCCGCCGTCGAAGGCGATCGGCGCCACCAGGCCGTCTGATGTGTCGATCGTCAGGGTGTCGTCGCCGTCGCCGGTATCGACCTGAATGTTGCCGGAAATCGAAGCCAGGGGAACATCGACGGTATGCGCGTCCACCTGATTGGCGCCGCTGCCGGCGGCCAGTGAGTTACCCGGGTCGGTAACGCGGACGTTGGCGCCGTTCCGCGAGATCGTCAACGCGTCGTTGACCGACCCGCTGTCGTTGATGAGAAGATTGCCATTGCTCAGAAGTGAGATGTCGGTTGCGCCCGAGAGCAGGACTCGGGCTTCCATCGCTTCGACGGTCACTCTGCTCGCACGCTGCAACGCGCGGCGACTTTTGGAAAGGTTGACTCGTTCGCGCATCAATGGAGTGCGAACGAGAGCCGAGCCCGAACGGCCAAAATTCGACAACATGATTTGCTCCTCGCGTAAAAAAGCGAAATGCTCTAGCCCACTGGGTCGAGCATCAGTTTAAGCAAATCCTGTGGCCGAACAAAGGAAAAATTCTGGCGGTAGAATCGCTGCCTGGCAGCGGTTCCTGCAAGGTGTGATGGCCCGTCTAAACGCATCAGACCATCTAAACCAGCCGTTTAAGTGGACTGGCGCGGTTTTTTAATTACGCCAATTTGCGCGAGCAACCTTGCAGCGCCGTCGGGAGATGGCGGCGGATGATGTCGCGCAGCATGGGGAAGGTGACGGGCTTGCTGGCAAAGCCGTCACAGCCGGCCTTCGCGCACAGGTCATAGCGGGCGCCGAAGATCGATTCGGACATGAGCGCGACGATCTTTCCGTCGTAGCCCATCGATCGAAGCTCGGTGGTGGCCTGGTAGCCGTCCACTTCCGGCATCTGCGAATCCATGAGGATCAGATCGTAGGGATGACCGGTGCGGTGGGCCGCCATCGCCATGACGACCGCGGCGCGGCCGCCCTCGGCGACGCTGGCCGACATTCCCAGGCAGCCCAGAATTTCGGCGATCATTCTGCGGCCGTCGGAACTGTCATCGACGACAAGCACGCGCTCCTGCGTTGTGGAAGGACTTGAATCAAAACGGCGCGACAACTCGCGATGGCGTAAAACCCCGGCGTCGAAGATAGTAGACATGCGGAACTCCATTTCCGTCGTCAGCGGGATTCCCATTCCCGTCGAACTGACATGTCGTAATTTACGCGAGGCTTTTTAGCAAGTTCGCGCAGAAATTTTTTTTCTCGTATTTACCGATTCTTGTCGGTGACGCCGGCCCACTTATCGGTGCGGAAGGGGACGGCGGGCAGCCCGGCCTTATTATAGAGATTGCCTTGCGGATTGTTGGCCCAGTCGTAGCGCACCGCCGCCGGTGTGGAGACATCGGGGCTGGAGACGATGACGGATTTGCCGTCGATCTTTGCCGTCGCCCAAACCCAATGCGCGGGTTTGCCGGCGGCCGGCTGCGCGGCAATCTGAAATCCCTTCAGCGTGTCGCCGTCGGCGAATAAGCCGTCGGCATGCTTGAAGGTGAGCGTGACATTTGCCCCATCGAATTTCGCCGAATCGAATTCCGGCCCGGTGTAGGGGACGTTTTGCCCGTAGGTCTTTGCCAGCGCCACCAGCGCCAAACGATAGCCGACTTCCTGCTTGTTCTTGGGATGGATATCGCCGGGGTTGTTGCTGTCGGCAAGATCAATCGCCAGCGCCTGCCCATTATGCGGAAGGGCGGCGGTCATGGTCTGCGCCTCGCGCAGCTCGGCCCAATCGCTCTCGCCGGGCTTCTCGGTCTCGCCAGCCTTCGGCGCGGGGGTGTTGCGATAGTTGGCCAGCGAGACGATCAAAAAGCTCATGCTCGGCTCATTCCATTCATCGCGCCAGCTTTGGATCATCGCCGGCAAGAGCTTGCGATATTGATACGCGCGGCCGGCATTGCTCTCACCCTGATACCACGTCGCCCCGCGAATCGCGATCGGAACGATCGGCTGAATCATGCCGTTGTAAAGCACCGACGCCAGATTCGGATTCTGCTCCGGCGGCGTCGGCTTGCGCGGCGCGGGACGATTTTCCGCCTTGGCTTTTTCCGAGTCGGCTTCCCACCTCGTCAGTTGCTTCTCGTAATCCGGTTTGGCATTAGCGGCCAGATCGACGATCCCCTTGAAGTCCTCATCCTTCTCCAAATAGGAATGCTTCGCCCATGACTCGGCGGGCGTGCCGCCCCAGGATGTGTGGATCAAACCAATCGGAACATGCAGCGACTTCTCCAACTGGCGGCCAAAGAAATATCCAACCGCCGTGAAACCCGGCACTGATTGCGGCGAGCAGACCTGCCAGGTCGTACGGCCGCGCGCGTCTTCCTTGATGTCATTCTGCGGCTGCTGCTGCACCCACTTGGGAACGGTGAAGAGCCGAATCGTCGGATGATCGGCATGTTCAATCTCCTTTGCCGAGTTGTTCGCCTGCCGCACCGCAAATTCCATATTTGATTGACCCGAGCAAACCCACACTTCGCCGACCAGCACATCGGAAATCGTGACCGTGTTGTTTCCCTTGATGAGCAGGTTGCGCGGCACTTCATCGGGCGAAAGCGGCGCGAGGCGGACTTGCCATTTGCCAGAATCATCGGCTTTGGTCGTTCGCGTTTGCGTGCCGAAGGAGACGGTGACTTGTTCGCCCGCGTCAGCCCAGCCCCAGATCGGAACAGGCATCTGCTGTTGCAGCACCATGTGATCTGAAAGCACGGCGGGGATTTTAACGTCGGCCCGCGAAGTGAGCGCCGCCAGCGAAAGCAGGGCGATTGCAAAAACCTGCGACCGAACAAATCGGGTATGCATGATTGCTTCTCCAGATGAATCACATTGGATTTCAAGTGTGCTACCGGAGAGAGCGTGGGTTTGTTGTGGCTTGACTCCCTCTCCCTTCCAGGGAGAGGGCCGGGGTGAGGGTCGAACGCTTCGACTTGCGGACCGCGCCGTATTGCGACACGCTGTCCCCTCACCCTGCCCTCTCCCCTGAGTACAGGGGAGAGGGTTCTGAATCAGCACGGTCGACCCCCGAGCTTGCACAGCAATCGCTGCAATTCCGTCAGATCAACCGGCTTCACAAGATGCGCATCAAAGCCAGCTTGAATCGCCTTGCGGCGATCTTCCTCCTGGCCAAAGCCGGTGACGGCGATGAGCTTTACGCCATCAAGATCGGATCGACTGCGGATCTTTTGCGCGACTTCATAGCCATCAAGTTCGGGCAGGCCGATGTCGATCATTGCGACTTGCGGTTTTAACTCAGCAACCCTTTGGACGCCCGAAGGGCCGTCTTCGGCGACTTCGACTTCGCAGCCGATCATTTTGAGCAGGCGCTGGGTCATGGCGCGAATGTCGGGAATATCCTCGACCAGAAGCACGCGCAATCCTTGCAGCGGAACCGGCTTTGAAGCGGGGGGCGGCGGAAGTTTTTCTTTCTCAACCGCGGGCAAGCGAACAGTGAACTCGCTCCCTTTGCCCGGGTTGCCGTCCACTGAAATTTCGCCGCCGTGTAAGCGCACCAGTGCCTGAACAAGCGTGAGGCCGACGCCCATTCCAGTGGAGGCATTGCTCGGCTCTTTGCCGAGTTGCACGAAAAGCTCGAAGACTTTTTCGCGCATTTCCGGCGGGATGCCGACGCCGTTGTCGCGCACGCGGATGACGGCGTGATCGTCTTCCTGGCTCATCGACAGCCACACGTTTCCGCCGATCGGCGTGTATTTGATCGCGTTACTCAGCAGATTTACCTGGATTTGCTGGAGGCGGGCGGCGTCGCCTTCCACGCAGATGGGTTCATCGGGAAGCTGCACATCCAGCTCGATCGGGCGGCTCGCCAACAACGGACGGATTGTTTCCAGCGCGTCGCGCGTCGTCTGCCGCAGATCGACGACTTGCTTGCGGATCTCGATTTTGTCGCGGGTGATTCGGGAGATATCGAGCAGATCGTCCAGCAGCCGCGCCATGTGCCGGGCCTGGCGGCCGATTGTATCGCACGCGCCTTTGAGGGCCGCGGCGCTGCCATCGCAAGAGTCCATCAATGTGCAGGCGTTCAATACCGCCGCCAGCGGATTGCGCAGCTCATGAGAAAGCATCGCCAGGAAATGATCGCGCCGGCGGACTTCAAGGCGCGTCTGATCTTCCGCGGCTCGGCGGGCGGCCTCTGCTTGCTTACGCTCGGTGATATCGCGGGCGATCTTTGAGACGCCGACCAGCTTGCCGTCGCTGTCGCGAATAGCCGAGAACGACATGAGCACGTCGATTTTCTTTCCGTCCTTGCGGCGGCGGGCGCGCTCGATTTGAAAGTCCGCCGGCTCACCCGCCATCATCCGCTGCATCACCTCGGGCGGCCAATCGACCGTGTTCGTCTGCCTGTCTTCAGAAAAACGCAGCATGGCGACATGCCGCCCGACGATCTCGGCGGCGTCGTATCCGAAGAGCCGCTCCGCGCCGCTGTTCCATGATGTGACGTTCCCCTCCAGATCCATTCCGACGATCGCGTCGTCGGAGGATTCCACGATCGCCGAAAGTTGACGTAGCCGCGATTCGGCGCGCTTGAGCGCTGAAATATCGATGAGCGTGAGCACAACGCCTTCAAGACGCGAGTGCGAACGATACGGCAGGATCCGCAGGAAAAACCAGCTCCCAACTCGATGACGCACTTCCCTTTCAATCGGCTTGGCGTTGGCGAGGACCGACGCCACATCGTCAATCAATCCAGCGTGCGCGATGTGATGCGAGAAGCTGTCGATCCGCCTTCCGACATCCTGTGGCAGCAGATCGAATGCCCGGCCGATCTGCGGCGTGAATTTGCGGATGCACATGTTCTTATCGAGAAAGATCGTGGCGATGTCGGTGCTGCGGAGCAGGTTGTCCATGTCATCGGTCAGCTCCGTCAGCTCGGCGATCTTCTTCTGATATTCGGCGTTAACGGTGTACAGCTCTTCATTCACCGAATGCAGCTCTTCGTTGGTGCTTTGCAGCTCTTCATTGCTGGCCACCAACTCTTCATTGGAAGCCTGAAGCTCTTCGTTGCTGGTCTCAAGCTCTTCGATGGTTGCCTGCAGATTTTCGCGGGTATAGCGAAGCTCGGATTCCAGCGAATCCACCTGCTCGCGGGAGGCCTCGCTTGCGTCGATTTCCGCGGGCTTGAGGGCGGTCACCGGATCGGGCGCCATGTCCTCGAGCGCAATGAAAAAGTGCGTGAGATTCATCTGACGGTTGAGCAGCGGCTTGACCGTCATCTTGAATTTGCGATCGCCGGTCGGCGTCTTGATGCGGACGCCGCGATAGATCACCGTCGCGTGTTCCTTGGCGGCGCGCTGGAGTGATCCCGCGAGCACGAGCTTTAGATCGCCGTCAACAAGATCGAGAATGTCGGCGGTGGGGCGGCCATCGCGATGGGCGAGGTATTGCCCGGCCCCGCCGAAAGAGTGAACGATCTGCCGCCGATCGGTGATGAGCAACCCGGGCGGCATGTGCTCGGTGAGCAGGCTGTCGTAAGCCGCCAGCAGCCCTTGATCGAAATTGACGGCCGAAGGCGCCGGCGGCGTGATGCGAATATGCGGGCCGGAGTTCGAGAGCGGCAGCGGCAGCCGCAGATCGGTCGGTAGGCGCACGTCGCGGCGCTTGCGGTAGATCTTCCAGTGCTCGTCGATCGCCTCAAACTCGCTGGCCAGTTCGCCGGGGCTTTCGCTTGGCCCCAGAAAAAGCACGCCGCCGGTTCGCAGGCCAAAATGAAACAGCGACAGCGCCTTCTTCTGCGCGGGCGGCTGAAAATAAATCAGCAGATTGCGGCAGGAGATCAGATCGATCTTCGTGAACGGCGCATCCTTGATGATGTTATGGCGGGCAAAGACGATCATCTGGCGAATGTCCGCCGAGATGTGGTACCCATCCTGCTTTCGGCTGAAATATGCGTCGAGGCGCGAAGGCCGCACGTCTGCGACGGCGTCTTCGTCATAGACGCCCGCGCTGGCCGTATCGAGTGAGACGCCGTGCACGTCGGTCGCGAAGATTTTCACGTTGATCGGCCGCCCCGAGAGCTTGAGCCACTCATGCACGAGGATTGCAATTGAGTATGCCTCTTCTCCCGTGGCGCAGCCGGCGATCCAAAAACGGACTTCCTCGCCAGCCCGCTTGCGCGACAACAGATCGGGCAGCACTTCCTTTTCGATCCGTTCAAATGATTCGCGGTCGCGGAAAAATCGCGTGACGCCGATCAGCAGATCGCGATAAAGCGAATTCAGCTCGCTAGCGTCGCTGCGCAGACGCGCGACGTAATCATCCAGGTCGATCGACTGATTGAGCGAAAGCCGCCGTTCGATGCGGCGGGCGACGGTGTTCGGCTTGTAATAGGAAAAGTCGATCCCGTACTCATCGCGCAGCAGCTTGAAGATAGCACCGACGCCGCGCGTCGCCTCGACGTCGCCGGTGATGACCTCCGGATTGGACAGTCCCAAAATGTGGCGGCGAAGGTAATCGCCCAGATAAGACGGCATCTGCTCGGGCGACATGGCCGCATCGGCGATGCCGGTCTGCAGCGCGCTGCGGGGCATGCCGTCAAACTTGGCGCTTTCCTCATTTTGAACCAGCACCAACCCGCCGGCTTCATGCACATCGCGAATGCCGCGAGAACCATCGCTGCCGGTGCCCGACAAAACAATGGCGATCGATCGGCGGCCAACATCATGCGCCAGCGATCGGAAGAAATGATCGATCGGCAAGCTCAAATCCTGCTGAGGATCCTTATCCGTGAGTAGCAATCGCCCGCCGGAAATGATCATCACTTTTTTGGGCGGCAGCAGATAGATGCAGTTGGCTTCCACGATCATCTGGTCTTCGGCGCGATGAATGGTCATCGAAGTATGTCGCGCCAGCAGTTCGTCCATCAGGCTCTTAAAATCTGGAGATAGATGCTGGATGATTACAAAGGCCAGCCCCGTATCCAGCGGCATCGCGCGGAAGAATTGCTCGAGCGCCTCCAGGCCTCCGGCCGACGCGCCGACGCCGGCGATATACAGCTGCTTTGCCGGCGCGGCGGGCAGATCAGAAATTGAATCAGGTGTGTTATCGTCACACGCGACGTCGGAACCCTGCATCGTTCTCTCCACTTTTCGGCTTGTGCGCTAGTCACGCGATAAGCGTGCCGCCGCGAGTAGCCCGAAGGTCTGAACGACGCCTCGTGCAAAAATTGTGCCTGATCGCCAAAGGCCTTTTAACGCTGGAATTTACGGATAATGTACAGGTTGGCGGACGCCGAAATTTTGTCGGGTGCGCTGAACAATGTGACGGACTCGACAGTGGCGTGAGTTGGACGCGGCGGATCGTTGCGCGGTGTTAAGGAGCCGCGGAAAGATAAACTCATCCAATTCACTCGTCATTCACGTGGGTGTTACGGGTGCCATGTCCCACGCTTGCGTGGGCATGTCTGTCGGCGGGAGTAGAGCCGTTCGCGATTGCACGACATGCCGACGCAAGCGTGGGACATGGCACCCAAATGAACAGATGAATTTCGATAGGTTAACCGGGCGCGGCAACCTAAGTCTCCAGACGCGTGGGGCGGCAGGCTTTCCCAATCGATAGGTTAGGCATCCGGTAGGGCGGGCTGGTCGGCGGGGTCTGCGCCGTCATTGGAAAGCTCTTCAACCTTTTGTTCCAGTTGCTTGATGCGTTGAAGCAGCTCGGGAAGTTGGGTGAAGACTGAATAAACCCGCCGCGCGTGGAGTGCGGACATGGCGGGCATGCCGACGAAGGTGCCCTGGTCGCTCAGGCTTTCCATGACGCCGCTTTTGGCGCCGATGGTGACGTTGTCGCCGATCTTCAGATGCCCGGCGACACCCACCTGGCCCGCCATCGTCACGTGATGTCCGACTTTCACGCTGCCGGCGATGCCGACCTGCGCCACCAGCAGCCCGTGCGGGCCGACGACCGTTCCATGGCCGATCGTGACGAGGCTATCGATCTTCGTTCCCTTGCCAATCAGGGTGCTCCCCAGCGCCCCGCGCGAGATAGCGCAGCACGCGCCGATCTCGACGTCTTCTTCGACGATCACATTTCCCACTTGCGGAATCTTGTGATGCTCGCCCTTGTAGGTGGCGTACCCGAAGCCGTCGAGGCCGATCGTGGTATTGGCGTGGATCGTCACGCGATCGCCTAAAATGCAATCGTCATAGATGACGGCATTGGGAT
>DATBDZ010000205.1:0-7903 GCA_036276235.1 Humisphaera sp. | reverse complement strand
GTCAGGGGAGAGGGTTCTGAAGAAGAGAGCGGCTATGACGCTTGAGAAAGACGCATTGAACAAGACCACCGCTGCGGGACTGGCGCGGCTTCTGTCCGACGATCCGATCGGCGCCGATTGGCTGCCGGAGGACTTGGGCGCGATTCTGCGGCATCAGCTTGCGACGCGGATTGATGGGTCAACCATTACGTTCGGTGAACTCTTGCGAAATTCCGCGCCATCCATCGCGCTGCTCGAACAGGTTCGCACTTTCGCGAAAGGCGCGATGGCGCATGCTGACTCCGGATTGCCCTACGAAGTGTCGGGGGTCATTTATTATGGGGCGATCGCCGCGGCGCTCGTGCGATGCGCCGCTCGGATCACCCAGCTCGATAATGTTTCCCTGCGCCGCGGGATTCAGTGGGCGCTGGGTCAGCCCTGGATGGGTGCGGAGCTGCGGGGGCTCTTTGAGCAAGCTGATGATAAGCTGGTGGTATGATCCCGTTTCGACGAGAAGCGGGTTGCGCGCATCGAGAGTCCGGGGCTTCCGCCCTCGGCTAACATCAAGGAAGCATACCTTCGATCATGTTAGCCGAGGGCGGAAGCCCCGGAACCCCCAGCGCAGAATTACCCGATTGCTCTCGTACATACCGATGAGTAGCCCAGGATCATGCACATGGGCCGAATTCGCCGAAAGGACAATCCTATGCGAAGCAAACTTATGAAAACCGTGTTTCCGCTTACTTTGCTCACCCTCGCGTTTTTGCTGGCGGGGTGTTTGCCATTCCCTTTGGGAAGTCCGCAGAAGAGCGTCATGGACGCCAAGCTTGCGGGTTATTGGCTCAACTCCGACGACGAAAGGCTGGCGCTGATCACGCTCTATCCATACGACGAACACACTTACATGGCGCAGACCGCGGAGTTCAAGAAGGGGGATAATCCGGAGCTGACGAGCTTGCAGAACTACAAGGCATGGCTGACGACGATCAAGGGCGCGACGTTTATCACGCTTGAGCCGCTCGTGCAGCGATTGCCTTCCAGTGCGGAAGGAAGTCGATTCTACGTCGTCGCGAGGCTCATTCCCAGCGGCCAGAGCATGCAAGTCAAGCCGATTGATACTGACTTTGAGCCGCTCAAGAGCGTCAAGAGCGCTGAGGAGGAAACCGAGATCATCACCAAGAACATGGATGACCCCAAGCTGTACGGCAACAGCTCGACGACATATAGCCATGTCGATCCGGAGAAGGATAAGGAAGTGTTGGAGCCGTTGTTGAAGTTGTTTAAGTGATTGGCGAAGTAGGCACTGAGGCACCAAGGTACGGAGGCACGAAGGGAAATGCGGTGAGATCGCGGCAAGAGCGCCTTATCCTCGAACCTGGCTTGCATGATCCGCCGCAAATTGGGCGAAGCTTGTGGCGGGCCGGCCGAGTGCCTGGCGGACGCCATCCTTCACGACTGAATTGGCCGGCACAAATGTTTCGTACAGTTCCGCGACAAGATCCACGAGCCATTGCGGCGCGCCGGTGGCGAGGAAGCCTTGCTTCCATTGATCCATGCTTACCTGCACATGGTTGATCTGGCGTCCGGTGACGTTTGATAGCGTTTGCGCCACCTCCGACAACGACGGCGCGGCTGGTCCGGTCAGCTCGTAGATCTTTGATTCGTGCCCGGTTTCACTCAGCACCTTGGCCGCCACGGCGGCGTTATCGCGGACATCGACGAAGCTCAGCCGAACGTCCGGCGCAAAGGGCATGTAGAAGGCGTTCTGCGATTTGATGGCTTCGGCTTGACGTAGGATTTCCTGCATGAAGATGTTGGGACGCAGGAAGGTGAAGGGGATGCCCGAGGAGCGAATGTGCTGCTCGGCCTGGGCGTGCCAGCGGATCAGTTGAGAGGGCGAATCAGCGCTGGCATGAATCACCGAGAATTTGACGATCTGCCGCACGCCCGCCTGCCTGGCGGCGTCGATCAGATTTGTTTCGAGTTCAAGCTGATTGGCTGCGACCGGGCAGAGAAGGAATACCTTTTCGATATCTTCCATTGCCGCTGTCAGCGAGGCGCGATCATCCAGATCGCCGCGAGATAGCTGCACATCCCGCGGCAGAAGTTTTTCCGCTTTCACCGGATCGCGCACCAATGCCCGCGCCGGCTCGCCCGCCGCCGACAGGCGATTGAGCAGTTCGATTCCATTGGTTCCCGTTGCACCCGTGACGAGGATCATGCGTTCGCTCCCTTTCCCAAATGTTGCCAATCGTAGGAATGCGAACCTCTGGCGGAAAGAAGGCACAAAAAAGTAATGCGGTATCGAGCGGGTTACCTCCATCGCCATGCGCAGGGATGCAGGTTTTAATCCTCAACAGGCGGCTGGATTTCGCGCGATTCATCCTCATCATCGGGCTCGACGGGAATCTGATACTTCCCATCAAGCCAACGGCCAAGATCAATCAGCTTGCATCGCTCGCTGCAGAAGGGAAACGGCGATCGCGTCGCGGCGTCGGCGGGTTCTTCAACGGGCTTTTTGCAAATCGGGCAACGCATGGGCGGCAGGTCAATGGGCAAGTTTGAAGTGCTCAATCAAGTTTGCGGTTCCTGGACACTGCCATGTTGACTCGCGCCATTCGCTACTTTTCCTCTGAAACTGGATTAGCTAACGAAGTGTCAGGCGATCATCTCCGTCAACACCTTCGTGGCGATCCCAATCGGCCGATCCTGCGGCACGCCGGCGCACGTGAGTAGTGTGCCGAGCAGGTCGCCCTGGTTGCCTTTGACGTTGGGGAGGTAGCGGCCGGTGTTGAGTGATCCGCCGCCTTTGCCGGCGATGATGAATGGCAGGTTTTCTCGGGCGTGCTTGTTGCCATCCTCCAGGCCCGAGCCCCACATCATGATGCAGTTGTCGAGCAGGGTGCCTTCGCCTTCGCGGAGGCTGTGCAGCCGCTTCACCATGTAGGCGAACTGCTCCACGTTGAACGCGTTGATCTTGGCGACGCGGCTCACCTTGGAGATTTCGTTGTTGTGATGCGTGAGCGAGTGATGTTGATCGGAGAAGCCCAACTCCGGGTAGGAGACGCCGTTGGGGGTTGAGCCGATGTAGGTGCTGACGCGCGTGGTGTCGGTTTGGAACGCCAGCACATTCAGATCGCACATGACCTGCATGTACTCGCTGCGTTTGTCGCCAACTGGCATTTTGATTTCGATCGGCGCGGAATCGGGGATGACGCGGGTCGTGGTGCGCAGGCCCGCCTGCGCCTTGGTCGCATCAAGCTGGCGCTGCTGGATCGCGGCGATCCGCCGCTCCACCGAGCGCACGCTGTCGAGATATTCATCAAGCTTGCGCTGATCGGCGCGGCTCAGCTTGCCGCGAAGATCGCTGGCGCCGCCGAGCACCAGATCAAGCATCGAGCGATCGAGCGCATCGGCGGCGGTGGCGCCCGCCGTCTGCGGCCCTTGCTCGCGGCTCTGAAACAGCCGCTTCAGAACGCTGCGCGGATTGATCTCCGCGGGCATCGGCTGCGTCGGCCCGCGATAGCTGCAATGCGAGTAATATGCCTCGTTGAGCCCTTCCTGATTCTCCTTGTGCGTCTGCGGCATCGTCGCCAATTCCAGCGACGGCAGCGGCGTAAACGCGCCCACATAATTGGCCATGATCTGATCGGCCGAGATCGCGATGTTGACGATATCCCGCTTCTCCGTATCCGGCAGCGTGGCGGTGAGCCACGTGGAGAGTTCCAGCGCATGCGGCGCGCCGTTCATCGGAGAGATCGGCACGCCCGAGATCCCCTTCACCAGCAGGCAATGCTCCAGCACCGGCTTCAGCGGCTCAAGAATCTGCGGCGGCGCAGTGAGGAATGTCTCCGGATCGGCCGGCCAAAACCGCTCCATGATGACGCCGTGCGGCATGTACATAAACCCAAGCCGCACCGGCGGCTTATAAGCCGCGCCCGCCGCCTGATCCGCCCAGCCCATCGTTTCCATTAAAGGCAGCGCGAGGGCAACGCCCATCCCACGAAGACAGGTGCGGCGGCTGATTAAGGTTTTATTTCGCATGGGAAGCATCTCCCGGATGGTCAGCGAATGGGTTAGGTCGGCATTTCGACAATGATCGACTCCGAGGCAGCGACAACGGCCACATCCTCACTACGTCACGCGCCGCCGCGTGTTTAACGCGATACCTGACGGTAAGTTATGATACTGAAGTAACGGGAGGTTGCAGCGTGTTTAGCGTATCAGTTGGACATTATTTGATTCAAGTCGAGCGCGGTTCCCTTCCCTCAATGTATGCAGAATTCCGCACACGCGCCGCGTTATCCGATGAGTTTGACCTGACGCACCCAGACCGTCAGCACTGCTTTGTAGGAGTCTCAAAACCAAATAGCTGGCCCGAACTGACCGTGGCTCAAACGTTCCATCCGTCAGGCGGGGGATTTCATCCCGGAGTTTTGCTGGTGCCTGAAACCAAGACGCTCTTTATTGGTGCGGGTGAACGCTTGTTGGCCTATCGGCTCAATCCGCCATGCCGCCTTTGGGAAGAAAAATGCGAGGTAGGATTCTGGAATTGGAGCCAGCATGGCGAATACGTGTTGATGGCCGCGGAGTTGGAGCTTGCTGCATGGAACGCTCGTGGCGAGAAGCTCTGGACAACATTAGTCGAGCCGCCATGGGATTTTGATGTGGTTGGAACCCGGGTTCATCTGGATGTAATGGGACGGAAATCAGATTTTGAAGTTTCTCATGGGCCGGTACGGGGATAAGTCAGCGCGCGATTCGAATCAAAACGGATTCCCATGCCGTGCAACTCGCTCAGTTGCAACGGCCCAACAGCGGGCTTAGCATTCCTCATCGCCATGAGCACCGTTGTTCTTTCAGACAAGTTCGAAGTGGTCCTTCCACCGGACGTTCGCGAGGCGCTCCAGCTTGAGGCCGGCGAAACGCTGCGCATCTCCGTCTCTGAAGGCCATGTGGAATTGGTGCCGATCCGTCCCATCCAATCGATGCGCGGCTTCCTCCGGGGGATGAACGCCGAGATCGAACGCGATGATGAGGACCGCCTGTGAGCGCGCTCAATGTCGTGGACTCATCCGGATGGCTCGAATACTTCATCGACAGCCCGCGCGCCGGCCATTTCTCCGCAGCGATCGAGGATACGGCCAATCTGATTGTGCCCGTTATCTGCGTCTATGAAGTCTACAAGAAAGTCCTGCGTGAGCGGGGCGAGGAAGAGGCGACCAAGGTCGCGCAGAGCATGCAGGCAGGCCGCGTAATCGACATCGATATTACGCTCGCAAAAGAGGCTGCGCAGTACCGCCTACCGCTGGCAGACAGCCTGATCTATGCGACCGCGATGCGAAATCATGCGACCCTCTGGACGCAGGATGAGCATTTCAAAGATCTTCCCGACGTGCGGTACTTTCCGAAATAGAAACAATCCGAATTGCTAATCGAACATCCCGCGCTCTTTCAGCAGGAACTAGATTTAGCCAGGCATTCGTATAGGCGCCGTGGGCGTCTTGGACAGTCGTTGCGGAACCTCGCACCTGAATCCTTACCTGCTCCCAAGTTTCTCCCCATTCGGGATCTTCGGAAGTCTTCACTTCAGGCGGTGCCGCCAGATCAAAACATGTGGTGGCAATCTGGCGGCAGATTTCGGACAAAGAGCTGGGCATTGTCGGACGCTAAAGGTTGAGTGCCAATTAAGACCCGCTCACCCGCCGATGCGTGAATGGGTAGCTCGTCACCACCGCCACGACGAGGCTTTGCATCCGGTAGTCGTCCTTCGCGATGTCGCTTGTGAGATGATCGACCACGACCTCATCATACCCTTCCAACTGACGGCACAGCGCGTACGCCAGCAGCTTGCCGGTGAGGTTGCGGCAGAAATCGTCTGACCGCGCGGCGATGATCTGCTTGAGCTCGCGCGGGGTGGCGAAACTCTTGCCGCCGGGGAGCTCGCCGGTGGCGTCGATCGGGCCGCCGGAATCGTCCTTATCGCGCCAGCGGCCGATGGCGTCGAAATTCTCCAGGCCAAAGCCGATCGGATCGAGAATCTTGTGGCAATTGGCGCACACCGGATTCGCGCGGTGCATCTCCGTGCGCTGCCGCAAGGTGAGATCGGCGATCTTCTCCTTGTCCTGCTTATCGAGCGCCGGCACATTGGGCGGAGGCGGCGGCACATGTTCGCCGAGCACCTGCTCGAGCACCCATACGCCGCGATTGACGGCACTGGTGCGATTGGGGAATGAGCTCATCGCCAGGATACCCGGCATCGTGAGGATTCCGCCGCGATTGGCGTCGCTTAGCTTCACCTTGCGCATGTCCGGGCCGGTCACGTTGTCCTGCAGGCCGTAAATCGGCGCGAGAGTGCCGTTGACGAAGGAGTAATCGCTGTCGATGAATGCCGTGAGGCTGCGATCTTCGCGAACGATGCTTTCGAAAAAGAGTCGGGCTTCATCGTACATCGCCGTGCGCAGGTCGGCGGTCATCTGCGGGAATTTTTCCGCGTCGAAGGTTTTGCCAGGTAGCTTGTCGAGGCCGAGCCATTGTGCGCCAAATCCGTCAAACAACGCCCGCGAGCGCGGATCGTTCATCAGGCGGCGGGCCTGCGCCGCCAACACTTGCGGATCGCGCAGCTTGCCGGCGTCGGCGAGGGCCGACAATTCTGCATCCGGTGTCGTGGCCCATAAGAAATAGGAGAGTCGCGACGCCAGTTGATAATCGTCCAGTTCGACGATGCCGCCCGCCAAACTTGAGTCGGCGGCGCCGTTCGCATCATCTGGCGTAATAAACAAAAACTGCGGCGACACAAGAATCGCCTTGAGCATCAGCCGCAGCGACTCCGAATAGGATTTGCCCTTATCGCTGGCCAGCGCGAACACGCGCATCAGGACATCGATCTCCGCATCCGTCGGCGGCCGCCGATATGCGACACGCGCCAGCGACCGCGCGACCTTGCGCGCCGCCTCTTTGGGATCGGCCCCAGCGGCCGGCGCATCGCCAAACAATCGCTGCTGCACGGCAGTCGGCGGGGCGCCAGGCGCCGCCAGCGCCCGGTTCAGCACATCATTCGCCACCGCCAGGTATTGCTCCATCAGCAGCGGCGACAGCGTGTTGGTATACCCTGCCCCAAACACCTCGTCCGGCAGATCATGCGCCACTTGCGGATCGACGCCCAGCAGATCGTGCAGCGTGTTCCCGTATTCAACCTTGCTCAGCCGCCGAATGACAAACGTCCCGGGATCCTTTGGGCTAAGCACTTTCATCCCCGCGATCCAATCGACCACCGCCTTGCGTTCCTCATCGGTCGGCTGCTTATCCTCGTCCTCCGGCGGCATATCGTGGGTTCTGATCTGCGCCGCCGCCCGTTTCCAGAGCAGCCGAAACGACTGCTTGGCCGGTTCCTTCAGCGCGCTTTGAAAGGTGACGCCGCCTCGTTGCCGATTCCCGCTATGGCAACGGCCGCAGTAGTTGGTGACAAAGGGCGAGACCTGGCTCGTGTAATTCTTCATCAACTCCGCACGCCGCGCGGCCAACGCAGAATCATCCTCCGCCTCCGCGCCAAGCGCCGGAGAACAGACCCACACAAAAGCGCAGATGCACTGCACACACAACAGGTTATAGAGCCGATTCGTGAACAACGCTTCAGCCTCCCAGGCAACCAAACCCCATGCGTCACTACGTCATTGGCTGGCGGGTGTTTATGTGTCAACGACGTAAATCGCCGATTCCGCACGGGAACCGTGTAGAATAGATTAGAATGAAACGCCTGCTGCGGCTTGCATGGCTTACATCATTAGTCCTTAAACAAGCGTATCTCTCGGCGGCCTGAGGCCGGCGGCAATGGGCGCACCACCACCGTGGCTTCGGGTCAGAATCTTGTTGTGATTGTGTATCGTCTGGCCTCCGCCACAAGTCCATCGCGAACCGGAGCGTC
>DATBDZ010000204.1:0-13250 GCA_036276235.1 Humisphaera sp. | reverse complement strand
TCCTCCAAGCTTTATCTGAACACCGCCACGTCTGATGAGCTGCTGCAGTTGCCGTACATGGACGAGACGATTTCCGATCCAATCCTTGATTGGATCGACAGCGACAGCACCACCAAGGCCAACGGCGCCGAGAGCGATTACTATCAATCGCTCGCGCGTCCCTACGCGGCCAAGAATGCTCCCTTTGAATCAGTCGAAGAACTTTTGCTGGTCAAGGGTTTTGAGATCAATGTCGCGACCAACGGCAGCATGCTCCAGCAGCAGGGCGTGGTAGACGGCAACATGAGGCTCTGGGGCAACGACCTGAATCACAACGGCGTCCTCGACGTCAACGAATCCGCCGCCAGCAACACGATGCAAGCGAGCACGACCGGCATCGACCCTAGTTGCGGCATTTTTCCGTTTGTGTCTGTCTGGGGCACCCAGCCCAACACCGATGCCACCGGAACGGCGCGAACCAACGTCAGCACAACGACGACCGGTGGTGCCGGCGGCGGTGGTGGAGGCGGCGGTGGAGGTGGGGGCGGAGGAGGTGGCGGCGGCGGCGCCCAGGTCAATCAAGCGCTGATCACCGCACTGACAACCGCTCAAATCACCCAGCAGCGCGCCAATCAGATCGCCCAGCGTGCCGCCGGGCAGACCTTCACCAGCGTTTTCGATTTCATCCAGAAGACGGGGGTGCAGGATGAAGAGGCCAAGCTCATTCTCGATGTGCTGACCACTTCCACCTCAAAAACGTTGACCGGCATGGTCAACATCAACACTGCCCCGCTTGGTGTGATACAGCTTCTGCCGGGACTGCAACCCGGCGATGCGCAGAACCTGATCGCCGTTCGCCACCAAAATGCCCAGAGCATCACCGGCGGATCAGGGATGGAGTGGATGGTTGGCACCGTCAGCCCGACCGTCCTCAGCGCGGTCGGCCGTTACATTACCGGGCATTCGTATCAGTATTCGGCGGATATCGTCGCCGTCAGCGCCGACGGGCAATCGTTTCGGCGCGTTCGCATCGTTGTGGATGCGCAGACATCTCCGGCCAAGATCATTTATCGCAAGGACTTAACGAGCCTGGGATGGCCGCTCCCGGCGGAGATTCGCCAGGCACTACGCGACGGCACTTTCACCCCCGGCAGCGTCGCTCCGGGCATGAGCTGGCAGCCCTGACCGGCGGGTTGAGCCCGCAGATCGCAACCTATACCGTGGGAGCTAGAGGCGTGAAGATCAAACGAACAAAACACAGCAAGATGCTCGGGATTGCCGTCGGCGATAAGTCGATGCTGGTCGCCGAGGTCATCGTATCGGGCGGCAAGTACCAGGCCGTCCGCACCGGGCAATACGTCTACGCCGAGGGGCAGGGCCTTTCGGTCCCGGAGACACTGGGCCAGGGTCTCAATCAATTCCTCAAGGCCAACGGCTTTGCGACCCGCCGCGCCGTGTTCGGCATGCCCGCTAAATGGGTGCTGACCAAACCAAAGGAAGTCCCCGCCGCCGATGAAGCGACGATCGCCTCGTCCCTGCGTCTGCAGGCCGAGGGAGATTTTTCGCCGGAGCTGAAGGACCTGGTCTTCGACTACGTCGGCCAGGGAAGCCGTAGCGAAGCGCGATCGGTTCTGCTGCTGGCGACTCCCCGCAAAAACATCGACAACATCAAGGCGATCGCCGACTCGGCCAAAGTTGATATCGAATCGGTCACGGTTTCGCTCTCCGCGCTGGCCACGGCCACCGCGAAGATGCGGAAGGATTCGCTGGTGCTGGCGATGGGCCCCGGCGGGACCGAGCTGGGTTCGCAGCCGCAGGAAGGCGTCGCCGTTCTCCGGCACGTCGGCCCCGCCTCCACTTCCGCCGCTCCCATGCTGCTTGGCGAGCTTCGCCGGGCGACGGCACAGCCCACCGGCGGAAATGGTTTTGGCAATGGATCAGGTAACGGCCCGACCAACGGCAACGGCCGCGCTCAGCGCGAGCTGATTCTCTGGGACGATGTCGATTCCGGAAGCGCCGCGACGACCGCTCTCGCCGCCTGCCGCGGCATGGGCGAAGCCGCCGGCCTCTCAGTACTTGATGGCGATCTTTCGACGCTCGGCGTTTCCACCGGCCCCGAAGCTCGCGGCCGCGCTTCGATGGCCGTCGCTTTGGCGCTGGAAGGGATGCAGGGACGCCTTCCGATTGACTTCCTCGATACGCGCCTCGCGCCCCCCAAGGAACAGCGCTACGACCCGCGCGTCGTCTACGGCGTCGCCGCCGGTGTGCTCGTCGCGCTGCTCGCAGGCGCGGCTTGGTACGATTCGTATCGCCTGGACAGCCAGTTGACAGCCATCCAAAAGCAGATTGAAAAGGGTACGCCGGAGCACAAAAGAGTCCTCGCCGAAAGTGACCGAATCCTGCAGATTCGCGGGTGGCACAACGAAAGCCCAAAGCTGCTCTCATGCCTCTATGAGCTGACCAAAGATCTGCCGGCCGGCGATGCCTTTCTCATCAGCTTCAGCGCCCACCAGGATGCAAAAAACGGAGACATCCTCGGTCAGATTCAGGGGCGCGTCGGCACCAACAACACCGGGCCGGTTCTGACGCTGGTCGAGCAGATGCAGCGAAGCACCAGATTTACCAATCTGGGCGGCGACGCTCACATCACGACTTCGCGCACAGGCAGCGCCGCGGCGGCCGCGGCGCCGGAGGCCAGCTTCAACTGGAACTTCACGTATATCCCTGATCCATCGCTTCCGGGTGCTGGACCCGGTTCGTCGGCTCCCACGCGCTCGCCGCAGGTGCGTCAAGGTCGAAACACAAATCAGTAATTTCGCACGGAGTAGGTCGTGGCCTTATCTAATCGAGAACGTTACATCGGCATCGGCGTCGGCGCCGTTTTGGGCATCCTGGTGCTTGATTACATGATCATCGAGCCCATCCTGTCGCATCGCAGGAGCCAGCAGCTTCTGATCACCAACGCCAGGAAAACGCTTGACGACATGGCACACGACAAGCAGATCAACACGCATCTGCAAGCGCAGTGGAAGCGCATGAAGGACGGCGGAATGAAGACGACGCCCTCCGAGGCGTTCGATCAGCTCGACCGCGCCATGCACGACTGGGCGTTGCAATCGGGCGTCGTGCCGGGCGATTCGCGGCGGTCACCTTCCGGCCCTGAGAAGATCCATGACCAGATGTATCAAAAGTCAAAGGTGCACTTTGTCGGCACCGGCAATCTCCGCGCGGTTTCGACGATGCTTTGGAGTATCGAAACCACCGTCTTGCCGATTCACATCGACGACATGGTGATTACCGCCGTCCGTGAAGGCGAAGACAATCTCAAAGTGGAATTTAGCGTGTCGGTGATGGTGCCGCTGGGCGATCAGGGTCCGGCCCAGCCGGCCGCCCCGACGGTGGCGGATGCTCGAGGAGCGCAATCATGAAGAAAGCAATCATTTATCTGGTGTTGCTGTTGCCGGCAACCGCCGGCATCGCCTTGGGACAGGGACGCCGGCCCGGCGGTTTCAGCACCGGCGGCGCGACAACCAACGAGCGCCCATCCAACAACACTCCAAGGGCCACGAAGATGGCCGAGCCTTACAGCATCCTGTTGACCCAGAGCATCTTCGCGCGCGATCGCCGCAGTTCGACTGCCGAACGCACGGTCGAGCCGATTGCCGATCCGCCCAATCCGGAGACATTCCTTGCTTTCCGCGGCGTGACCGTCGAGGCCGACCAGAAGGTTGTCATCTTCCTGGAAGATACGCGCGACAACACGCTCTTTCACCTGCACATCGGCGACACCGTTACCAACACCGGCGGCAAGCTCACCGGCGTTTCGCTGGACAGCACCAGTCAGTACATCCTGGCTTACACCCACAGGGACGGCCTGACCACCAGCCCCATCCCGCTGGGCAACAGCCTGGCCAACGTTGAAGTCACGCCCCCGGCTGTCGCGGATGCCACCAGTGCTTTCGGCGGAGGATTTGGCGGCGGGTTTGGCGCCGGCGGAGGGTTCGGCGGACGACAGCAATTCGGCGGCGGCGGGTTTGGCGGCAATCAATACAACAGCGGAAACCTCAATGACCTCCAGGCCGCCATGGGTCGTGGACGACAGCGCGGGCAAGGCGGCCCCGGCGGCGGACAGTACGGCCAAATCGATACCTCCGGTTTCGGTACCGGCGGCGGTGGCCGACAACGCTTCGGCCAACAAGGCGGCGGCCAGTTCGACCCCACCCAGCAAGGCCAGGGTGGCGGCCGACGCGGCGGCGGCCGACGCGGCGGTGGCGGTGGCGGCGGCGCGGGATTCGGCGGATGAGGAGGAACAATAATGCTGAATGCTGATTGCTGAATGCTGAATAGAGAAAGACAAATTGGGCCATTGGATTTTATTCAGCAATCAGCATTCAGCATTCGTTCCTCCCATTCAGCATTCAGCAATCAGCATTCAGCATTAATTATCTCGGGTAGTGGGCAGCAAATTTGAGTGATGGAAAGGGAACCTATGGGACGTGTTAACAAGAGCGCTCGCGTGCTGGCGCCGGTTGTGGCTTTGATCACCAGCACCATGCTCGCCAACGCACAGCAGGTGCCGGCGACTCAGCCGATCGGGCAGATTCCGGCCAACCAGACCGGTTTGGTCATGGCCGGCCCGGCGACGACGCAGGGCGCCAAGGACATCTTGCTGAACTTCAAGGACGCGCCGGTTGATAGCGTCCTGACGTATATCGCCGAAACGTTCGGCTACACCGTGATGCGCGACCGGCCCATCGAAGGGCGCGTTACGCTGATCGCCCGCCATCCGGTTTCGCCGCAAATGGCGATGATCCTCCTGCAGGCTGCCCTCAAATCTGTCGGCTACACAGCCGTCGAGCAGACCAACATCGATCACGAAAAAATCCTTCGTGTCATTTCGCGCGATACCGCTGCCATGACGAACCTGCCGGTCCACATGCTGGAGGGCGATCCGACCAAGGGCGAAAGCGAGATCGAGGAAAGCGACGAGATGATCACGATGGTGATCCCCGTCGCCAGCGTGGACGCCGTCCGCCTGCGCCAGGATCTGGCCCCCTTGCTCGCCGGCACGACAGTCTCCAACGCCGGCAGCAATACGATGATCATCACGGATTCAAAGACAAACATCCGCCGCATTGCTTCGATCATCTGGAAGCTGGATCAGCATGATGTGTCGACGTCGAAGATGCAGTTTCGCAAGTTGAATTTTGCGAACGCGGCGGCGACAGCAAAGGTCATTCTCTCGCTTTATGGATCGACCGCTGCGAATCAAGGAGGCGGAGGCGCGAACGCTGGTGGTCGCGGGGGCGGAGCCGGTGGCGGGGGCGGTGGGCGAGGCGGAGCCGGTGGCGGGCGAGGCGGAGGTGGCGGCGGCTTCGGCAATGCCGGTGGCTTTGGCGGCGCGGGTGGCTTTGGCGGCGCGGGTGGATTTGGAGCGGCGGGTCTGGGGGGTGCCGGCGGTGGTGGCGGACGCGGCGGTGGAACCGGCGCGATCCAGACCCAGGTCAACGCTGTCTCTGATGATCGCACAAATATGCTCATCACGACCGGCCCCGAGGCCGTGCTCAAGAAGATCGACGAGCTTGTGGATAAGCTAGAAGAGAATGTGTTGCCTGAGTCGGGCGTCAAGGTCTTCAAGCTCATTCACGCCGACGCGGAGGCAACCGCCAAGGAACTGACGACGCTCTTCAACAGTTCAGGCACCGGCGGGATCAACCAGGCTTTTCTCACGGGAGGCGGGCGCGGGTTCGGCGGCGGCGGCTTTCTGCCGCCCGCGCTCTTTGGTGGCACCGGAACCGACGCGACCAAAACTATCAGCGTAAACGTAACGGCCGACGACCGAACCAACTCTGTCATCGTTGCGGCCCCGTCAGTCGTCCTTCAGCAGGCAGAAGATCTCATCAAGAAACTCGACGACGATCCTGTCCCCGCGACTGAAGTCAAGATCTTCCAGCTTCGCAACGCCGACGCCGACAGCGCGGTGAAACTGCTGCAGCAGGTATTCACCGACACGACAACCAGCGGCTCAAACTCCACATTTGGTGGTGGCGGCGCATTTGGTGGCGGTGGATTCGGCGGCGGTGGCGGTCGTGGGGGCGGCGGGGCGGGTGGTCGCGGGGGCGGCGGGTTTAACCTGGCCGGCGTTGGCGCCGTTCAAACGAACAGCACCACGGCCAAGCCGACCTTCGCCGACGATGAACGCACCAATACCGTTGTCGTTACCGCACCGACTGAAATGCTTAAGGTCGTCGAGGAAATCCTCAATAAGCTCGAGAACAATCCGGCGACCGAGCAGACAATCTTCATCTATCGCCTGCGAAATGCGCAGGCCGCCAATCTTCAGGGCGTGCTGAACGTGCTGTTCGGCAACAGCACCAGCACCGGCACCGGCACGACAAGCCGCACCAGTTCAACCCTCGGCGGCACTCGGACCTCAGCACTTGGTGGCACGGGCACCGGCGGCGGTGGAGGCAGAGGCGGTGGCGGCGGTGGCCTGGGTGGCGGCGGCACCGGCGGCGGTGGGCTCGGCGGCGGGGGCGGCGGCGGCGGTGCCACCAACCGAAATGCGGCCGGCGGAACGCGCGGCGGCGGCGGTGTCGGCGGCGGCCTCGGGGGCGGCGGCTCAAGCTCGCAACGCGCTTCCAACGAACTTACCGGACAGGTCTATGTCGTCGCCGACTCCGACACCAACTCCCTGCTGGTCACGACGCCATCGCGATATCAGGGGAGGGTCACCGAAATCATCGCCGAGCTCGATCGCCCCGTGCGGCAGGTGCTCATTCAGGCGATGATCGTCGAAGTCACCCATACCGACTCCGCCGACTACGGTGTCGATCTCAATTACATGAACCTGAATGCCAACAATCACGGCTGGACCGTCAACAGCGTGCTTGGCAACACCCAGTCCATGGCCAACAACGGCGGCATGGCCATCAGCGTCCTTCAGAGCCAGCTCAATGCCACCCTCCACCTGCTACAGCAGGAAGGGAAGCTAGACGTTCTCTCGCGTCCGTCCATCCTGGCGACCGACAACCAGGAAGCCACCATTCAGGTCGGCCAGAATTTCCCCTACATCTCCAACGTGACCGCGACGACCACCGGCCAGATCAATACGGTGACTTACGCCTCAATCGGTATCATTCTGGACGTGACGCCGCACATCAATCCGGATGGGTTGGTCACGCTTGACGTTTCTCCGGAAATCAGCTCGATCTCCGACTCGACCGTGACGATTTCGCTGGGCGTGACCCAGCCGATCATCAACACCCGCACCGCGGACAGCCGCGTGCAGGTGCGGGATGGCAACACCGTTGTCATCGGCGGCTTGATGCAGGACCAGAAGACGACGACGGTCAACAAGGTACCGCTGGTCGGCGATATCCCGCTGCTGGGCAATTTGTTCAAGCGGACGCAGACCTCCAAGACCAAGACCGAGCTGCTGATCTTCCTGACGCCGCATGTGGCGGCAGAGCCCGAAGAGCTGCGGCCGATGTCGCGCGACATCCTCAAGGGCACCACGCTCACACCCAACGCGGTGGCGCCGGGCGTGTTCCAGGACCACATGCGGGATATGCAGCGCGGCACCAATCCCGATGCGACGCCGCCGGCACCGACCAATCCGGTCACCAAGTTCGACCTGCAGCGGGCCGACGACGCAACGCCCTCAACGCAGCCGATCTCGGGCCAGAGCATGCCGCTGCCCAAGCATTGATGCGCCGCGGCCGCGCGGTAAACTTTAACGTCTCCGCAAAGAACCCGGTCGCGCGATCGGGTTCTTTCGCGAACTGCGATTGCGATGTGGAAGATGTTGTCTGAAAACTGCGGTAAAGATCGGCGTCGGATTTCGCGAATCGCCGTCGCGCTGGCATGCCTGCTTGGCGCGGTCGGCGGCTGCGTGACGACGGTGGAAAAATCCGGCGGATCCTTTGGCGCGCGCACGGTGACGGTGAATGGTCAGCAGCAGCCGGATGCCGGCACGCTGGTCACCCCGCCGCCCAAAGCGCAGCAACAGGAATCGCAGGTTGTGCAGCCGAAGGCCGTCGGCAAACCCATCGGCTTTGAGGATATCTCCAAGGGAAACGACGCCTGTGCCGCGCGCATGCAGGATATGTGCGGCTCGCTTATTCTTTACTACGCCACCAAGAAGCATCTGCCCGAGCGGCTCGATGAGCTGTCGTCGTTCAACATCGGCGGCAGCCCGCTCCAATTTGTCTGCCCCACGTCGAACCAGCCGTATAGCTACGATCCCAATGGCCCCATGCTGGGCAATTCGGTGTGGCTGGTGAACGACGTTGGCCAGACCGTGAACCTCGGCGAATCGGTCAGCGTGGGCCAGATGGTCGTCTACGACACGACGCCAGCCCACAATGGCCAGCGCTGGGTGATCGTCTTCGGCCGCGACCGCAGCGGCACCACCCCCGTCGCGCAGCCCTATCTGATCCCCGAAAAAACCTTCCAGGAAGCAATCAAAGCCCCCCGGCAATCTGCGCCAGTGAAGTAATTGCCGTTCGCCAGGCAGATTTGCCGCGGAGATCGCAAAGAGCGCAGAGACGTTATTGGCTCCCTGCAATCTGAATTCGCCCGACCCTGCGCGGAACATTGCGCTCTGGCTATGCAAACCTTCCTGTGCCGAGCGGCGTCGTGCGCCGAACACGTCTCTGCGCTCTTTGCGCCCTCTGCGGCAAATCTTTTATTAAATGCTTGCGGCGCTACGCATGTACTCGATGCTCTTGCGCGCGATCGTCTGCGGATCGGGCTTGTAGTCGAAGACTTCAACCGACACGTAACCCTCATAGCGGCTATCGCGCAACGCCTTGAAGATCGGCGCAAAATCCACTTCGCCGAAGCCGGGGCCGCGGAGGTTGGGATCGTTGGCGTGGAAGTGTGCGGTATGCGCGCGGCTCTCGGCGATGATCCGCGGAATCGGCGTCGATTCGCTGCTCATGGCCTTCACGTCCAGATGAAGCTTACAGGCGGGGTGATCGACTTTCTCGATGAATCGAACAGTCTCGGCGGCAGTCGTCAGGAAATTTGTTTCCGCCGGCCCAAGCGGCTCCATCGCGATCGTGACGCCAGCCGCGCCGGCCACTTCGCAGTTCTGCCGCATCGCGTCGGCGGCAAAGTTAAACGCATCTTCATAGCGCTGTCCATCGGCGACGTTACGCTGCTTGGGACTTCCCCAGACCATGATCTTCCCGCCCATTGCGCCACAGAGCCGCGCGAGATGTCGGGCGAATTCAACCGTCTTCCCGCGAATCGCGCCATCAGGTGTCGTCAGATGCATCCCCGGCGGCTTAAGCAGCAGCCAATGCAAACCAATCACTTCCAGCCCGGCGTCGCGCACGATCTGGCCGACCTTGCTGGCCGCCGACTCATCCAGCAAGGACGGATCGTCCGCCAGCGTAAACGGCGCGATCTCCAGGCCATCGTACCCGCAAGCGGCAACGTCCTCGCAAATCGCCGGCAGTGCCCAGCCCTGATAAGTCTCGTTGCAAATCCCAAATTTCATGCCCGCCAAGGTTATCCGGGCGGCGAAGACTTGGAAGAGGCTTTATTCAATTGCGAATCCCGAATCCTCGAACAACTCCGTCCGCTTCGTGGCTCATAAGCGTCGGACTTCGAGGATCGGGTGTAACTTTCATTTGTGGCGACATTTTTGGGGGGAGGCATTCAGAATCGGAATAACCGTCATGCTGAGCGGCCATGTGACTGCGGCACACCCGCGAAACATGAAAGGCGCCACGGGCACGCTGTCGCGAGCCCATGCCACCCATTTTGCGGTAGCACTCAATTCGGGTGGCATGAGATCGCGTTAGCATGCCCGTGGCGATCGTACGGAACCGCCAACACTTTCAGAGCCCGTTCTCGCAAGCTCTGGCCGGATTGCCCCAGATGGCCAGATGCTTCGGAGTACCTCAGCATGACGTTGACGGAGCCTTACGCGGCTTGGATTTTTGTAGGGTGGGCGTACTCGCCCACCACGTCGCTCATGGTGGGCGAGTACACCCACCCTACAACTCCGATTTCATGCTTCGCGGACATGCCGCAGGCACATGGCCACTCAGCATGACGGGATGCTCGTGAGCGGAACACTCAAACCCAGCTCGATCTGCCCCGTCACTGCGGGCGCCACACGCAAGCGCCACACCCGAGGATCGACGATTTGGCCCCGAACCGTTCCCACGCCCTGTCCGGTAGGCTAATATCAGAGAGGCGAATTGCGGCAGAGGCGGCAGTATCGCAATATTCTGTATCGTTGAACACCCAGCAAAGCATCGCAACAGTTTGCTCTCGCACGGCTAAAGCTATCGAACCATGGCAATCAATTTAGACGACAATGAGGAAGGATGGGAAGCCGATCAACGGGCGCCCGGCTGCTGGTGCATCGCGGCGCGGCTGACCAAGACGCCGCCGACAGACGAACGCCGCGGGGCATACGATACGCTCGCGGGTTCGAAGGTGGTTTACTGTCTGCCGCCGGCGCGCAATGATCCGCATGCGGAGATGCAGGTCTTCGGATACACGAGCCGATTGCACCGGCTTGTCCGCGTCACGCTCCTTGCCAGCCATCTCAAGCTGTGGCAGCAGGAATACATTACCGATAAGCGAATGCACGAAGCACTTTCGCCGCCTTGGGATGACAGCGAGGATTCGCGGGCGATCGCCTCGCTCTTTTGCACGTGGCACGAAGGCGGCCCCTGGCCCTCCAACGAGCTTCGCGACTGGAACCGCACCCGCGCCCAGCGCACCGTAGGCCGCGGCGGCTTCGTCAAGCGCCTCATCCATCGCTTCTTCGGAAAGAGCCACAAGAAAAAGAAATCGCGACGCGTCAAATCAAAGCGCAGCGAGCACTAACAGCCATGAAGGAGAAGAATCCAGTTGAATGTCAGATCGGTGCGATGGGTGCCATGCCTCACGCTTGCGTGAGCATGCGATCCGGCGCCCGGAAAGTGAAACACGATCCGACGACAGACATGCCCACGCAAGCGTGGGACATGGCACCCCGGTCGAAAATCCGCGGTCGAAAAATCACCAGTTATCCGTACCCGCGTCGTCATTTCACCGACACAGAGTTGAAGACACCTGAGCGCGGCGTCGCGTTCGTGGCTATCTGAAATCCGAGATTCCTGCGCACGAGATCACGCCGCCGACGAAATCGGAAACAGCTCCGCCGCGCGGGTGTACCCGCCGCAGCGGGGGCGGATTCGATCCCAGAGGCTCTGAAGATTGGCGTCGAGGCGATGGCGGTTACATTCAAACCAACTCACAGCACGGCTGAAATCGACGGCCGCCCGAAAACGCGGATGATCGCCGAGTTGATAGAGAATGAAGAGGGAGACGCGCGGGTCTTCCGGCAGTCGCCGAATGGGGGCGGCTGGCCAGATGCCTTCCTCTTTCTGAAGGCTCGCCAGATACTCCAACCCGCGTTCGATGGCCAGGCCATCGCCATTACCGGCAAGAAGCGCTCGAAGACACAAAGCGGTCGTCGGCAAATCACCCCAGCCGCCGTCGTCCTGTTGTTTGCAAAGAATTGCCCGAATGAGGCGGGAATAGAGCGGCAAATACGATTGGCTCAGCTCGTCGAGGCGAATCATCGCCAACGCCGCGGCGGCTTCACCTTCGGTTGTGTTCGGTTGGAGTTCGAAGCCAGATTCGGGACGGGAGGCCACCAACTCCTGATACAATTTGGTGAATCCCTTGGCCGTCCATAGCCGCTCGATTTGCCGATTTGTGACCATTGCAACTCCTTTGCCCGTCCGATAACGTTAGGTGGATTATCTCCTAACATCCACCATATTGCAAGAGCAAAATTCGGAGAATGTTTGGATTGACCGCTTTGGGCGGTCGGCATACGCTCAGTTCATTCAAAGGGGATGACAGGGAATTCTTGGAAGGAGCTTGGTTTATGGCGATTCAACTGCCCCCGTTGCCTTACCCGTCGGATGCGCTGGAGCCTTACATCGATAAGCAGACGATGGAAATTCATCACGGCAAGCATCACGCCGCCTATGTGACGAATCTCAACAAAGCGCTCGAGCAGGCCCCCGATCTTCAGGGAATGCCGGTTCACGAGCTGTTGAAGGACAATCTGAAAATCGTCCCCGAGGCGATCAAGACCGCCGTCCGCAATAATGGCGGCGGGCATCACAATCACGCCACCTTCTGGCAAACGATCGGCCCCAAGGCGGGCGGGAATCCGGTCGGCAATCTCGCCGCCGCCATCAATTCCACGTTTGGCTCATTCGACAAATTCAAGGAAGCGTTCACCGATGCGGCGATCAAGCGCTTTGGATCGGGCTGGGCGTGGCTGATGAAGAACGGAACAAAACTGGAATTGGCGTCACTTCCGAATCAGGACAGCCCGATCATGGAAAACAAATTCCCGGTGATCGGCCTGGACGTTTGGGAACACGCTTACTACCTCAAGTATCAGAACCGCCGCGCGGATTACATCACCGCCTGGTGGAATGTCGTGCGGTGGGATGAGGCGGAGAATCGGTTTAATCGGGCAGTGGAAAAGTAGTCAGAATGCAGGAGGCAGTAGGCAGAGAGAACGCAGATCATGCGTTTAGTTCTCTGCCTACTGCCTTCCGACTACTGCCTACTACTGCTTCCCTTCAAGCTGCTGGCGCAATTTCTCTTCTTTTTCGCGCAGCTCCGGCGTGAAGGCTTCGCCGAAATCTTCCGGCTCGAAGACGGGGCGGATTTCGATCTCTGATGGCCCCATCATCGGGTTGGGGCAGCGCTTGACCCACTCGATTGCCTCCTCCATTGACTTCACCTTCCACACCCAGAAGCCGGCGACCAGCTCACTCGTCTCGGCAAACGGCCCTTTGGTCACGGCACGATTCGCGCCGGAGAATCGCACGCGGGCGCCCATCGAGCTGGGCTTGAGCCCTTCGCCGGCCTGCATGATGCCAGCTTTCACAAGTTCCTCATTGTATTTGCCCATGTCGGCAAGCAGTTGCTGGCTGGGCATGACTCCGGCTTCGGATTCCTTCGTGGCTTTGACAAAGACGATGACTTTCATGGGGACTCCAGTTCTTGAATTTGAGATTTCAGATCTCAGATTTCAAATTTCGAATATCAGATTTGCGACTCGGTTTGGTTTCGTTCTATACGGTTGTTGTTGCCTCTATCAGTTCTCAAAAGGCATGCCGGTCAGCTCCATAACCGGCCTCACTTCAACAGTGCCTTTGCGGGCGCCCGGCACGCGGGCAGCGATATTCAGTGCCTCATCCAGGTCCGCGGCTTCGATCAGATAAAAGCCC